>CAVGDP010000001.1:0-6017 GCA_963627985.1 uncultured Eubacteriales bacterium
CCGTGAAACATTGCTTAAATTTTTACGATAGGGAAAATAGAACATTTTAAAGAAAATGAAATTCGAATAGTATCTTATTTCGTCAAAATAAAATCAGTAATTATCAAAATAAAATCAGTAATTATCAAAATAAAATCAGTAATTATTTTGACGAAGTAACGTTTTATTTTAGAAAAGGAAAATAAAGGAGTCTAAAACTGAAAATTGAAAGAAAAACCTAAACAATGATTAGTAGTAAATTGGTTAGTTGAAGGGAGATAGAAGGGTGAAATATTCATAGATAAATCCTCCGTTAAGTTGAAATTAAACAAATGTGCATAAACGTAAGCGTCCATTATCTGCAAAGCATAAAAAACCACTCCAACTATTATACTCAATTGAAAATTACTTTTATAGGCATTATAAAGATTATATATACCATCGTCCGTGTAAGAAATATAGTCGTTTAGAAGTAAATCCGTTCGCCCATTGATACGATTGTAGTACTCATCTTTGAATTTATTCTTGTTTTTTCCATTAGTTATAGCAAAATAAGTAACTCCCGCAGCTGCTAAATATATTATTGGCACCTTCCATGCTTGTTTGTTATAAATCTGACCTGCACCAGGAATAAAAGTAGATAACAAAGTCGCTTTCTTGGGTGAATGCGATAGCAAAAGAACAGATTTAGTAGTATCTAAATTATTAGTAATTAGAAAATTATCAATATTATTAGGAGTATCTATCGTAAGTACTGTATCCTCTATCGTATTCGTATAGAAATTATCGGTAACAATAAGATTAGGTTGAGACAATAACCTAGTCCCAATAAACAAAGTAAGGACAAAAAGAAATATACATTTCATTTTCATCCTCTTTATCTATTTATTTTCTAATAAGGCAACAATACGCTCAAACTCTTTGTCGTTTTTGAAAGGAATGGTTATACTACCTTTACCTCTCTGCGAACGCTTTATAGATACTATCGTATTCAAATGTTTGGAAAAATCATTCATAAATGCAGTGTGTCTCTCGGGTAGAAACTTTGTTTTCTTGATAGTTTTAGGTGTTTGTTTTGTCTTTGCCTTATTGGAAAGTACTTCAACTTCTCTAACACTAAGCCCCTCTTCTATTATCTTATGAGCAAGATCTAATTGTTTTTTCTCATCCTCTATATTAATCAAGGCACGTGCCTGTCCCATAGATAGTTTACCCGAACGCATAGCAATTTGTATCTCGGCCGGCAATTGAAGTAAACGCAAATAATTAGCTACATGGGTACGACTCTTACCTATTTTCTTGGCCAAATCCTCTTGTGTTAGTTGCGTCTGATCTAATAAGGCTTTAAAAGATAGTGCAATCTCAATGGAATTGAGGTCATCGCGTTGAATATTCTCAATAAGAGCCATACGCATCTGTTCGGTCGGAGTAACGATTCGTATATAGGCAGGAATTTCTTTCAATCCTATCATCTTACTTGCTTTATAACGTCTCTCTCCTGCTATTATTATGTATTTATCGTCTTTCTTATTGACCGTTATCGGTACTATTACTCCATTCTCTCTAATACTTTGCGAAAGTTCTATAAGAGTTTGGGGATCAAATTCTTTTCTTGGTTGATCGGGATTAGGTATAATTTGATCGGTAGGTATGTTCGCTATCTCAACATTAACCTCAACGCTATCATTATTATTAAGTATATTATCGCTATCTATATTACCTAACAAGGCTTCAAGTCCTTTGCCCAAAGCAGGTGATTTTGTTTTCGTCATATCGCTATTGTTTTCTTTGATCGTCCCTTTGAATAATCTCTTCTGCCAAATTCATATAATTAATTGCTCCGGTGGAATTGGCATTATACATTATAGCACTCATACCGTGTGAAGGAGCTTCGGCAAGTGCTACATTATTATAAATAATTGTATTGAAAACTAATTGTTTAAGATGCTTGTAAACATCTTCTGCAACTTGTCTATTAAGTCTTAAACGTTTGTCCAACATTGTTAGTAAGATACCTTCTATTTCTAAAGAGGTATTCAAACTTCCTTGCACAATCTTTATAGTATTAAGCAATTTGCCCAAACCTTCCAAAGCAAAATATTGACATTGTACTGGTATAATCACGCTATTAGAAGCAACAAATGCGTTAATAGTAACAAGACCCAAAGAAGGAGAGCAATCTATAATAATATAGTCGTAATTGTCTTTTATATTAGTTATAATATTTTTGAGTTTATACTCTCTGTGGTCTATTTTGGTTAATTCTACTTCTGCACCAACTAAATCTATCCGCGAAGGTAATAAATCTAATGAAGGAGTAGAAGTCTCTATTATTGCATTTGTTGCCTCTACTCCATCAATAATACATTCATATATACTATTCCTTACTTCATCGGAATTAATTCCCAAACCCGATGTAGCGTTAGCTTGTGGATCTGCGTCTATGAGTAATGTTTTTTTGTCCATTACTGCGAGCGATGCAGCCAAATTAATAGCCGTGGTCGTCTTACCTACGCCCCCTTTTTGATTTGCAATTGCTATTATCTTTGTCATTCAATACTCCTTACACAAATTAGTATTTGAAATCGTCTTTTGTTAATGTATCTTCTTTGCGTCTTGCATCCACTTCTTCTTTTAATGGAATACCTGTACGAATATACTCAATCATATCCTCTAATGTATTGGCAAATTTATCATAATCCTCTTTGTATAAAAAGATTTTGTGTTTGTCGTACTCAAAAGAACCATCTGTTTGATTGAAAACCTTTTTGCTTTCAGTTATAACAAGATATTTTTCATCATCTTTTGTTTTTTTTACATCAAAGAAATATGTTCTCTTCCCTGCTTTTAAGGCTTTTGAATAAACATCATTATTTATTCTTTCTTCTCTATTTTCCATCTCTCTATTATCTTAATTGAATTTGCAAAGTTATAAATTTTTTTTTGAACAAAGAAAAACTATTTAAATTAATTGCTATTTTCCGATACAAAAACTTGAAAATATATTGCCAAGTATTTCATCGTTGGTAATTTCGCCCGTAATCTGTCCAATATATTCTGTTGCCTGACGAATATTCTCGCTAATAATATCCGCACTTTGATTATTCTCTAAACAATTTATTGCCATATCTACGCTTTGTTGTGCATTCATTAGAGCTTGATAATGTCTTGCGTTAGTAACAAATACTTTGGTATGAATTTCTTCATTAGAAAAATCTTTCAATATAGCCTTTAATACCTTATCTATACCTTTACCTAATTTGGCACTAATAAATATCGCCTTATTTTCTACTAAATACTCTCTATCTTTTAGTGGAATAGTAGATATATCCTCTTTATTGACTACCAAAATAAGATTTCTTTTGAGTTCGTTCTCTATTCTATTTTCTTGTATAAGATCTAATTGTTCGTTATTGTGTTTAGTAGTAGAATGAATTAATTCTTCTTTTAGAAATTTTAGTTGATAATCTATAGATTGTGCGTCATCTTTGGATGCATCTACGAGATAAACTATTTTTTGAGCCTTTTCTATTGCTACAAATGAGCGTTTGATACCTTCTTTTTCTATTTCATTATCACTTTGTCTTATACCTGCCGTATCTATAAAGCGAATAGATAAACCCTCTACGTTGATTGTCTCCTCTATTGTATCTCTTGTGGTTCCTTCTATTGAAGATACTATACTTCTATCATCTTTCAATAGAGCATTCATGAGAGTAGATTTACCACTATTTGGTTGTCCAACAATAGCAATAGGTATTCCTTTTTTGAATGCGTTACCTTTGGCGAATGATTGCACCAAAAGGGTAATTGTTTGTTGTGCTTGGTCTAATTCTTTTTTGAGTTCCTCTCTTGAAACAAATATTTCCTGCTCGGCAGAGAAGTCAATCTCCAACTCTAATAAGGAAGCAATCTTAAGAAATCTTTGTCTTAACTCTTTTAGATATGTATTGTATTGTCCTCTTAATTGTTTGATTGCTAAATCATGCGATGCCTCATTAGTAGATTTTATCAAATCGGCAACAGCTTCTGCTTGTGATAAATTCATTTTACCATTAAGAAAAGCACGCAAAGAAAATTCTCCCCTCTCTGCTAATCTTGCACCATTAGAAATAAGTATTTGTAATATCTCTTGTTGAATAAATGGACTACCATGATAAGTTATCTCTATGGTATCTTCGCCCGAAAAAGAATGAGGAGACAAGAAAACACTTACAACAACTTCATCTACAATATTCTCCTCTTTGACTATTGTACCATAATATAATGTATTAGCCTTGACAATATCCTTGAATATTTTTTTATTACTTGGCACAAATATTTGAGAGATAATATCAATAGCCTTCGGTCCTGATAAACGAATTATACCCAAAGCTGAAACAATATTACCTGTCGCTGGTGCGGTTATGGTATCTGATAAGTTAAGCATACAATATATTTATTTAGAAACTAACCTGCATACGAACAGTTAAGACATCGTTAGGAACTTGTCTATCATAACCCTCCACAGTAGTAGATTCTTCGTTAATATACCAATCATAAAAAGCACTCAAACGAACATTTTTGGTCGGATTCCATATCAAACCAAAACCATAGTTTTGATAAGCTAAATCAAATCTATTCATGGCGTTGTCTTTATTAGCCTTAGTGTTGAAATCATAATAAGCAGCTTTCAAAATAGTTTGAAAATCACTCTTACCTAAATTTTGCACATAATAAAGATAATAACCATTGAAATTTCTTTCGTAAGAATATGCCTTATTTATATCATATTGATTATTCTTTGCTCCTTCAAAACCATTTTCTATTGTAGGTTGAGTACCAAAGATATATTCTGCTCTAAGATTAGAACGTCCCCAATCATTAAGGAAAGTTAATTGTCCATCTATACCAAAATATTCACGTTTATTTTTCTTATTTACTCCAACGTTTTCTGCATTCCATTGATCGTTTGCAAAAGTGTAATGAATGCTATCTGCGTTATTTACTTTACCATTATAATACGAAAGACCCAAACCCCATTTCATAAAACCATCATTAGTTGTACGATCATATTTCAAATGTGTCTCCAAAGCAATTCTTCCATCCGGTGTCTTGGCAATACCATTACCCGAAACAGCTGCTAATTCTAATTTCAAACCATTAAAAGAAGACTCTTTGGGTGCTTTGAATATCGCTTTGAGTCCTACTTCGTGCAAACCAGGAAATAATTGGTGTGTTAGGTATGTTCTATCCATTGTCTCTTGTAGTGGAGATAAGTACATTAATTCATCTCCAAAGAAACTATTCAATAAACCTGCTTGTAAGGTTAGCCAAGGTAAAGCATCCCAACCTAAATAAGCCTTAATGGGAGTAACTCCACTCTCACTCGTATTAAATTCTACGACCATTTTAGCGTTATTTTTATTGTAGGTAAATCTAATTCTTCCCCTCCTAACACCATACGTAAGAAAATGGTCGCTATTGTCATACTTTTGTTTATCATACGAGCCTGTCCAAACCTTTAATGCGTCTTTGCCTGCATATTCTGCTTGTGCTTGAATATAACCTGTGATTTTTAATCCGTCTGTTGTTTGTGCTTTTACTTGATTCAAAGCAGATATTGTTACAAAACTTAATGCAACAATTGTCAATATTAATATTTTCTTATTCATTTTGTATTATTTTTCATTGCTAACGCAAGGATAATAGTTTTTATTATAATTGTCTTGTATTTTTTACTTCTTTTATTTGAATAAGATATTTATTATTAGAGTATAAAGTTAAGAATTATGTATTTTGATAGAATAAACTTATCATTAGTAAATAACGAGAAGTAACAATCTCCCCTACCTTCTTTAAGAAAACTTTCAAATACTCCATTTATTGTAATGTTTCACACATTTTTTCTTTCAAAAAACAATCTTAAAAAATCACCGATAGGAAAAATAAAACATTTTAAAGAAATAGAAATTCTAATAACATCACATTTCGTCAAAATAAAATCAATAACTATTCGAATAACATTAATAACTATTCGAATAACATTAATAACTATT
>CAVGDP010000002.1:0-6424 GCA_963627985.1 uncultured Eubacteriales bacterium
ACTAATAATAAAAAATAGAAAAAAAGGAAAATTCTTATCTAATAAAATTCTCTTATAGAATAAAAATTTTCCTTTTTTGTGTTAAAAATACCAAATCGTATTTTAGAATCGTTATATTTTATTAACCTTTGGTCAAAGAATGATTGCAGAAAAATAAATCTTATTTGATAATCTGCATAATCTCATCAACTTTTGGCGAAAGAATGATTTCTGTTCTACGATTTTTGGCTCTATTGTCGGCGTTATTGTTAGTTACCTTTGGTACATATTCACCTCTACCACAAGGAACTATTCGTTTGGGATCTATTTTATTTCCAGATAATAGAATCTTCGTAATAGACGTTGCACGCATAACACTTAAATCCCAATTATCTTTTATTTGATTCTTGCCTTTTAGTGGTACGTTGTCCGTATGTCCTTCTACCATAACGTCTATGTCTGTATTCTTTTCCAAAACACTTGCTATCTCGCTTAAAGCATTCTTTCCCTGCTCGCTAACTTCCCACGAACCACTGCCAAAGAGTAATTTCTCTTCCATTAGGACATAAACTTTGCCGTTCTTATTCTCAATCGTTAAGCCCTTATCTTCAAAACCTAAAAGAGCATCTTTCAACGTCTTTTGAATCTTATTCAATTGTGCTTCCTTATTAGATAATTGTGCTTTGAGTTCTTTCATCTGGCGTTGATTCTCTGCAAATTCGTTTTGCAAACTATCCAATGTTTGTTCTTTGCGATTAATCTCTTCTTCTCTTTGATATAACTGGTCGCTTAGTTCGGTTAATCTGTCGCTCTTGTCGGTAAGAATTTCGTTTACACGTTTGTTAGCCGCCTCTAATTGAGACTTTAAGTCTGCATTCTCTTTGTTTAGTGATTTTAATAAATCAGAAGATTTCTTATCTCCTTTTATTAAATCCTCTATGTTTTGATTTTTGGTATTTAGATCTTTTTCTAACGCACTAATATTCTCACTCAAAGTAGCGTTATTGTTCAAACAATCTTTTAATTTCTTATTAGTTGTTTCGTTTGTCTGCAATACTTCGTTATATTTCTTTTGACTAACGCACGAAGTAAGCAAAAGAGTAATTAATGTTACTAAAACTGTCTTTTTCATCGTTTTTCTTAAGTTTTTTGTCTTTATTTTATTTCTTTTATTGTATTAATCGCTAATCTGTACAGAGATAGGGCAGTGGTCGGATTGCATAGCCTCGGGGTGAATGGACGCTCCCACGATACGATCTTTGATATAATTACTTACCATACAATAATCAATTCGCCAACCTTTGTTTTTTTGTCTTGAATTAGCAAAATAACTCCACCAAGAATAAGCATCCTTTTTGTCGGGGTATAGATAACGAAAAGAATCTGTAAATCCACTTGCCAAAAAATCACTAATCCATTGACGTTCTTCTGGTAGAAAACCGCTATGTTTGCTATTTGATTTAGGGTCGTGTATATCTATTTCCTTATGGCATATATTATAATCTCCGCAAAGCACTAATTGAGGGATTTGTTTTTGTAGTTGGAGGGCGTACTGCTCAAAGAAATGTAGCCATTGCATCTTGAAATTTTGTCTTTCCTCACCGGATGTCCCCGAAGGGTGATAAATACTTGCTACACTCAGATTATCAAAGTCCAAACGTATCATTCTACCCTCGTTATCGTATATTTCTTCTCCGCAACCATAGACTATATTTTGGGGAGTTAGTTTGGTAAGAATGGCAACGCCTGAATAACCTTTCTTTTTGGCACTAAAAGAGTAGCAATCATAACCTATGGATTTGAATTCAAGTACCGGAATTTGATTTTCTTGTGCTTTGGTCTCTTGCAAACATACAATATCCGCTTGGGAAGCTTCTAACCATTGCATAAATCCTTTTGTCATTGCTGCTCTTATACCATTTACGTTATAGGAATATATATTCATTACTGTATTGTCGTTAATAAGTGTTTTATTTGTTGCATTGGATGGCAAAAGTACCAAAAAAATTAGAATAATAAGCGTTTATTTTAAAATTATACGTAATTTTGCAAATATTTTTGATGAATATGAAGACGTGGAAGCACTATTATAAAGAATTTCTATTGTGGAAAACCTTGCACTTGAATAAAACACAAGTCTTGGTAGGTGCTTCGTTGATTATAGGATTACTTTGTGGTTTAGCGTCTGTTATATTGAAGAATTTAGTTTCATATACTTATAGATGGATAACTTCTTTTTCGTTCTCCACGTTAGATAATGGCAATTTCTTGTATCTTATGTATCCTATGATAGGTATTGCTATTAGTGTTATATTAGTTCGTTATCTTATCAAGGCTGATCTTTCGCACGGAGTTAGTAAAGTACTCTATGCTTTATCTCGTAACGATGGCAAGATTGCAACTCATAATTGTTGGTCTTCGCTAATAACCTCTACCATAACAGTAGGTTTTGGAGGAAGTGTAGGTCTGGAGGCTCCGATTGTATATACTGGCTCGGCAATAGGTTCTAATATTTCTCGTTTCTTGCATCTTAATCCACACTTAACTAAAATACTTGTCGCCTCAGGTGCAGCAGGTGCAGTAGCAGGTATATTCAAGGCGCCGGTTGCTGGTATTTTGTTTACCTTTGAAGTATTAATGTTGGATTTGAGTATGGTTGCTATGTTGCCTATGTTGGTCTCTGCCATAACTGCTGCAATGGTCTCTTATTTCTATCTTGGCTCGGCGGCAACATTTACTTTTGTCTCAACGGCTACTTTTACTCTTAATAAGATACCTGCTTTTATTATCTTGGGTTTGGTATCTGCCGTGGTATGTTTATATTATTTCAAAATAGATAGTTTAGTTACCAAAGTATTCAAACGATTAAATACCGTACTCAAAGTTATTGTGGGAGGTTTGTTGTTAGGTGGTTTGATTTACGTCTTTCCTCCTTTGTTCGGAGAGGGTTATCCTGCTTTGAATAACTTATTAAGTGGCAATATTCACGCAGTATTCCAAAATTCTTTCTTCTATGATATGTCTAATAACACAATAGTATTTATTTTAGTATTCTTGGGTATTATTCTATTGAAATCTTTTGCAACTAGTATCACATGTTCGGCAGGTGGAGTAGGGGGAGTATTTGCACCTTCTCTGTTTATAGGTGGTTTTGTGGGCTTCTTTGTTGCTAAACTTCTAAACTTAACAGGTTTATTAGTAGTATCGGAGAGCAATTTCGTATTAGTTGGTATGTCCTCTGTAATGGCTGGTATAATGTTTGCCCCACTAACTTCAATATTCCTTATAGCAGAGGTAACAGGTGGTTATCATCTATTAGCACCATTACTAATCTCTACAACAATTGCTTATCTAACCGTAAAGGCTTCTAAAAAATATTCCGTATATGCTTCTCCTTTGGCACAACACGGCGATTTGATGACACATAATAAAGATTATTCTGCTCTACACTTTATGGATAAACATAAGATAATGGAAACAAATTTCTACAAACTAAATATCAACGATACGATGCGTAAAATCATTCACGGCGTTGAAGTATCTAATCGTAATTTCTTTATTGTTGAGGATAATGAAGGTTATTTCAAAGGTGTAGTTGTCTTGGATGATGTGCGTAAGTACTTATTCCACGAAGAATATTACGACAAAATTGTAGTTAAGGATATTGTTCGCTATTCGGAATACTTTATTGCTGATATTAATGAGCCGATGGAGAAAATAGCCAAGAAATTTCATGGTACCGATCGCTATACAATAGTGATTACAGATAAAGGTAAATTTGTTGGATGCTTATCGCGTGCAAATGTTTATCAAGCCTATCAACAATATATTAGAGAAAATCTTTCGGATGATTAATAAAAGAGATATTTTTCCATATTTTCTTGTCTTAATTATAAATAATCGCTTAACGAAATAAGTACCTAAATGCCTATTTTGTAGTATAAATAAAACAAAAAGTAATATAAAAAGAGAAAATAGAACAAAAGATAAGGCAATAAATTATACTGTTTTGGAGTTATAGAAAACGATAAAAGTTATGGATATTATAACTTGTTTTTAGATACAAAAGAAGACACAAAAGCCAAATAAGATGAAAATAGCAGTAGTAGGTGCAACCGGTTTAGTAGGTTCGGTTATGTTGAAAGTATTACAAGAGAGAGGTTTTGCACAAGAAGAGATAATAGCCTCTGCATCCGAGAAAAGCGTTGGTAAGAAAATTCCTTTCTCTAATAGAGAACTAACCGTAGTATCTGTGGAGGAGGCAATAAATCAAAAACCTAATTACGCAATATTCTCTGCCGGCAGTAAAGTTTCAAAAACTTTCGCCCCTTTGTTTGCAAAAAACGATACAACTGTTGTAGATAACTCATCTTGTTGGCGTATGGAGGAGAATATTCCATTAGTTGTGCCAGAGATTAATATTCAGGCTGTAAAAGATAGCGATCGCATAATAGCTAATCCTAATTGTTCTACAATACAAATGGTTTTGGCTCTATTTCCATTACACAAACATTATGGTATAAAACGTTTGGTCGTTTCTACTTATCAATCTGTAACAGGTACAGGAGTAAAAGCCGTTAAACAATTAGAAAATGAACAAAAAGGTATCCAAACCGAAAAGGCATATCCTTATCAAATCTACCTTAATGTACTTCCTCACGGAGGAGATTTTCTACCTAACGACTACACAAGCGAGGAAATGAAATTAGTTAATGAGACAAGGAAAATATTATCCGATTCCTCCATAAAGATAACTTCAACCGTAGCAAGAGTTCCTGTTCTTGGCGGACATAGTGAGAGTGTTAATGTAGAATTGAATAATCCTTTTGAGATGAAGGAAGTAAAACAACTTCTCCAAAATCAAAAAGGTATAACCTTATTAGATGATCCGCAAAAGAATATCTACCCTATGCCAATCATATCACAAGACAAAGACGATGTATTCGTAGGTCGTTTGCGTAGAGATGAATCTATAGAAAATGGACTTAATATGTGGATAGTAGCAGATAACCTTAGGAAAGGAGCAGCAACGAACGCCATTCAGATAATGGAAGAACTGATAAAAAGAAGAAAATAAAACTATAAAAAGTCTAATAACACACTTACTTTGAGACGCCTTACCTTATTCCTAACGCTAATCCTTAGTATCTTTTCTGCTTTTGGACAGAAAAACAATAATCTTACCTATAATTTTTTTACAGGTTATGGAGTAGTCTTCAAGACTAATGATTTTATGAATGGATGTAATGTAGATAGTACGCGAATTAATCGTGTTACGAGTTTTGCTTTTGAGATAAGTAAGCAAGTCGATGGCACAAAAGCGTGGCATTATCTACATAAGGATTTACATTATGGCGTAGGACTCTTTCATGGTATATTCAATTATAGCAAAAATATCAATAATCCTTGGGGTTTGTATGGTTTTATGGGCTTTTCGCTTATTGATAACAAAGATTGGCAGTTGCGTACGGATGTTGCTCTTGGCTTTTCGGGTATTTGGGACGGCTATTCCTCCGAAAATCATTATAATATTGCTGTTTCTACTCCTATAGAGGCGTATATTCATGCACGTCTCAATTTGCTATACAATATTAATACTAATTGGCATTTGGGTATAAGTGGTGCTTTTATTCATTTCTCTAATGGGTGTATCAAGCGGCCCAATAAAGGTATTAATATCCTTACTCCGTCCGTGAATATTGCTTATAACCCTAAACAAATCAACAAAATAAATGAGACTATTCCACAACAATACACTCCGTCTTTTCAACGTCTAATCACTTTCTATGATGCCAAAAAAGGAATAAACGCAGATTATACCAAATCGTTGAATCATTATACTAATGATACAATACGCGATACGGTTAGGAATGTTTATTGGGTTTTTGGTTTGCAATATAGGGAGATGTACACATTATCCAAAACGCATAGTATAGGTTGGGGTATGGATGTGTCTTATAATATGGTTATTAATCGTTCGTACGGTTGGCAACAATACGATCCTAAGTTTAGCGACGGATTTGATATAGAGCGTTTCACAGCTTCGGCGTTTTTCTCTTATGAATATTTTATTAATAGGTTATCAGTTGTTGTTGAGCCTATTATATATTTGCATAAGCCCCCAAAAGCATATTTCACAAGGTTTGCTCAACGAATCGGCTTAAGGTATCAATTCCATAAGGGTTGGTATTATCAATTAGTTTTGCGTGCATACGAATTTACGAGGGCAGATTATATAGAGGGTGGTATAGGTTATCGTTTTCAATATAGGAGATAGCGAGAGGGGAGATATTTTCTTTTAGAGAAACATTGCTTAAAATTTCCAGACAGGGAAAATAAATCATTTTAAAGAAAATAATATTCTAATAGTATCGCATTTTATCAAAATAGAATCAATAACTATTCGAATAACATTAATAACTATTCAAATAAAATCAATAACTAT
>CAVGDP010000003.1:0-11125 GCA_963627985.1 uncultured Eubacteriales bacterium
AATAGTTATTGAAGTTATTTGAATAGTTATTGAAGTTATTTGAATAGTTATTGAAGTTATTTGAATAGTTATTGATTTTATTTTGATAAAATGCGATACTATTTAGAATACAATTTTCTTTAAAATGTTCTATTTCCCCTATTGGGTATTTTTTTAAGGTTATCCTTTTATGAAAAAATATTAAAGAAGTTACAACATAACGCTATCTTTAAATTCTTTAACATAAGCGTAAAGCAATATTACGCTTTGAGATACTGATTATAAATAATTCCCGCACAAATAAACCTTCTTACCTGACGCAATGAGATAATTTCTTTGTTTATTACTCTTCTGAATTAAAAACCTGGCAATGTGAAAAATAATGTTGGTAACAACAACAAATAACCTAATATTATCATAAACAAAATAAACTTCCAAGCGAATTTCACCCATTTAATATAAGGTATTTTTGCTATTCCCAAAACGGCAATTAATACGCCTGAAGTAGGAGTTATCAAATTAGTAAAACCATCGCCAATATGAAAAGCTGTAACGGTAGATTGCAACGAGAGTCCTACTGCTGTGGAGATATCTCTAAATATCGGCATCAACATAGCTGCTTTTGCTGTGCCAGAAGTAATTAATGCGTTCATTAAAGTCTGAAAACCGTACATTATACTCAACGTTCCAGCCTTTGAAGTGCCTTGTAGAGAAGATGTAATGCTATCAAGCATCATCTTTATTACTCCTCCATCTTCCAAGATCACTATAATACCCGAAGCCAACGCAACAACCATAGCCGCACTTAACATATCCTTGCAACCATCTATGAAACTTTTGGCAATTTGATTTGCATTCATTCCGCTGATAATACCTATAATTATTGCCATAGCGAAGAATAAAGCAGCAATTTGTGCAAATTCCCATTCAAACAGAGTTACTCCGATTATTAGTAATACAATAACCAACCCCAAGACTATTAAAGAAAGTTTGGCAACTCTTGTATTTATTCCATTAGTAGTAGTTTCAGACGGATTATCAGTAGAGGTAGTAGGCGTTTGTGTAGATTTGTGTTTGTGTGCGTATCTTAAAACAAAGATAATACCTATAAGAGTGAAGATTACCCAGATTACAAATCTATATTCAATACCCGAGAACATCTTAATACCTGCTATTTGCTGAGCAATACCTAACGTGAAAGGATTAAGTAAACACCCTGCAAAACCGAGACCTGCCGCCAAAAAACACATACATACCCCTACAATCTCATCATATCCCATGCGTTTGCTTAAAGGTATCATAACCATAACAAAAGCTATTGTCTCCTCGCTCATACCAAACACTGCTCCAAATAATGAAAACAAGGTCATAATAACGGCAATAATTACATTATTTACGCCCAAGAAACGCAGAAGATGATATTTCTCCCATTTTTCTCCTTGTTTTATTAATTTATCTACTCCATATTCTATGGCTTTAGTTTCATTTAGTATCCAAAATGCACCACCTATTATCAATATAAATGCTATTACAGAAGGAGCTTTTGCAAAACCTTTGAAAAAAGCAGAGAATACTTGCCAAGTTTGACTATCTGCACCTGGAACTACCCATGTTGATATAGCAGCAAGTAGTATCATACAAAATATTATAACATACGTGTGAGGAATTTGTCTTGTTTTCTTTTGTTTATTATCTTTTGAAGGCATAATCTTTTCTATTGTTTTATTGTCGTTAGCACTTTATTACTTTTGATAATAAAAAACTAAAATTTTATCTGTTTAACTACTTCCCAAAGCACTATCCCACAAGATACACTCACATTAAAAGAATGTTTAGTGCCGAATTGAGGAATTTCTATTACGTTATCGCACAAATCAATTACCTTTTGATCTACTCCTTCTACCTCATTACCAAAAATTAATGCGATATGATTGTTCTCTTCTTTGTAGTTTTGCAGTAGAATACTATTTTCTGTTTGTTCAACGGCAATAATCTTGTAATTTTCTTGCTTCAATTTTTCTACACAATCAATAGTTGAGGGAATGTATTGCCAATCTACGCTCTCGGTAGCACCTAAAGCGGTCTTGTTTATTTCTCTGTGAGGAGGTTGTGCAGTTATCCCGCAAAGGTATATACATTCTAAATGGAAAGCATCTGCAGTACGGAACATAGAACCTATATTAGACATACTACGAATATTATCCAAAACCAAGACTATAGGTGTTTTTTCACTTGTTTTGAACTCTTGCACAGATATTCTGTGAAGTTGTTCCATTGATAATTTCTTTCTTTCCATTGATATGTGTTTTTTAGTTTTTTTTACAAGTAATCCTAACACCTAATTGTTTGAATGTTTTTTCATCATAAAGATATAGAGGTAGAAAATATTGTACTTGTTTTTTTATCATTAGTGTAGAAGGATCTATCGACCAATTTTCTGCTATTCTTATGGCACTAATATCTTCGGGTAATATATCTGAATAAGTATTTATCACACTATCTTTACCGGTTTGCTCATCATAAATGCTTGCTATGGATTTTAACACAAATAAATCGTCTATTTCTTTTGGAGAAACGAAATTAGATCCGTCCGAATGCAATAAAGGTATCTTTTTTCCTTGAACATTATCAAAAATACTCAAAGTTAAAGGCATTTTTACTGGATATTTCAACTCCAAAATACTGAGAATAGTATCAGCAATGGAGAATATAGGGGGAGTAGTTGTGTTTTTATTCTCTTGTTTTATGGTATCCTTTGGGAAAATCCAAAACAGAGGCATTTGAATACTATCATCGCAATTCTCACCAAACGATTTGTAATGCACAATATAGGGTTGATACGCAATAATTTGCTTCTCAATAGTGAGATCTTTGTAATTATACGTAACAGCTTCCTCAAAATCGTAAGCAGATATATAAGGAATGATATAAGTTAGGGCATTATTTTTGTTTAATGTCTTACCTTGTTGTTTTTCGAAGATAATAATACGATTAATTACGCTATCAAGACTCAATTCTCGTTTTCTATTATCATATATTTTGATCTCTTTCTTTCTAACTTTGTCTAAAATGATTTTTGCTAACTCCTCCCTAAAATAACCTGTTAAATGCTCGTATTTTTGAGGGTTAAGACTCTGAAAACATTCCCATTCAGGATTAAAAACTCCCACTTTGTGAGTTTCATATTCTATACTATAATCTCTTTTTTGTGCATTTAGATTAATACTAAATAATATAGCCAAGATTATAAGTAATTTTATCTTCATTTTGTCTGTATTTTTAATAATATTAACAGATGATATTCTCATATATTTAGTCTTTTCTTATATAGAATAAAGGATAAAAACCTATAAATGTGCCTCCACTTGTAAAGATACGAATAATAGGAGCATAATAATTGACTTGTTTATAGAAATTATTATTACCCTTATCGTAAATAATCTCTTCACCAAATCGTAAATAGTCTATATCATCACTATTATAAATAAGATTGATTATAGTATCCCTTTCTATTTCGTTTTGATTATCATCTATGGTGAAGATTGTTGTAGAGACGGAGTGTTTTTTTCTTTTTTCCAACTCTGGTAAAGTAAAAGCATCAGGAATATCAGGACTCTCGTAACAAAGTATATCTCTGCTATCGGTCTTATTAATTAATGTCTCCAAGAATGGTATAGAATATTCCGCCTCTAAATTACTTTCCCACCAATGATAAGGTTTGGGATTGTAGATAGGTATAGTGTATTGAATATTTCTTGTAATTAAGAGGGTATTGTTCGTTCTTTTGTTGTTATTTTGCCAAATCCATCCGATTTCATATTCAAATGCTTTTTGCGATAACAAAGAAGTATTATTTAATAAATCATTATCTTCCACAAAATGCACAGAATCTCTTTGTATTATGGGACAATAAGCGACTATCTTCTTATCTATCTGCATTGTATTCTTATTCCAAGTCCATTCTTCCATAAATTTAATGGCACGGATTTCGTTTTCCAATACTTTATCAATGTTTTGAGTGGAATATTTACGATTATCAATCTTATTCAATTGTTTAATCAAATCATTAATCATAGTATCCCAAACGATAGTATCACCTTCGAATGTAGTAAGATAGAGTTTCTTACTCTTAATGTCGTTAAACAGATCGTCCATCGCTTCCCAAAAAAATCTCTTATTTACTATATAATTATACGTGATGCTATCTTTCTTTTCCAAAGAGAGTACAGAGTTTTCGGTTATTCGTATTGGGTAGACTATTTTCTTTGTTAATAGACTTTCTTGTCCAAAACAAACTAAACTTATACAACAAACGAAAATACAAATCAATCTTTTCATCCTCTATAATGACAATTTAAAAACTTTGGCAAAGATAATATATTTTTTATGAATAGTTCTATTAGTGAGGATAAATAGAAGAGATTGATAAAAATATTTTTTAATAATTTGTTAGTTTCAAAAAATTTTGTATCGTTGCATTCTAATTTTATGAAACATTAAAAAAACACAATGGTTATGAAAAATAAAACAATTCTTATACTTGTCCTAATTATATCATCCTCTTTGAATGGAAGAGCATCAAAAATAAATGTTGTATTATGTGCTTATAACAATACAGCACTATGTTATAATCGTGCTTCTTCAAATTTTATAAAGATAACTTCTACATATAAATTACAAAATAGTGCAGATGCGATAAATTCTTCTATAATTGCTTATAACAATATAAGTTATCCGGTTTTTTCTGTTTGTAATTCTGCCTCCAAGAATTGTAATAATTTAGTAGGTATGATAATCTATTCTTTGGTTTTCTCTATTGATAATTCTTTGGTTTGTTTTTCTGGTAAGATGAACACTATTTATTTCCAAAATATAAAGTCTTCTTTTGTAGAATATAGTAATGCTTTTGGTAATGGGTCTTGCTATGCGAAAATGTGCGTATCTAAATGTAATATTGATACTTATAAAAGCACCAACGAGAGAAAAACAGTTTTCTAATATACAAAAACACGAAATTTTGGTGTAAAATTAAGATTATTTTCTGTTTTTTTGTCCCCAAAAACTACGTTAATCGCTAAAAATTTCGGCGTTTTCTCAAAATAAAATCAAATATTATCCGAATAAAATCACATTTCATGAAAATAAAATGCGATCTTATCTGAATAAGATCTGATTTCATGAAAATAAAATCAAATATCATTTGAATAAGATCGCATTTTATTTTCGTGATGTGCGATAGAAGTTAATTAGGTGCAATAGTGGGAAAAATATTATTTAAGAATACTCGAAAATTGTCTATTTTACTGAAAAAAATTGTCAATAGTACTACAAAAGTGATTAATTTTGCTCCGAAAACCGTCCTATTTTATGCAAAAAATTGCCGATTTTACTACAAAATCACTTAATTTTGGTAAAAAATTCATTGATTTTTGTAAAGTAATTTTTACAAATAATAAGTTTTTTGCAGGAGCAATTTTTCTATAAATATATCTTAAAAAAGAAACAAAAGAGAAGGATAGAAAAAGAAGCAAAGAAATTATTATAAAAATAGGATAAAAATATATTATATTGATATACACAAGATTAATGAAAGAATTCTAAAAAATAAAGGATAATCTTTTGTCAGTAAGAAAAATATTTGTAATTTTGCAAACGCTTTTAATAAAGATGGTATCTGTAGTTCAGTGGTTAGAGCACCGGATTGTGGTTCCGGTTGTCGTGAGTTCGAATCTCACCAGGTACCCTTTTTTTATTTTTCTTTTTATATTTCAAACGTTATACTACCTTCATTAAATGAAATCAGGATTTGTAAACATTATTGGTAACCCAAACGTAGGCAAGAGTACACTTATGAATGCCTTAGTAGGAGAGGATTTGAGTATTATTACTTATAAGGCTCAGACTACAAGACATCGTATTATGGGAATACTCAATGGGAAAGATTTTCAAATGATTTTTTCGGACACTCCTGGTATTGTTAATGTGTCTAATCGTTTGCACGAACAGATGTTAGGTTATATCAACGAAGCATTAAAGGATGCGGATATTTTTCTTTTGGTTACGCAGATAGATGAGCCATTAAAAAACAAGAAAGTATTAGATAAAATCATAAATAGTACAATTCCTGTCGTGGTAGTTATCAATAAGATAGATATATCTTCACAAGAGATAATTAATCAGCAGATAACCTTCTATCAAAACCTTATTCCGCGTGCTATAGTCATACCTTCTTCGGCCAAAGAGAAATTTAATGTGGATAAGATATTGAGTACTTTGTATGATATCTTACCGGAGAATCCTCCTTACTTTCCTCAAGACGAATTGACCGATAAATCTATGCGTTTTTTCGCAAGTGAGATTATTAGACAGAAGATTCTTCTCAATTATGACAAAGAAATTCCTTACAGTGTGGAAGTGGTGATAGATTCTTACAAAGAAGAAAAAAATATTGATAGAATTAGTGCCATTATTTACGTAGAACGAGAGAGTCAAAAGAATATTTTGATAGGTAAGAACGGACAAATGATAAAAAGAATTGGTATTCAGGCGAGAAAGGATATAGAAGATTTTTCTGGTAAGCATACTTTTTTGAGTCTTTTCGTAAAAGTAAAGAGTAATTGGCGAAATAATGTCAAGGATTTGAAATATTTTGGGTACGAACACTAAAAAAATTGAAATAGTGTTAGAATATATTGTCTTAAAGTGCGAATAATATTTACAGATATCTTATTTTTTATTTATGCATAGCGATACAACAATAATAATAGGTGCAGGTGCGAGCGGATTAATGGCTGCTAATCAACTAGCTATGGCTAATAGAAAAGTAATCTTATTAGAAAAGAAACAGCAAATGGGCTTAAAATTGCGTATAACCGGCAAAGGACGTTGCAATTTGACTAATGATACCAACGAGGAGGAATTTCTCGGTCATATATCTAATGAAGATTTCTTTCTTCCTTCATTTCGTTTATTTAATAATAGAGATTTGATAGATTTCTTTACTAATCGGGACGTTATACTCAAAACAGAACGAGGGGGGAGGGTATATCCTTTGAGCGACAAGGCTAATGATATATTTTTTGCTTTATTACGCGACATAGAACATAATGATAATGTGGATATTCGCAAAAATACAGAGGTAAAACATCTAATAATAGAAAACGGACGTGCGATAGGAGTTATAGCAAATAATGAAAGACTTTCGGCAGATAACGTAATAATATGTACAGGAGGCAAAACATACCCTACAACAGGCTCCACAGGAGATGGTTATCGGATATTAAGTCAAATAGGACACAAAATAATTAGACCTATACCTATTTTGGTTGGATTAAGGACGCAAGAGGGCTACCCAAGAGAATTACAAAATGAGCAGATAAAGAATTGTACGGCAATAATTACTGACGAAAAAGGAGACATAATAGATAAGAAATTTGGGGATCTTTATTTGGATGAATTTGGAGTTAGTGGCCCGATAATATTAAGTTTATCTCGCAGAATAGCAAGGCTTTTAGACAAAGGTCAAAGTATGTTTATTACAATAGATTTCAAACCTAAGGTAAGCGAAACTAAATTGTATGAGGAGATTATTCAAGTATTCAAAATGCGTAGAACAGAAAATGCGGCATCTATATTAAGAAAATGGTTGCCAAAGTCATTAATTGCTCACGCATTACAGATTACTCAAATAAATGGTCGCACTATGGGATACAAACTTAAAGAACAAGACGCCAAAAGACTATTATGGTATTTGAAAATGCGTAAAGAAGAGATTATTGGTGATATGGGGTGGAGAGAAGCAATAATTACTATGGGAGGTGTTGCGTTAGGAGAAGTAAATAAGCACACTATGCAAAGCAAAAAAGTAAAAAATTTATACATAACAGGAGAATTATTAGATTTAGATGCAGATACGGGAGGATATAATCTCCAAATAGCTTTTTCTACTGCAGTTACAGCAACAAGAGATATAATCAGCAAATAAGATATATTAAAAAAGGTGATTTTTTCACTTCTGCAATTATTTGATCATATAATAGTTAGAATAAGTGCCGTAGTTATTTTGACGAATTGTGATACTATTTGAATTTTATTTTCTTAAAAATGATCTTTTTTCCTTATTGGTGATTTTTTAGGATTATTCTTTTGGGTAGAAAAAGATTAGAAAAGTCCTAATAGAATAAATACTTAAAATTTCTTTGATAAAGAGGAAACTTTGTATATCATTGTCTTTTGGAAATTACTGAAAACAAGTTAATTTTGTGTATATAGAGATGTTTAATAAATACTAATAGTCTAAATTTATTGTCAGTAGCAAAAAAATATGTAAATTTGCATTTTTATTTTAGAATGATTTTTAGGAGATTAATCTAAAAGAGGATATATTTATAGATAAGAGTGAATAGAAAAGTTAAATAGATAAATTGAAGTTTATGATACGCAAAGCAATAGTATTCATTGGTATAGTAATCGCAACAATAAGTCTTAAAGCTCAAATAGACGGACATATAGATGAAATGTATTTTAATGCTCGTGGTAGTTTTAATGTGCAACATGCAGAAAATACAAACAAAGGTTTTGAAGGAGAGAATTTGAATTTTGTTATTGCCGGCAAATTGACAGATAATATATCTTATAGGATAAGACAACGTTTCAATAAAGAGATAAGTGCTTCTAATCCTTTCAATGCTACGGATTTTTTGTACTTGGATTGGCAAGTGGATGACAATTGGTCTTTGAGTTTTGGCAAACAAGAGATATATATTGGAGGTTTCGAGTACGATTATGCTCCAATAGATGTATATTTTTGGAGTGAATGTTGGGGCGAATTGCCGAGTAGTTATTCTTTTGCGGGAAGTGTGGGATATAATTTCACAGATAATCAAAAGGTAATCTTTCAATTGAGTAATTCTCCCTTTTATGCTACATCCACGAATAATCTTTCTTATAATTTTGTTTGGTTTGGGCAGATTTTTCCGTTTTGGAAGACTATTTGGAGCGTAAATGAAAGTGAATATAGCAAAGGAAAATTTCAGAATATCATTTCTTTGGGTAACCGTTTGGAGTTTTCTTCTTTTTATTGGGAATTAGATTTTGTTAATCGTAGTATAGACGAGAATAATACCGCAGAGAAAGACGATTTTTTGTTTTCTCATTGGGGTGTTGTTACCAAATTGAATTATAGATATAATAAATGGAATCTATTCTGCAAATTTTCGTACGATAAGGATAATAACTTCTACTTTGATCGCTATAAAAGATGGAGCGATTATAATTATACTACCCTTGGAGTTGGTGCAGAATGTTTTCCTTTGAATAATGATAAGTTAAGATTACACGCAGTATATTATGTAAATGACCAAAACAAGAGTGGAGATCAAACAACACAGCACAATATACTATTGGGAATGACGTGGAAGATAAATATAAAGTAATAATATTATCAAAGGGACAAAAATTATATAAAAACAGTCAGTTATAGAGATATAAAAATTAGTCTTTTATAATAATACACAAAACAAAAATAGAAATTAATATATAAGCAACAAAAAATAGAACGATTATGGCAAAAGAAAAATTAAAACCATCGCAAAGAATATATATAGAAGCAATAGTATTTCTTGTGGTATTAATTGTCTGCGGATACATCCTTAGTATCAAAATGGGGACAGCTAATTTGATTAATACAGTTATGGCAACGGCACATAATTTATTACTAAATACTTGCTTCTTCTTAATGGGTATAACTGTTTTGACAGGAGCTTTAAGTAAGTTATTTGCAGAATTTGGCGTTGTCGCACTATTGGAGAAGGTATTAAGACCACTAATGAAGCCTTTGTATAATCTTCCCGGCGTGGCAGCATTAGGTGGTGTTATGACTTTTCTTTCGGACAATCCGGCTATTATTGCCTTGAGTAAGGATAAACGATTTGCTTCTTATTTCAAAAAATATCAATTGATATCATTAACTAACTTTGGTACAGCATTTGGAATGGGCTTTATCGTTATAATAACTATGATTGGTTATGGACATGTTGATGGTGCAATAATTGGTTTTGTTGGGGCGTTGATAGGTTCGGTTATCTCCACTCGTCTAATGCAAAGATTTATATTAAAAGATTATCCAGAATTAAAAGAACCTGTATCCGTATTATCTCCAGAGAAAATAGAGGAAGAAGAGATTATTGCCGAAAATAATGAAAGTGTATTTATGCGTTTTCTAAATGCTATATTGGATGGTGGTAAGAATGGAGTAGAATTGGGTTTGGCTATTATACCTGGAGTTTTGATTATTACAACGATAGTAATACTTATAACTTTTGGTCCTGATACCGCAACGGGTGTATATAATGGTGGAGCAACACAAGGAGTGCCTATTTTACCTTATCTTGCAGAGAAAATACATTGGGTATTTGAGTGGTTATTTGGTTTTAAGAATATGGAGTTGATTGCTTTTCCTATGACGGCTTTAGGTAGTGTAGGAGCAGCTTTAGGTTTAGCGAAAGCCTTTTTTGAAAATGGTTTATTGGATGGTAATGCAGTTGCAGTTTGTACGGCAATAGGTATGTGTTGGTCAGGTTTCTTATCTACACATACGGCTATGTTGGACTCACTCGGTTATAGAAAATGTATATCAAAAGCATTGTTGGCACATACAATAGCAGGTCTTTGTGCAGGAATTATTGCCCATTTTATATATTTAGCAATAACGCTTATATTTTGAGTTTAGAATACCATAGAGTAAATATAAAACGAACACAAAACTTGTCTTCCTATAGGCAAGTTTTTTTATATGCCAACAAATAAAATTAGCAAAGGGTTTAGATATATATTTATCCAAAGGATATAGTTAGAAAAATTTTATTAGTGTTCGCTAAAATATATCTATTTTATATATAACTATTTTGTTTTCAGTATAATTCCCAAATATAACAATATCCTACTTACCGTTTTCTAAAAAAACTTTAAGCACTCGTTTTATTACGATTTCTCTAATTGTTTTCACTCCGTAGAACATTGCTTAAAATTTTCCGATAGGGAAAATAGAATATTTAAAAGAAATATAAATTAGAATAGTATCGCATTTCGTCCAAATAACATCAATAACTATTCTAATAACATCAATAACTATTCTAATAACATCAAT
>CAVGDP010000004.1:0-11844 GCA_963627985.1 uncultured Eubacteriales bacterium
TCAATCAATTATACTTCTAAAATATAGTTTTTAGATTTTTATCGGACAATAATAGAAAAAATATTAGAAAAATCATAATGAAACGAGTTGTTGAGAGTTTTTAAGGAAAAAGAGGGTAGAATATTGTTATTTTGGAGAAATTTATTGAAAATAAGTTTATTCTATTCAAATAGAAATATCTAATGAGTATGAATAGTAATAAAAACACTATTGAGATGAAAAAATAAATAGAAAAAGTAAATTTTTTCTTTTTTTATTTTGTTGTAATCAAAAAAGTTGTAAATTTGCAACTGCATTTATGGCTCTTTTGTATTCGTTATAAAAGATTAAAAGGGAAACAGGTGAGAATCCTGTGCAGGCCCGCTACTGTATTCTCTTTGAACGGCGATAAAGTAAGACCACTATAAGATACAATCTAAAATGTATAAATGGGAAGGTATTATCGCTAATAGAGTAAGTCAGGAGACCTGCCATAAATTGGGTATGTGTTAGTTATCTTCGAGGAACAAGATATAATAACGATCGTTGTTTGTTATTTTTTTATTTGGTACTTTTCTTCAAAGAATAATTAATTACCCCAAAGTAAGTAGTTGAATTATTAACACAAAAATATAAAAAAAAGAAATGAAGAAAAGTATTTTTATTTTGGTTGCAGTAGTATCTTCCATAGTTAGTTATGCACAATTCGATGGAGATGGTGGTACTGCGGGTTCAAAAGCAATTAGCAAAAATGATGCAAGTATTATTGCTTGGTCAAATGGTTTGGAATTGAATAGAAAATCTAACGTTACGTATGGAATGTATTACGATGCAGTTGGTGTTCCTGATTCTACTAATTTAGTTTGTGTTAGTTTGGGTAATGGTGGCTCTGTGGTAGCAACATTCGATCGTCCTATAATAGATGGAGAAGGATACGATTTTGTTGTTTTTGAGAATGCTTTTGATTCTACTTTTATGGAATTAGCCTTTGTTGAAGTATCTTCTGATGGTATAAATTATTTTAGATTTCCTTCTATCTCAACTGCAACAGAAGATAAAGCAACGCAAACAACTTCGCATTATTACAATTTAGCAGGACGCTATTCCTTTAAATATGGAGTAGGATTCGATTTAGCAGAATTAGAAGATAATTCCCTATTGGATAAGAATAATATTCGTTTTGTTCGTTTGGTAGATGTAATTGGTGGTACGGATACGGATTCTCAAGGTAATATAATATACGAATATAATGAGAATGTTTATTTGTATGCTTCGGGTTTTGATTTGTCTGGTATAGGAGTTATCAATGGTGGAGAAAAATACAAAGTTGCCGATATGGAAGGATTACTAAATGAGAACAATACATACGAATTAACTTCTACAACAAACTACGATGATAAAATTAGCGAAACAATGTTTACCAAAAATTATCAAAGTGGGGGTCTTTTTTTCAAAGGTGTTGCTATACAAGGTGATGGCTATGAAATGGCAATAGGTTGGGGTCCTAGTAATGTATCTGATACTACCCAAATGAAAGCAACTGCTAATAGTGGTTATGGATGGGATAATAATTATTATGTATCTTCTTCTATGGCGGGTATAGACGGCAAGAATACTGGTTATCTTCAGGCTTATTACTCTTCTTGGAATACTGAGGAGCATAATACGGTAAGTATGGTTAATGGTACACAATTCTATCCTATTGGAGTGTATGTTAGTCAAACTATTTCTTCATATATTTACGAACCGAGTACGCCTCAAAATGATTTATGGTTCAAAGTTGTAGCAAAAGGTTATGACGAAGAAGGCAACGAGACTAATAGTAATGAAGTTTATTTGCGTGATGAAAGTCAAAACGGTATCGGTAATTACAAAGATTGGAGATATTTGGATTTGTCTTCTTTGGGTAAAGTAGATAAGGTACAGTTTATTGTAGAGAGTAACGATGCTACAAGTTATATTCCTTTTTATATGTGTTTGGACAATTTTACATATAATACGAGCAAAAAAGATAATAGTATCGCTGATATAAATAATGAAAATAATACTCTAATAAGTATATATCCTAATCCAACTACTGATTTTGTCAATATAACTACTTCTCAATTGTCTACAATTAGAATTATAAATATGCAAGCAAGGGTAATCTATTACAAAGAAAAAGCAATCGGTAATACGCAAATTGATAATCTACGTCCTGGAACATACGTTGTTAGCGTTGTTTCTGATAAGGGTATCCAAACACAAAAACTTATCGTTAGATAGTGTTCATAAGACTATAATTATACAGCTATAAAAGTAAGTGTTTTTTATTTCATTTTTTTACTCTTTCGTATAGATTTTTGTACGAAAGAGTTTTTTTTGCAAAAAATAATTATAATTAGTGTCTCTTTTATGAAAAAAAGATTAAATTTGCAAATTCATAAATACACCAATAGAGATGAAAGTTAAGAGGTATATACAAGTGGTTTTATTTATAGTACTTGGTACGTTGATTAATTATAATAACGGTATTTTTGCACAATCGCTTACCACAGGACAAGGTTGCGCAGGAATAGAAATCAAAAAATTAGTAGGAACAGATACTGTTGATTTGAGTGTAGAAGATAGGAATAATGGAATATCTCTTAGTTGCGATAATCCTTCTGTTACTCTTTTGCCAATAGGCTTTGCTCCCGGCTACCCTGACCCTGATAATGGTTATTATAGTTATGAAAAAATAGAATATGACCCACCTATTGATTATTATAGTTCTTCTCTTGTAACGGAGGGCAAACAATATAAGATTACTTTGCCAGTTGATGATTGTTGGTCTCGTTTGTTTGATTTGCATTATTATTTACCTGTTGGTGAGGATAGTGATACTCCGCAATTTAATTTCTTTTTCTATGAGAACTCCTATAATCTTCTTATGGCTAATAGTAATGGTGTGTTACACTTGTTTGATGATTCTTCGCCTATGAAAACTTACGCTGCCCAACAAGGTAAGAGTCTTTATAGCGAACCAACTTCAAGTAGTTATATTCATTGTCCTTATTCACCTTCTCAAGTTTTTCCTGATAATAGAGCATTATGGGGAACGGAAGTAAATCCTACGCTTAATGGTGTTAGTGCTCCTTTCTGTGATATTCACTATGGAAATGCAACAGGTAATCAAGGTATGTATATAACTTTTATTGGAGAATATCCTTGTAGAATGTGTGTGTTTTCTATTTACGATGTGCCGATGTTTGGTAATTATTCCTCTTCTGATACTGCACGTATAACCACTATGGTAGTTTTGTATGAGACTACTAACGTTATTGAAATATATATGAAACGTAAGCCTGCTTATACTTCAACTAATAGTAGTAAATCTGTGCTCGGTATACAAAATATAGATGGTACCAAGGCTGTCTCTATAACAAATAATAAATACAAAGGAGGTAATACGACCCAATCATATAATAATACCGTTTGGGAAGCAACTAATGAGGCATGGCGTATTAAACCTGTTGGTGAATTGTCGCATACTATGCAATGGTATACTCGGCAAGATGTTAATGGTGTCCCTACTGGTAATTTAGTACAAATTAGTAGTAATTCTAATAATCAAGTAACGGCAAACCCTGGTGCAAGCGATGGACCTACTTGGTATTATTGTAGTATAGATGTAACACGTTCGGAGGACGGAAAAGAATTTACTATTTGGGACTCTGTACTTATTCATCCGTTGGATGTTCCGAGTTTGGTAATATCACATAATAGTGCCGACAATGCACAAACAAGGGCAATGAATGCTGATAGTACTTCTTTGCATGATACAATTTGTGCAGGCGATAGAGTATTGTTTAGAATAACAGGAGGAGATGAAGTCTCTTTTGTAGAGCCGGAGAACCTTGTAGGTACTCCTATCTCTAATGGGACGGTTACCGTTTCGCAACCAACAGATGTTGATTTTGTGAAATATGTATTCAAAGTGATAAATTACAAAAATGGTGAAGTATATTGTACTCGTTATGATTCAGTATTTATACACAAAAGAATATTTAGTATAGATATAGGTTCGGATACTGCTGTTTGTCCAGGTTCAACGGTTACTTATACCGAACATACAAAAGAAGTTGTGGGTAATTATCTTTGGACTTTTGACGGAGGTAGTGGTGCTACCTTTACAACGGACACTATTTCGTTTGTACCCGAAAAAGGTGGTATGCTCAAATTAGTTGTTACCGATAATAGAGGATGTTCGCAAACAGATGAGGCAAGTGTTATCGTTGATGATTATCCTGTGGTAGATATCTTGGGACAAAAAGAAATTTGTGATGGACAAAAAACAACTCTTTCGGTGCAAACAAATGTTCCACAAGTTACATACTTATGGGATGATGGCACAACAACGTCTTCAAAAGAGGTCTCACCAACTGCAACACAAGATTATTCCGTTAAGGTTACGACCAAATTAGCCTTTTGTTCAACTACACAAAAAACAACAGTAAATGTCTATCCAATACCTGTAATAGAAATGTATGAAAATCCTAAAATATGCGAGCAGGAGACAGCATTAATCGGAGTTTTGGGTAATGCCGAGATGTATGAATGGAGTAGTTTGGATGCTTCTGTTGATGGAGGAACGGAAACAGAATATATTGTTGCCCCAGAGCAAACAACTTATTACACCGTTACTGCTTCTAATAACCCAACATTGCATTGCCAAACATCCTCCACTATGATTGTCTATGTAGAACATAAACCTAAACCGGTGATGAGTATGTCGCCCGAGTATATTGATGAATTGACGCCGGTCGTAGAATTTACCGATCAAACAGGAGGTATTGTTGAGCGTATGTGGGAAATATCCGATGGAACAACTTCTACTGACAAAAAGTTTAGACATACTTTTATTCTTGACGATACTACTATAAATTACGATGTTACACTAATTGGTACAACAAGTTTTGGTTGTGTAGATTCCATTACAAGAACTATTTCCGTAGTAAGAGATCATCATATATGGGCACCTACAGGTATTTATTTACATGCAAATAATCCTATCAATAAAGAGTTTCGTTTGAAGATAGATAATGTATATGATTTTGATATTAAGATATTTAACCGTTGGGGTACTTTGTTGTATGAGAGCAATGATATAAACGAAGGTTGGGATTGTACATATAAGGGTGAAACGGTGGAACAAGGAGTATATACTTGGTATGTTAGATATCATCATACGGATTCTCCTGACAGATTAGTCCAAAAATCTGGTACTTTTATGATATATAATTAATTTGAGGTAAGAAATAAGGTTATTAATATGAACACGGAAGAAATTTTTGCCTCTGTTCGTTCGTTGACCGAGAGGGAAGAGTACGCAAAAGCGATGCAAGAGATTGATAATTTGTTGAGTGAAGACGACAAGAACGATATGGCGTGGTATCTGAAAGGGAATATTTTCAAAAAACAAGAGCAATGGCAAGATGCTATTAATTGTTATACCCAGGCAATAAGTCTAAATCCCAAAAATCCCGCAACTACTATGCGTAGAATATGTATTGATATTCTTAACTTCTATGATAAGACAATGTATAACCCATAAAAATACGATCTCTGCTTAAAAGTTTTTGGTAAGTCTTATTAATATTCTATAAAAGTCTGATACTAAATAAAAATTAGAAACTTTTGAGATTATTGTTTCTTCTATTTTGCT
Source organism: uncultured Eubacteriales bacterium (assembly GCA_963627985.1). Taxonomy (GTDB): domain Bacteria; phylum Bacteroidota; class Bacteroidia; order Bacteroidales; family P3; genus Scybalousia_A. The sequence continues at coordinate 5,666 of CAVGDP010000004.1, forward strand.
GAAATAGACGTATTTTAGGAGCATTATATATGTTTAATGGATGCTAATAATTTAGAATAAGAATACAGATAATTTGGTTAGTCTAATTTAGTATATAAACACAGAATTTCATTCCTATTAGAATTACCCGAAAATATTTCATTTTCAAAATAAGGGTCTTTTTATCAAAATAATATGTAGTTTTATTTGAATGAAACGTGATTTCATTTGGATAACTTCTGATATTATTTTGATAAGTATTGAAGTTATTTAAATAAGTACTGTACTTATTTTGATAAGTATTGATATTATTTAAATAAGTACTGTATTTATTTTGATAAGTATTGAAGTTATTTTTATGCATTGAAATACTGTGAAATTTATGTCTTACTAAAATGTTCTATTTTCTACTAATTTTTGCTCATTTGGAATATTTTTCTATTTTTATAAGGTAAAGCAATAGATTTTTGTTGTAACTTTGCAACGTAATAAATATAATAAAGACTAAAAAAGTTACAAAAATGAGGCGGATTATATTTAGAATTGTAGTTTTTGTTTTGGTAAGTCTTTCTATTATAGACTTATATAGTCAAAATCTTACATTAGATTCGTGTCGTAATATGGCTTTGAGACATAATAAAAATGCTCAAATTTCGCAAGAGACCTTACTTGCAGCACAAGAGACAAGAAAAGCGACTTTTACACAATTTCTTCCTTCTTTTAATCTAACAGGTATGTATCTCTATAACTCCAAGAATATTAGTCTATTTAGTGAAGACAAGATGTTACCCGTCGGTTCAATCGGATCGGATGGTAAATTTACCTACACGATGGACGATATTCTAACTATTGAATATATGGGGCAGACTGTTCCCATTAATTCAAGCGGACAAATAACGACCGACCCAACAGAGTTTATCCCTAAAAAAGTAGCGTATCTGCCGAAAGATCAATTAACTTTCGATATGCAGAATATTTTTGTGGGAGGTATAGGTTTTACACAACCTATCTTTATGGGAGGCAAGATATTGGCTTTGTATAAGATGGCTAAATCAAGTGAAGAGATAGCGTCTTTATCTTCTAACAATAACGATATCAACATAATGATAGAAGTGGACGAAGCTTATTGGAGAGTTGTTTCATTGCAAAAGAAAGTGGATTTAGCACACGAATACAACGAGTTATTAAAGACTACTTTCGAGGATATTGAGAAAATGTATAAGGAAGGCGTGGTTACTAATAGTGATGTTTTGAAAGTACAAGTCAAATTGAATGAGAGTGAAATGTCTTTAACAAAGGCTCAGAATGGATTGAATTTGAGTAAGATGCTATTAAATCAAATATGTGGTTTGGATATTAATGAAGACTATACTTTACAAGATGCCATAGAGATAGATAATACTAATGAAGTAAAAATAGCGAATATAAAACAAGAGATCTATAATCGTCCAGAGGCTTTAATGTTAGAACAAAGTGTTAATATAGCAAAAGCAGAAGTAGATATAGCACGTTCGAGGTTTATGCCAAATATCGTTGCTAATGGTAGTTATGTATTTTCTAATCCTAATACATTTAATGGGTTTGAGAAATCTTTTAGTGGTATGTTTACTATTGGTGTTGGTGTTACTATGCCAATATTTCATTTTGGTGATAGAATACACACATTAAATGCAGCAAAACATAATTTGCGTATTGCAGAATTGAAAAAAGAAGACCTTTTGGAGAAATTAGAACTACAAGCAAATATGAAACAAAACTCTCGCAACGAAGCAGTTAAACAATCTACTATTGCAGATAATAATATGCTTCAAGCAGTAGAGAATTTGCGTATGGCACAACTTGGTTTTGAGCAAGGAGTTATTTCTACTAATGATCTTATGCAAGCACAGACTGCGTGGGTTAGTGCAAAAAGTGAGGTAATAGATGCAAAAATCAATTTAGTCTTAACGGATTTGTATTTGAATCAATCATTAGGTAAAGTAAAAGTCCCTCAAATAGATAGACAAGAGAAATAATGAAATAATAAACACACAAAACATATAGAAAAGAAAACAACTTACATAAATTAAGAGGCAAGTAAGAGAAGAGAAATAAACAAGAAAGATTAGAGTTAAGTAAAAAACAAAAAAAGATAAAATAAGTATGAAAAACAAGGCAAGCAAGACATTAGTAATGTCGTTTGTTATATTGATTTCGTTTATTGCCGTTATGGGTATTATTGGATGGTTCATACTTTCTCCAAGTGAAACAATTCTACAAGGAGAAGTTGAGGCAAACGAAGTAAGAGTATCGGGTAAATTAGCCGGTAGAATTTTGGAATTAAAAGTAAAAGAAGGAGAATTAGTAGAAAAAGGACAATTATTAGTCGTAATAGATTCGCCCGAAATATCAGCAAAAGCACTGCAAGCCAAAAGTCTTCAAGATGCAGCACAAGCAGTTAGTAACAAAGCTAACAAAGGTACAAGAGAAGAAACAATAGAGGCAGCAAAGGAGCAATATGAAAGAGCAAAAGCAGCTGCCGACTATGCAAGTAAGACATATAAGAGAATGAAAAAACTCTACGAAGATGGAGTTATTGCAGCACAGAAATTCGATGAAGTAGAGGCACAATACAAAGCAGCTATTGCTCAACAGAATGCAGCTAAGAGTCAATACGATATGGCAATCAATGGTGCGCAACAAGAGGATAAATTAGCAGCTATCGCAAAGGTAAATCAAGCCAAAGGTGCTGTTATGGAGGTAACTTCTTATATGGACGAGACTCATTTAGTTGCTCCTATTAGTGGAGAAATTGGAGATATATATCCAAAAGTTGGTGAATTAGTTGGTACAGGTTCTCCGTTGATGACTATTGTTGATTTGAGTGATATATGGGTTACATTCAATGTTAGAGAAGATTTATTAAGTAAAATTGCTATGGGGGATATACTCTCTGCTACCGTGCCAGCATTAGGAAACAAGGAAGTAAAATTGAAAGTAACCTATATCAAAGTATTAGGTTCTTACGCTACTTGGAAAGCAACCAAACTAACCGATGAATATGATACAAAGACCTTTGAAGTAAAAGCTGTTCCTATTCAAAAGATTAATGGTTTTCGTCCTGGTATGAGTGTAATAGTCAATTGGACTAAACTCAAGAAATAAGAAAAATAATTTTCAGAGATTAATAAAAAGAGGTGTATTATGATAAATAAGGGATTTATACCTGTATTGAAAAGAGAATGGCAAAAGATGACCTATCGTCCTATTTATTTAATGATGACCATTATTATACCTGCGATAGTGATTATCTTTTTTGCTACATTTCTCAATAAAGGTATGCCCTCCTCATTACCTATCGCAGTAGTAGATTTTGATAATTCTACTACATCGCGTCTAATTGTTCGGAATCTTTCAGCAGGTCAAGTGTGTAAAGTTAGATATAAATTAACTTCGTACGAAAGTTGCAAGACCAAAATGCAAATGGGTGATATTTATGCCTTTGTTATAATACCTCGTAATTTCGAAAAAGATCTTTATAATCATAAGAACCCAAAGGTTAATTTTCATACCGAATACGCACATTATTTGCCGGGCTCCTTGATTATGAAAGAATTGAACACAACACTAACAACTCTTTCAGTAGGAGTAGATTTGAAAACTCGTTTGGCAAAAGGACAAGACTATAATACAGCTATGGCACAGGTCAATCCTATCAAAACTGATATGCATATTATTGGTAATTCACAATTAAATTATGCTTTCTATCTTTCTTCTACTATTATGCCGGGTATTATATTCCTAATGGCAATGATTTGTACTGTGTATGTTATAGGTATAGAATTCAAAGTAGGTACTTCAAGACGTTGGCTCGTAGTTGGTAAGAAAAATATAATAACGGCTATGAGTGGCAAGTTGTTTCCATATACAATTCTATTCTCACTTATGATTATTCTTAGTGAATTAGTTATGGAAAAGATAATGGGTTTCCCAAGCAAAGGTAATCCTGCGTTATTGTATTTGGGTGGACTTATGACAGTTATGGCTTATCAAGCGATGGGGATACTTATTATTGGTTTGTTACCTTCTTTGCGTACCGCGTTAAGTATTGCTGCTTTTTATGGAGTTATAGGTTTTACTTTGGCGGGCTTTACTTATCCTCACTTTGCTATGTTAGACGCTGTCAAACCTTATACTTATCTATACCCTTTGAGACAATATTATATGATTTATTGTAATGTACAGATCAATGGTTTATCTTTTGCGGAGTCTATTTGGCCATTTATTTATTTAATGTGTTTTTATCTTGTACCATTCCTTGTTGTTTGGAATATAAGACGTACAGCAATCAAATTGGATTACGAAAGAGATTAATTGAATAGTATATAATCTAAAATTTGTCTATATAGTGGTAAAGTTTTTGAACAATAGAGGTTAATATTTGAGTATATGAATATTAATAAGAAAATAAGAAAAAATTTAAGAGAAAACCAAAAAGCCTGGTTGGATATGTTCTATATCCTCCGTAAAGATCTTTATGGAATAGTTACTGATAAGGGTACGATAATTATTTTCTTTGTAGCAACATTAATATATCCATTAGTCTGCGGTTATGTATATAATAGGGAGATGATGTACGATGCCCCTATTGCAGTTGTGGATAATTCTCATACATCTCTCTCTCGTCAATTTATAAGAATGCTCAATGCTACGTCAGAAGTTCAAGTTGCCTATCAACCTATGAATATGGAGATGGCCAAACAATTGCAAAAGAAGGGTAAAGTACATGGTATAGTCAATATTCCAAAAGAATTTTCTACTAATATTTATACCGGCAAACAAGCTACTATTAATGTGTACGCAGATGTAACTTCTTTTTTCTGGTATCGTAATATAGCAACGGCAACTTCGTATGTTAGTCGTACAATGGGATATGAGATTGAAGCAAAGAACCTTATCGCCAAAGGATCTACTTACGATGATGCTATGCGAGCAATTCGTCCTTTTATACCACAAGAACAAAAATTATATCAAATAGGTGGCTATCCATCTTTTATTCTTCCGATTATATGTATAATACTTTTGCAACAAACTATCTTATTAGGTATAGGAGTTTTGGCAGGAAAGAATAGCGAAAGAAGTAAATTTGAGAACATTACCCCTGATAATGTCCATTATAGAGGTATCTTTCGTATTATATTCGGACGTCTTTTGGCGGTCTTCATAATTTATATTCCTATAAGTATTTATGTATTAATCATAGTGCCACATATATTCAACATTCCGCAAATATATTCTAATCCTTTGGAAGTTTTGTTGTTTATAGTACCATTCCTTTTGGCGTCGATATTATTAGGAATGACTTGTTCTGTATTTTTCCATCATAGAGAGAACGCAATACCGGTTTTTATCTTTATGTCCATACCTATTTTATTAATGTCGGGTCTTTCGTGGCCGAGAGAATCCATGCCGACTTTTTGGAGAAACTTTTCGTTTGTTTTTCCTTCCACATCGGCAGCGAATGGTTTTGTACGTATGAATACAATGGGTGCTAATTTAGTAGAAATCGGCAAGGAACATTTTACTTTGTGGATTTTAAGTGGAGCATATTTCATAACAGCAACCTTAGCATATCGTTGGCGATTAACCAAATCTTGGCGATTAGCAAAAAAAGAAGCAAAAGAGCAACGTCGCTTACAATCTCGCCACAATCGTCTTAAACGTAGAAAGAAACTTCCCTCACTTGTACTTTCCACACGAGAACAAAAGACCAATTGAGTTTTATCTATTCTCACTAAATAGACTTATTTTCAGATAAATAGTTTATTATTAGTGAATACAAAGAAAAAATATTACTCCTCATCTTATCTTAAAGAGAAATTTTTAAGATTACTATTAATTATGTCCGTTTTAGGTGTCTTTTCATCTTAAAAATAACTTCTCAAAAATACCCGATAAGGCAAATAGATCATTTTAAAGAAATAGAAATTTGAATAGTATCGCATTTCGTCAAAATAACATCAATAACTATTTGAATAACATCAATAACTATTTTAATAACTTCAATAACTATTTTAATAACTTCAATAACTATTTTAATAACTTCAATAACTATTCAAATAAAATCAATAACTATTCGAATAAAATCAATAACTATTCGAATAACATCAATAACTATTTGAATAACATCAATAACTATTTGAATAACATCAATAACTATT
>CAVGDP010000005.1:0-2365 GCA_963627985.1 uncultured Eubacteriales bacterium
TTTGAATAACTTCAATAACTATTAGAATAAAATCAATAACTATTTTGATGATTTCAGTACCTATTTAACTACTATATAATCAAATAGTTACAAAGGTGAAAATTTTACCCATTTTTACTTAAAATATACCCCTAAAAAAATGAACATATAGGGAAAATAGAACATTTTGGGTGCGTGAAACATTGCAAAAATTTCTATTTATGCCACTATTTTTAGCGGACAACAATAATTTTGAAATAAAATTAACGATAAATATATTTTTTATTTCTTTGCATCTCTATTATAATGAGGTATATTATCAGGAAGAAAGATAGATATTTCTACTAAACCACCAAAAGTATTATCATCTTTGAACCACGGCGATTGATAAATTAATTTCTTTCTACCATTTTTTGTTATAGTATAAACATTAGGTGTCTTACTCTCTACTATATGTTTGATTATGTTATTACTTCTTTCTGTATGGCAATTGCTAATACTCTCTCCTACGATAGTTTTAGTAACATCTTTGAGATTTACTATCTTTGAACATTTATTCATATCTATAAATTTACCATTCTCATCTGTTACCGTTATAGCAACTTCCATTAAACCTTCTGCCCAATTATCCATAACTATACTGTATAAAGATTAAAATATTGTTTCGTGTCTTAGTCTTTATTTTGCAATTTATATTCAAAAAGATAGAATGTATATGCATATTTTTGAAGTAATTACTCCTACATTTTATCACATATACATTCTATTTTCACTTATTTTTTTATTTAACATTCAAAGCTGCTAACGCAATAGAATATGTCTTCGTCTGAATAGAATCTCCTCTTGAAGACAATATACAAGGTACTTTGGCACCTACTACCATTGCTGCCAATTCTGCGTGTGCAAATTTAGTAGCTGTTTTGTAGAATACATTACCTGGCTCTATTGCTGGCCATACTAAACAATCTGCGTCTCCGGCTACTTCACTATTTATCTTCTTTATTTGTGCAGACTCTTTATCTATTGCAACATCCATTGCCAATGGTCCATCCACGATAGCACCTTTTATTTGTCCTCTACGATTCATCATAGTTATCAACGCTGCATCTACACATGCTTGCATACCTTCTAACATTTGTTCGGTTGCTGCAATCATTGCTACCTTAGGACATTGTATTCCGATACTATGTGCAGTATTTATGACATAATTTACTATTGCCTTCTTTTGTTTGAAATCAGGTGCTGGTATTACCGCAACATCCGAAGTAATTAGTAGTTTATGATAAGCAGGAACTTCAAATACTGATACATGCGAAAGTACAGGTTTGCCACTCGGCATTAATCCGCTTTCCTTATTTAGTATAGCTCGCATATACTTATCTGTAGAGCATAAACCCTTCATTAGTATCTGACCTTTACCTTCATTAATTAGACTAACTGCCTTCTTTGCTGCCAAAGTCTCATCTGCCTCTTGTACAATCTCTTTGTACTTCTTTACGTCAATACCTTCTTCTTTGCAAGTCTGTTCAATAGTCGCCTTATCACCGACTAATATAACATCTACTATACCCTCATCTATTGCTTTAGATGTTGCTCCTAATGTGTGAGCATCATTAGCATACGCTGCTACAAGTGTTTTTCTATCTTTTGCCTGTGCTGCTGCAATTATTTCTGATAGTTTTTTCATTTTTTATTTTTGATATTTCTCTATTAAAAAAGTCTTTAAAAATCGTTTTGCAAAATTACTTTAATTTATTGATATAACAATAAAAAAATATATTATTTTTGCACAAAATTTATACGCTATTATGGACATTATAACATTAAGGGCAGTGGAACAAGAAGATATAAATAGGATATATCTTTATGAAAATGATATGGATACCTTTTCCACAGGTATCACTAAACGTTTTTTATCTTTGTGTACAATAGAAGAATACGTCTTAAATATACAAAATGAGGATATTACTAAAACCGAACAATTACGTCTAATGATTGATTTACATTCTAATGATATTCGTACGACAATAGGTGTAGTGGATTTATATGATATGGATTTTATCAATATGAAAAGTGCTATTGGGATATATTTGGATAAAGATTTCAGAGGTAGAGGACTATCCAAATTAGCCATATATGAATTAGAGAAATACGCTTCTAATATTTTGTCTTTGCATCAATTATACGCTTTTGTAAGTGAAGTAAATATAGCCTCAAATCATTTATTCCTATCCTCCAATTACTCTCTTATTGCCACTCTAAAAGATTTTCTTCGACATAGATCTAATTATTATAACGTTAATGTTTATCAAAAGATATTCTCCTAAACATTTCTATTCTTATCTATTCATTATTGCGTAATTAAATATTCTATTTCCCTTATAAG
>CAVGDP010000006.1:0-8987 GCA_963627985.1 uncultured Eubacteriales bacterium
AATGGTTATTGATTTTATTTTGACGAAATGTGATACTATTCGAATTTCTATTTCTTTAAAATGTTCTATTTTCTCTATCGCAAAATTTTAAGCAATGTTTCACGGAATAAAAAATATTAGAAAAATTAGAATTCAACAAGTGTTTAAAGTTTTTTTAGAAACAGGGAGGTGAAATATTGTTCTATTTGGAAATTTTATTGAAAATAAATTAGTTATATCTAAATAGATATATTTTAGCGGACACTAATAGATAATAATACTTATTTATATAAGGAAGAAATCTATATTTTCACTTCTTTAATGATTATTCTTCATAAATATAGTTACTTTTCGCTACAATATTCTCTCTTTTGGGTTTGGCGGTGGTGGTATTTTTCACTATTTTTGAGTATTGTAGTAGAAGTAATAGGGTAGTAATTTTGCAAATAGAAATTAAGACATTAAAGTTAACACTATAAAAATTTACAACAATGAAAAAGACATGTATCATATATGGTTCCACGACAGGAACATGTGAAGGAATAGCATCCAAAATAGCTGATAAATTGGGCATTGCTCCTAATGATGTTATCAACGTTACTGATTTTACCGCCGAGATGATAAGTAATTACGATAACTTTTTACTTGGTACTTCTACTTGGGGTGCAGGTGATTTGCAAGACGATTGGTATGGTGGCGGATTGAAAGTTTTGCAGGATAATGATTTATCGGGTAAGACTGTGGCTATATTTGGTTGTGGAGATAGTGCTTCGTATGGAGATACATTCTGTGGAGGAATGGCAGAATTGTACGAAACTGTTAAACAAAAGGGTGCCAAAATAATTGGTAGCGTAGATGCGGACGATTATTCATACGAAGCTTCTTTGGCTGTTATTAATGGAGAGTTTATTGGGCTTGCTTTGGACGAAGACAACGAAAGCGATAAGACAGATCAAAGAATAGATAAGTGGATTGAGCAAATTAAAAAAGATCTTTAATCGTTTTATGGATACTTCTTTCTATAAGAGAAAGATGATTTCATATTGAATTGTTTTTGGATAGCGTGTAGAAGAATTTATACGCTATCTTTTTTTATGTTTTTGAGTATCTATCACAATATTAACTCAAAAAAAACGTAATATAACTATATTAATGATACTTTGAACAGATATGACAATAGAAGAAACGATTAAAGATTTTGGCTTGCGTGTTCAAGATCTATGGAGGTGTCTTTGACATCGCCAATAAAGAGAAAATAATAGCAGAAAAACAAAAAATAACCGAAAAAGAAGACTTTTGGAACGACTCTAAACAGGCAGAAAAAATATTAAAGGAGATTTCTTCGCTCAAAGATGTGGTAGAAGAATATCAAAAAGTGGAAACTGCTTTTGAAGATTTGAAAGTATTGAAAGAATTTGTTGATAATAATGAAGCAACTTCAGAAGAGTTTGATATAGAGTTAGAAAAAGTTCGTACAATAATAGAAAACCTTGAATTTAAGAAGATGTTAGGCTCCGAGGAAGATAGATTAGATGCTATTCTTACGATTAACTCAGGAGCAGGTGGCACAGAAAGTTGCGATTGGGTCGCAATGCTTATGCGTATGTACATACGTTGGGGCGAAAGACACGGATACAAGGTAGAGGTTATCTCTTCTCAAGAGGGCGATGTAGCTGGTTACAAGAATGTTACCTTAGAAATTAATGGTAAATATTGCTATGGTTATCTTAAAGGCGAAAATGGTGTTCATCGCTTGGTTCGTTTGTCTCCTTTTGACGCCGCTAATAAACGCCATACCTCATTTGCTTCGGTTTATGCCTATCCTGTTATTGATGATAACATAGAAATAACGATTAATCCTGCTGATATAGAGTGGGAAACGTTTCGTTCTTCTGGTCCTGGCGGACAAAATGTCAATAAGGTGGAAACTGCTGTCCGTTTGCACTACAAACCTGAGAATATAATCATAGAATGCCAACAAACAAGAAGTCAATTACAAAATAGAGAAAAGGCTTTACAGATGTTGCGTTCGCAGTTATACGAAAAGGAGTTGAGAAAAAAACAAGAAAAGATAGCAGAAATAGAAGCAGGTAAGAAAAGAGTAGAATGGGGTAGTCAAATACGCTCGTATGTATTGCATCCATACCACATGGTTAAGGATTTAAGAACGGCGTATGAGACTTCGAACACGTCAGGGGTATTGGACGGCGATTTGGATGATATGATAAAGGCGTATCTTATGCAATTCGGAGGTTAAAGTCTTATAATAAGGTAATTAGATAGAGAATTTATTTTCTTATATTTTATCTTAATGGTATGGAATTTTATCCCAAGGGAAGTGTTTTGTGCTTTTGTAGATGTTTAATTAATAGTCGCTAAAAAAAGAGGTGTTTTTATTTGAATGATTGTTGATTTTATTTTGATAAGTACTGATATCGTTAGAATAACTTTAAACATTATTTAAATAACTACTGAAGATATTTCGATAACTTCCGATCTTATTTTTATGATATGTGATAGTATAAAAATCTAAACTCACGAGGATGTTCTATTTTCGTATTAGGAGGTTGTAAGGTTATTTCAAAATATGATATAATCTTGTTTAGGGTAGAATATTTCTTAACTCAAAGAGGTAGAATTATTTATAATAGGGGTATTGATTGAAGGTGTAAGAATGAATGAGTATAAAAACAAAACAACTCTGTATTTTAGAGTTGTTGTTGTCCATTTAAAAATTATTACAATAAGATTCCTTTTGAAAAAATAAAAGTGGCATCGACAGGATTTGAACCGGTGACACAAGGATTTTCAGTCCTCTGCTCTACCAACTGAGCTACGACGCCATTCTTTTCGTATTTGGAGTTGCAAAATTACCATCTTTTTTTGGACTGACCAAATTTTTCCGCAATTTTTTTAAATTTATTTAGATTTATTTTCTAATACATCTTTTTTTTGTAACTTTGCAAATCATAAATATGCCTTCTAAAAGGATGAATATTATTGATAAATGTATAGGATATAAATAAATGTTATCTGAAAAACGTATGAATAGTAAGTATAAGGAATACAAAGGTCTCAACCTAACGGATATAGAAAAACATATCCAAGATAAATGGCAAAAAGAGAATACTTTCGCTGAAAGTTTGAAGACTCGTCAAGGTCATAAACCTTTTATATTTTTTGAAGGACCTCCTTCTGCTAATGGCAAGCCAGGTATACATCACGTTATGGCAAGAACGATAAAAGATATCTTTTGTCGTTACAAGAGTTTGAAAGGATATTATGTTAGTAGAAAAGCAGGTTGGGATACTCACGGTCTTCCTGTGGAATTGCAAGTAGAAAAATCCTTAGGTATAACAAAAGAAGATATTGGTAAGAAGATAACTATTGAGCAATACAATAAGGCTTGTAGAGAAAGTGTTATGCAATTCAAAGACTTGTGGGATAGACTTACGATTCAAATGGGTTATTGGGTTGATTTGAAAGATCCTTATATTACATTCAAAAATAAATATATAGAGTCGGTTTGGTGGCTATTGGGTCAGATATATAACAAGGGGTTATTGTATAAAGGTTATACTATACAACCATATTCTCCTGCTGCGGGCACAGGGCTAAGTAGTCATGAATTAAATATGCCGGGTTGTTATAGAGATGTGAAAGATACAACTTGTGTAGCACAATTTCGTGTAAAACAAAATCCGTCTACCAATAACGATATTATCAACAAAATAAAGGACAAAATAGACCATACTTATTTCTTGGCTTGGACAACTACTCCTTGGACACTTCCTTCTAATACTGCTTTGGCTGTAGGAGAAAAGATAGATTATTGTGTAGTAGAGTCGTTTAATCCTTACACGAGCAAACCTATTGTAGTCTTTATTGCAAAGAATTTACTCTATACATTATTCAAAAAAGAAAACGAAAACAAAGATTTTGCTTCATATACAGCAGAAGGAAAAGAGATACCTTTTAGAGTATTAATGGAGTGTAAGGGCAAAGATTTGATAGGTATAGAATATGAACAACTCTTACCATTTGTACATCCAATAGAAACAGAAGGAGATAGTTTTAGGGTAATAGGTGGTGATTATGTATCTACAGAAGAAGGTACAGGAATAGTACATATTGCTCCTACATTTGGTGCAGATGATGCAAGGGTTGCCAAACAAGCGAATATTGCTCCATTACATTTAATAGATAAGAATGGTAAATTGCAACCTATGGTAGATCGTACGGGTAAATTCTTTTTATTAGAAGATTTGGACGAAAACTATGTTGATAAGTATGTAGATAAACAATTATATAGTAAATACGAAGGTAGATTTGTCAAAAATGCTTATGATGATAAATTAACCGAAAAAGATACTACTTTGGATATTGATTTGTGTGTAGAATTAAAAAAAGATAACAAAGTATTCAAAATAGAAAAGCACTTACACTCTTACCCTCATTGTTGGCGTACAGATAAACCTGTATTATATTATCCGTTAGATTCTTGGTTTATAAAGACAACGGAAGTAAGACAGCAACTTATAGAATTGAATCAAACGATAAATTGGAAACCTAAGGCAACAGGAACAGGACGTTTTGGTAATTGGTTAGAGAATTTAGTAGATTGGAATTTATCTCGTTCTCGTTTTTGGGGAACTCCATTACCTATTTGGCGTACAGAAGACGGTAAGGAGGAAATATTTATTGCGTCCGTAGAACAATTATCTAATGAGATAGACAAATCTATTGAGAAAGGATATATGCACGATAACCCATACAAAAAAGAAGATTATGAAGCCTTCGATTTACATCGTCCATATATAGATAATGTTATCTTAGTAAGTCAGTCCGGTAAGCCAATGAAGAGAGAAAGTGATTTAATAGATGTTTGGTTTGACTCGGGTGCTATGCCATTTGCTCAAAGACATTATCCTTTTGAATGCACAACAGAAGAATTGAAAGAGAAATATTTCCCTGCTGACTTTATTGCCGAAGGAGTAGACCAAACAAGAGGTTGGTTCTTTACTTTGCATGCAATAGCAACTATGGTTATGGGGGAAGTTTCTTATAAGAATGTAGTATCTAACGGTTTGGTATTAGACAAACAAGGCAACAAAATGAGTAAGCGTTTGGGTAATGCCGTGGATCCATTTGAAATGATGGACAAATATGGAGCAGATGCTACAAGATGGTATATGATTTCTAATTCACAACCATGGGATAATCTCAAATTCGATCCTATGGGTATAGATGAAATTCGCCGTAAATTCTTTGGCACATTATACAATACGTATTCATTCTTTGCTTTATACGCTAATATAGATGGTTTCGAATACAAAGAAAACGAAATAGATTATGCTATTCGTCCAGAAATAGATAGATGGATATTATCTCTATTGAATACTTTAATAAAAGAAGTAGATGATGATTTAGAAAATTATGAGCCAACAAGAGCTGCAAGACGAATAACTAATTTTGTATGTGAAGATTTGAGTAATTGGTATGTACGTTTGTGCCGCCGTAGATTTTGGAAAGGAGAATATTCTCAAGATAAGATAAGTGCGTATCAAACATTGTATCGTTGTTTGGAAGTAGTTAGCAAATTAGGTTCTGTATTCGCACCTTTCTTTATGGACGAAATCTATTGCAATCTTAATAACGTAAGTCATAAAGATAATTATACAAGTGTGCATCTTGCCTTATTTCCACAATATAATGATAAGGAAATAGACAAAGAATTAGAGCAGAGAATGAGTTTGGCTCAAAAGATTTGCTCGTTAGTATTGTCCTTAAGAAAAAGACATAATCTCAAAGTAAGACAACCTTTGGCAAAGATAATGATACCTTGCAATAAAGAAACCAAAGAGCGTATTGAAAAGGTAAAAAATTTGATTCTATCAGAGGTAAATGTGAAAGATATAGTCTATATAGATTTGCATAATAATGTATTAAGTAAAACAATAAAGGCTAATTTCAAAACTTTGGGACCAAAGTTTGGTAAACAAATGAAAGCTTTGGCTAATAAGATATCTGTTTTTACGCAAGATGAAATATCTGAATTAGAAACTAATGGTAAGATACAAATAAATCTGGAAAATCAAATAGTAGATTTGAGTATAGAGGATGTAGAGATAGCAACCAAAGATATAGAAGGATGGGTAGTAGCAAATGAAGGATTATTAACAGTTGCTTTGGATACTACTATAACAGATGCTTTGTATAAGGAGTCTATATCAAGAGAAATAGTTAATCGTATTCAAAACATTAGAAAAGAAAAAGATTTTGAAGTAACTGACAATATTATTGTAGAGATACAATACGATGATTTACTCAAACAAGTTATAGATATGTATCATGATTATATCTGTACCGAAATACTTGCCAAAGAACTGCTATTAGTAGAAAAAGTAAACAACCCTATTACAAAAATAGACGCTATTGAAGGTAAAGAGTTGGATATTGAAATAAGAAAAGCGTAAGTTAAGTTTTTGTTTTTAGAATTTGTCTTTATGAAAAATTATAAAGAAGAAAAAGAGAAAAGTATAAAAGCAAAAAAGATGAAAAATATTCTTGTTATCTATACAGGAGGAACAATAGGGATGGTAAAAGATCAAATATCTGGTGCTTTACGTCCCTTTGATATGCACAAGATATATGAGGTATTGCCAATACTAAAAAGGATTAATTGTAATATAGAGACTTTCCAATTAGACCCTATTATAGATTCTTCGGATGTAAATACGAGCAAGTGGTTAGAGTTCGCTATGCTTATCAAACAACAATACGATTCGTATGACGGTTTTGTTATCTTACACGGCACAGATACTATGTCTTATACTGCCTCTGCGTTAAGTTTTCTTTTGAAAGATTTATCCAAACCTATTATCATAACCGGTAGTCAATTACCTTTGGGAATGATAAGAACAGATGGTAGAGACAATATTATTTCTTCTGTAGAGATTGCTGCTAATGATGAAGTCTTAATACCTGAAGTTTGTATTTTCTTTGATAATAAACTTTATAGGGGTAATAGGACGACCAAGATTAATGCAGAATATTTCGAGGCTTTTTATTCCGGCAACTATCCTTCTCTTGCTAAAGTAGGTATTAATATTTTGTATAAAAAGCATCTGCTTTTGCCCAAGCCAAAAGCAGATTTGTTCGTCTATGATTCACTTTGTGAGGATGTAATAATTATGAAAATACACCCAGCAATAAGTAAAGAATATCTACAAGCCATTAGTAATATAAAAAACTTAAAAGGTGTCATTATGGAAACATACGGATCGGGCAACGCACCTACAAGTAAATGGTTCTTGGACGGCATTCAGAATATAATAGATAAAGGTGTAACGATAATGAACGTAACTCAATGCAAGGCAGGTAGTGTAGAGATGGGACATTATCAAGCGAGTTGTTCTCTAAGAGATATGGGCGTTATTAGTGGTAGAGATATTACAACAGAGGCTGCTTTGGTTAAGATGATGTTTATTTTGGGTAATTTTTCAGATAAAGACAAGCAAAGAGAATTATTGAATACGAATTTAAGAGGAGAAATCTCCTAAAAAATATACGAAATAAATCTATCTATAACAGATAATTAGATAGACAAATAAGATATCTGTACTAATATTTATGTTGTTAGTAAAATATTTGATAATTAAAATAAGGAAATAGAAATGAATTATAAAGAGATTTTTGATAAATTTAATAATCTAAATATACTAATTATCGGGGATGTAATGATAGATTCTTACCAATGGGGAAAAGTAGAAAGAATTTGTCCCGAGGCTCCTGTACCTATTTGTAGTGTTAATAAAATAGAAAATAGATTAGGAGGAGCAGGTAATGTTGCGTTGAATATTGCTTCTATGGGGGCTACACCTATACTTTGTAGTGTTGTAGGTAAGGATGATAACGAGAAGAAACTTCTATCTTTGTTAGAAAAACACGATATGACCAAAGAAGGTATTGTATTGAGTGAGGATAGAATGACAACTATCAAAACAAGAATAATAGGTAATAACGTACAAATGCTAAGAGTGGATAGAGAGACAACAAATCTTTTGAGCAAACGAGAAGAGAGCGATTTGTTAGAGAGAATCTATTCTATAATAGAAGCAAAAAAAATAGACGCTATAATATTCCAAGATTACGATAAAGGAGTTATTACAAAGGAAGTTATCAAACAAACAATAAAAATAGCAAAACAAAAAAATATCCCAACAACTGTAGACCCAAAACATCGTAATTTCTCATTATATACGGGCGTTACATTATTCAAACCAAATTTGAAAGAATTAAAAGAAGGCTTAAAGATAGATTTCTCTAAACCTACCAAAGAGAATCTTTCAGATGCTGCACTATTATTGCACGATAAACAAGATATACAACAAATCTTTATTACCTTGAGTGAGAATGGGGTATTTATTGCCGATTATACTAAACGCCAAGCGGAGATAACTACAATACCTGCCCATTTGAGACAAATTGCAGATGTTTCAGGTGCAGGAGATACTGTTATAAGTATTGCTACATTATGTTTGGCTTTGGGGATGAGGTCCAAAGATATTGCACGTATAAGCAATTTAGCAGGAGGATTAGTTTGTGAGATAGTAGGCGTTGTACCTATAGACAAGAAAAGACTCTATATGGAGGTAATTGCTCAATAAAACAGACCATTATAATATATAATTTAAGTATTGTCCGATTAAAAAAAACAGTCTGTTCAAAAAAAATAAGTAGTTATAAAGTAAAAAATTATTAGTGTCCGTTAAAATATCTTTATTTAGATATAACTACTTTATTTTCAGTAAAATTTCCAAATAGAATAATATTCCAAGCCCCTTTTTCTAAAAAACCTTTAAGTAGTCGTTAAATTATAATTTTTCTAATATTTTTCACTGCGTGAAACATTGCTTAAAATTTCCCGATAGGGAAAATCAAACATTTTAAAGAAATAGAAATTCTAATAACATCACATTTCGTCAAAATAAAATCAATAACTATTC
>CAVGDP010000007.1:0-22329 GCA_963627985.1 uncultured Eubacteriales bacterium
AATTAAAGATGCACACAACATCACAACACTTAATACTAAAACTCTAATTTTCATACTTAAAATGTTTTAAAAATTATTTTGCAAAATTAAAAAAAATCGTTACCTACCAAAAATTTTGTTAAAAATCTTCCTTTTATTTTATTATTGTTCTATAAAATAGGTCTATTTAGATAGGATGATTTTATTTTTAGTAAATTTCAAAAGGAAATAACCTCATCCATACACTTTTAAGAAAATTTCAAATGGTCGTTACGTTATCATTTTTCTACTATTTTTCATTCCGCGAAATATTCATTAAATTTTTACGATAGGGAAAATAGAACAGATTAAAGAAATAGAAATTCGAATAGTATCACATTTTGTTAAAATAAAATCAGATATTATTTTGACAATTTTTGCACTTATTCTAACTATTATATAATCAAATCATTAGAAAGATGAAAAATTTACCCATATTTGTTCAAAATACGACCCTAAAAAATAACCTTATAGTGAAAATAGAATATTTTGGAGGCGTAAAACATTGCAAGATTTTGATGCTTTTATGATAAAGAATAGTACGGAAATTATCTATTGATTTTGCAATATTAGTCTTTCATAAATATCTTTATTCTAATTTTTTTATTTGTTATCTTACTATTAGCGAACACTACTAAAATAAAGATAAAAAGTATATGGAAAATTTCCAAAGACCTTATTATAGCCAAAGGTGTTTAGTTTTCTAATTCGTCTTTAAGATATTCGCCGATAGAGTTATTCGTATCCTTAACAGCTTGTTCGGGCGTACCACAAAATACAATCTCTCCACCCATCTTACCAGACTTTTCTCCCATGTCTATTAACCAATCCGCAACCTTGATAACATCCAAATTATGTTCTATTACAACCATTGTATTACCTTTATCTACTAGTTGTTGCAAGACACCTAATAGGATTCTAATATCTTCAAAATGCAAACCCGTTGTAGGTTCATCCAAAATATAAAGCGTCTTACCTGTATCTTTTTTAGATAATTCTGTGGAGAGTTTTATTCTCTGTGCTTCACCTCCCGATAAGGTAGTAGAGGATTGTCCTAAGGTTAGATAACCTAAACCTACTTGATTGACAATATGTAATTTTTGAACAATTTTTGGATAAGAAGCAAAAAATTCCTCCGCCTCCGAGAAGGACATATTCAGAACATCATTAATTGATTTGCCTTTATATCTTACTTCCAACGTCTCTCTGTTGTAGCGTTTGCCATGACAATCATCGCAGGTAACATATACATCGGGTAAGAAGTTCATTTGCAAAGTTTGAACGCCTGCTCCCAAACAAGTTTCGCAACGTCCTCCCTTTACATTAAAAGAAAAACGACCTGCCTTGTAGCCTCTAATCTTTGCAGTCGGCAATTGTGCGTAAAGTTCTCTTATATCATTGAATACACCTATATAAGTAGCAGGATTACTTCTTGGGGTGCGTCCGATAGGAGACTGATCTATCTCTATAACTTTGTCTATATTTTCAAGACCTTCTATTTTTTCGTAAGGAAGTATTGGTTTCTCGCTACGATAGAAGTGTTTGGATAGAATAGGATGCAAAGTATCATTTATAAGTGAGGACTTACCACTACCCGATACACCTGTTAAGACAATAAAAAGACCCAAAGGTATCTTCAAATCTACATTTTTTAGATTATTACCACTTGCTCCATAAAGAGTTAGATATTTGCCATTAGATTTTCTACGTTTCAAAGGGACTTCTATTGATTTTCTTTTGAATAAATAATCACAAGTTAGACTATTTTCTTTAAGCAATTCTTTAGGTGTTCCTATCGCAACTACCTTACCACCATTTACCCCTGCACCTGGTCCCATATCTACTATATAATCGCTATTGAGCATCATATCTTTATCGTGTTCAACGACTATAACGCTATTGCCTTTATCACGAAGTTTTTTTAAGGAATTTATCAAACGAATATTGTCTTTTTGATGCAATCCTATTGAAGGTTCATCTAATATATACAGGACGTTTATCAATTGAGAACCGATTTGTGAAGCAAGTCTAATACGTTGTGCCTCTCCTCCAGACAATGAAGCGGTTGTTTGTTGCAACGACAAGTAACCCAAACCCACATCTATTAGAAAAGAAATCTTTGTTGATAATTCCCTAATAATCTCTTTGGCAATTAGTTGTTTTCTTTCATCCAATTTATCCATCAAAGTAGTACTCCAATGATACAAATCTCTAATATCAAGCGAACTTAGTTGAGCAATATTCTTATCTCCTATCCTAAAAGAAAGACTTTCTTTTTTCAAACGCATACCATGACAATCGGGACAAGACTGTTTTGAAACAAAACTATTAGCCCATTTCTGTATATCTGAATTATCATCGTACAACAAAGCATCTTTTATGATATTAACTATACCTATGAAAGAATTACTTTCACGAGTTGCCATTCTGTCTATTTCTATTTCGTCTTCGTTATCAAATAGAGTACCATAAAGGAGTTCATTTAGACACTCTGTTGGTATATTATCGATGGGGGTTGTTTTGAGAACTTTATATTTTTTGAGAATATTATTAATCTGTTTACTTATATAAGAATTCTTATCACTTGTATCCAAAGCAACTATTGCACCTTTGGATATACTTTTGCTTCTATCGGGTATTATCTTGTTGATATCAACCATTGTTATCTCACCAAGACCATGACAAGTCGTACAAGCACCATAAGGAGAATTAAAAGAGAATGTATTCGGTTCGGGGTCAGGGTATGCTATTCCACTTGTTGGACACATTAGATTTTTGCTAAAATATTTGATTGTAGATTTATCATCCAAGATCATAATATTACCTTTACCTTGTTGAAAAGCAGTAGAAAGAGAAGATTTTAATCTATTCTTATTGTCCTCCTTTATAACAATACTATCTATAACTATTTCTATATCGTGGATTTTGTATCTATCTAATCTCATTCCAAAAGAAATCCTATCCACCTTACCATCTATTCTTACTTTGGTAAAACCTTTTTTAAGGATTTGTGAGAATAATTCTCTATAATGACCTTTTCTTCCTTTGACTACTGGTGCAAGTATTGTAATAGTTTGATTAGAGTAAGTCTTAACTATCATATCAAATATTTGACTATCGGTATATTTGACCATCTTTTCTCCTGTATTGATGGAATAAGCATCAGATATTCTGGCAAATAATAATCGTAATAAATCATATATCTCTGTAATAGTACCAACTGTAGAGCGAGGATTCTTATTAGTAGATTTTTGTTCTATTGCTATAACTGGGGAAAGACCTACTATCTTATCAACTTGAGGACGCTCCATACCACCGATAAAATTGCGAATATAAGCAGAAAAAGTCTCCAAATAACGTCTTTGTCCTTCGGCATAAATGGTATCAAAAGCCAAAGAAGACTTACCACAACCACTAAGACCCGTTATTGTTACCAAAGAATTACGAGGTATCTTCAAATTAATATTTTGTAAGTTGTGTGCCTTTGCACCATATATCTCTATAAAATCGTGCGTATCGTTAATTTTGTTTTCTTTAGCCATTGTTTTCTCTCTATTCTATATATTCTATCAACAAAAATAAATAAACAACAGATTATCACACAAAAGACATATAGCAAATTAAATATGCTATATGTTTGATAAGTATTTACTTTTATATTATTCTAGTTAATCTATAATATATGTATAGTATATTGTGGTACTAATAGTATTTTGTTTTTCTAATCTACCATTAGCAAAGAATCTATCCATTCCTACTTCAAAACCAAAACCATTCTTATGATCTAATGAAAACATCAAACCAACGTGAGGAATGATACCAAATTTGAAACCACTTTCCATCTCAAAATCTTGATAATAGTATCTATCCAAATTAGTATTCAAACCATCGGTATAATTATTTTTCATTTTGGAAAAAGAATAATCGTATTTTCCCCACACAGTAGACAAACCTATCCCTATGTATGGTTTAACTTTATTAACAAATAAATAATAATTAAGGTTAAGAATTAGAGGAATTTCTTGCGTTACAGCCAATTGTTTAGTTGGTACAAAATCCCATTTTAATGATTTTGGTTGATAACGATTATATCCGACAGATATACCCCAAGAGAAATGTAATTCTTGATATAACCATTCTATATTTACTTTACCTCCAAGTCCCCATTTGTAATTATCTTTGAAATTATCTTGCAATGAATAATACGTTGGACGCAAAGAGACAAATATATCGTATGGTTGATCGCCAACTCTGTGTCTATCTTGAGAAAACAAAGGCGAACAAATCCAAGTAAACAAGATTATTATAATTACTTTCTTCATATTTATTTATTATTTTTGCTTTGACCAAGAATCTTTCAACGTTGCACTACGATTAAATATCAAATTGTCTTGTTTAGAATCATAATCAACAGAGAAATAACCTAATCTCTCGAATTGAAACTTATCCAAAGGTTGTACATTCTGCAAAGATTTTTCTAATTTACAATCTTGCAAAACAGTTAATGAATTAGGATTAAGATTATCCAAGAAAGTTTTGCCTTCTTCTACTTCGTCTGGTTTTTCGGTATTGAATAATCTATCAAAGATATTAACTTTGGCGTTTATACAATTATTATAATCTACCCAATGTATTGTTCCTTTGATTTTTCTACCATCGGGAGTATTACCACCTCGTGTTTGAGGGTCGTATGTGCAATGAACGGCAATAATATTTCCGTTTTCGTCCTTATCACATGAAGTACATTTTACTATATAAGCATAACGCAAACGAACTTCTTGTCCTATTGTCATACGGAAATATTTCTTTGGAGCATTTTCCATAAAATCATCTTGCTCTATATATAATGTATTAGAGAAAGATAGTTTACGCATACCTTTAGTTTCATCCTCCGGGTTATTGATAGCATCTAATTGTTCGCTTTGTCCTTGTGGATAGTTATCTATAATCAATTTTATTGGGTGCAAAACAGCCATAACTCTATCTGCTTTCTTATTCAAATCATCTCTTAACGAATTCTCTAAACGTGAATAATCTATTAAGTTATCTCTTTTGGCAACTCCTATCTCTTCACAGAACTTACGAATACTTTCTGGTGTATAACCACGTCTTCTAAAACCACAAATAGTCGGCATACGTGGGTCGTCCCAACCAGATACATAACCTTCCTTAACCAATTGTAAGAGTTTACGCTTACTCATTACCGTATAAGTAATATTTAATCTTGCAAACTCGTATTGATGAGAAGGATAAATACCTAAAGATTTGATAAACCAGTCATATAATGGACGATGAATATCAAATTCTAATGTACAAATGGAATGTGTTATTTTCTCTATACTATCACTTTCGCCATGTGCATAATCATACATAGGATAAATGCACCACTTGTCGCCAGTACGATGATGAGAAGTATGAATAATTCTATACATTATAGGATCTCTCATATTCATATTCGCACTAGCCATATCCATTTTGGCACGCAAAGTTTTTTCTCCGTCCTTAAATTTACCTTCTCGCATTTGAACGAATAATTGTAAATTCTCTTCCACTGTTCTATCTCTATAAGGAGAATTTTTACCTGGTTTCTGTATCGTACCTCTATTTTCTCTAATTTGTTCTAATGTTTGATCGTCAACGTATGCTAAACCTTTCTTAATTAATTCGCATGCCCATTCATATAGTTGCTCAAAATAATCAGAAGCATAATGTTCCTCTGCCCAATTAAACCCTAACCAATGAATATCTTCCTTAATAGAATCAACATATTCAGTATCTTCCTTTACGGGATTAGTATCATCAAAACGTAGATTTGTTGTTCCTCCATACTTTTTTGCTAAACCAAAATTAATGCAAATACTCTTTGCGTGTCCTATATGTAAATACCCGTTAGGTTCTGGCGGAAAACGAGTACGAATTGTATTTACTTTACCTTCTTGTAAATCACTCTCTATGATTTCTTCTAAGAAATTCTTTTGAACTTTTTCGTTGTTTATATTACTATTAGTCTCCATCTTTTTGTATTACTTTTGTAGAGTTTCAAATTTATTTTTCATTTTGTTTTTTCAACAAATCTCTAATTTCACCCAATAATTCTTGATCTTTTGTCAAGGTAGGAATATTATCTGTTTTCTCTTCTTTTTTCTTTGAGATTTTGTTAATAGTTTTTACCATTATAAAGATACAAAATGCAATAATAAGAAAATCAACTACATTTTGAATAAAATTACCATACGTTATACTTGCATTACCAATAGTCGCTTTCAAATTAGTGAAATCAATCCCACCAGTAATTATACCTATCAAAGGCATTATTACGTCATTAACCAAAGAAGATACTATCTTACCGAAGGCACCACCAATAATAACTCCGACAGCCATATCAATAACGTTGCCTCGCATAGCAAATTCTTTAAATTCTTTAACTAAACTCATCTTTTTTTGTTAATTTTAGATATTGCTAATTATATTGTGGTGCAAAGTTAAAAAAAAAATCTTTATCAAAGATAAAAAACAACGAAAAACTTTTCAAATTATAATATCCCTTACGAATTTTACTCTCAAAATAGTAAATACAAAAAATGAAAAAGCGTACAAAATCTTCTCTTGTACGCTTGTGGTCCCTCTTGGGCTCGAACCAAGGACCCCCTGATTATGAGTCAGATGCTCTAACCAACTGAGCTAAGGGACCAACTTCTAATTCTTTTATGTCTATGTTCTAATGGTTTTGCAAAGGTACAATAATTCTAATTACCCACCAAATTATTTTTAAACTTTTTTAGTATTATTTTTTGTTATTATTGATTAACAAATCATTATATTTTCATTTTTATTCTTCTTTATTGTGTATTTCTATACAATTTCCCATCAAAAAAGAAATACAAAATCACAAATTTTTCAAAAATATTATCAAAACTTCCCAAAAACTCTTTTTTCTTCACTAAAATTCGTCCTCTTGTTAGTCTTATTCATAAACAACTTTCTATCTTTATTCTATTGCTATATATAATAATGTATAAGAAGAATAAAAATGAATAAAATAATAGAAAAAACTAAAAAAATTTTGTCAGTATTATAAAAAGATGTAATTTTGCAAACGCAATTAACAGATTTATTAATATTTAAAAAAGAAAGAGGTATTATTTATGATTATTGTTCCAATCAAAGAAGGTGATAACCTTGAAAAGGCCCTTAAGAAACTAAAACGTAAGTTTGATAAAACAGGAGTCGTTAAAGAGTTAAGAAACAGAAAACAATTTACCAAACCTTCGGTAATTGCAAGAGAAAAGAAACTCAAAGCGATTTACGTTCAAAAATTAAGACAAGCCGAACTGGACAAATAAATCATACGAATTAAGGATGAGGATTTACTTATCCTTAATTTTTTTATTAAATATCTTTCCTCATTATCTTAGAAAAGATGTTATTAGTGTCCGCTAATATATATCTATTTAGATCTAACTAATCTTTTTTCAGTAAAATTTCCAAAGGTAATAATTTTTCAGCCCACTTTTTCTAAAAAAACTTTAAGCAGAAGTTTTGTTATGATTTTTCTAATATTTTCTATTCTGTGAAACATTCATTAAAATTTTACGATAGGAAAAATAGAACATTTTAAATAAGTAGAAATTTGAATAGTATCGCATTTCGTCAAAATAGAATCAATAACTATTCAAATAAAATCAATAACTATTCGAATAACATTAATAACTATTCGAATAACATTAATAACTATTCGAATAACATTAATAACTATTCAAATAAAATCAATAACTATTCGAATAACATTAATAACTATTCGAATAAAATCAGATACTAATCTGACAACTACTGATAATATGGAGACTATGACCGAGGATTAGTTATAGGTAGGGGTGGTGGAGAAGGGATAGCCTATAGATAAGACTATCCTTCCTCCACCTCCACCACCCCTACCTATAACTACTCCAATCCTCCCTTTTTTTCATTTATATAAATACCATTTCTCCATTTTTGCTAAAAAATAACCTTAAAAAAATAACCGTATAGTGAAAAATAAAACATTTTAGAGACGTGAAACATTGCGAGATTTTTTTATTTATGCCACCACTTTTTGCGGAGAGTAATAAAAAAAAATATTTCACTTTTTCTTAT
This sequence comes from uncultured Eubacteriales bacterium, assembly GCA_963627985.1. Classification (GTDB taxonomy): domain Bacteria; phylum Bacteroidota; class Bacteroidia; order Bacteroidales; family P3; genus Scybalousia_A. The sequence continues at coordinate 8,152 of CAVGDP010000007.1, forward strand.
TTTCGTTTCTTCTAGTTATTAAATTTATTGTACTTTTGCCGAAAAGAAATGCAAATAGATAATTTTTTGACATATTTAAGACTTAATCGTCATTATTCTGAATTGACAATAAGATCATATAGAATTGATTTATTGCAGTTTGAAGGATTTTTAACTCTTGATAATACTGATAAATCCATTTTGGAAGACGACAAGTTTATATCTACTAACGCTATTAGATCTTGGATAATGACACTAACAGAAACAAAAATCTCCTCAAGAAGTATAAATAGAAAAATTTCTTCTTTAAGAGCTTATTTTAGATGGATAGAAATGAATGATTTGGATTTTGAAAATCCTATGATAAAGATTATTAACCCCAAAATAAGTTGTAGAAAAATGTCCGCCTTAACCGAAATCGATATGCAGTTTTTACTTAATAATCAACCAAATGAAGAAGATTTCGTTTCTTTTCGTAATTATCTCATAATCGTATTACTCTATGCTACAGGTATTCGTCAAGCAGAATTATTATCTATAAAAGAAAACGATATTTCCCTAACTCTTAAACAAATACGAATAGTAGGTAAGGGTAACAAAGAAAGAATTATTCCTATATGTGATGCAATTATTGAAAAGATTACAAAATATATTGCTCTAAAAAGACGTTATAATATAGAAGAAATTGCTCTTTTTACTAATGAAAAGGGAAAGAAATTAAGTAAGTTTCAACTTTATAGTATGATACATAAACTTCTTGAAAATATTGCTATTAGTGAGCGTTCTGCTCACGTATTTAGACACACTTGTGCCTCTCATTTGGTGAATAATGGAGCTGATATTATGAATGTAAAGAATCTTTTAGGACATAAGTCTATACAAGCGACAGAAGTTTATACACATACAACGATTGAAGAATTAAAAAAAGAATATAAACGCTCATTTGAGCATAACTTTAATAAATAAAAAAAGGAGGAATATTATGAACGTTAAAATTAACGCAGTAAATTTCAAAGCGGACGACAAACTTACGGATTTTATCCAAGATAAAGTTTCTAAATTAGAGAAACATGCGACAGGTTTATTAGAAGCAGACGTAACGCTTAATGTAGATAAACCAGAAAGTGCACATAACAAAGTGGCTAACATACGTTTAGTTGTAAAAGGTAATGATCTTTTTGCCTCCAAACAAGCAGATAGTTTCGAAGAAGCAGTAATGCTTTCAATAGATGCACTCAAAAGTCAAATAAGTAAGTTCAAAGACAGATAGTTATATATAATAAAATTTGAACTAATATAGGACATTAATTTTACTACACAGAGTAGAGAATTAGTGTCCTATATTTTTGTGTTAATTTGTAAGAAAAAACTATTTTTTTGATAAAAAATACTAAAAAATATTGCAAAAAGAAAAATTCTTCTTATATTTGCAAATACAAAATTAGATAAAATAACAAAAACACTTATCATAATGAAAACATTAGAATTATTGGCTAACGAATTTGCCAACAACGTAAGAAAGGAAATAGAAAAACACCACCCTTATTCTCCAATCAAAGAACCAAAAATAGGTGATATTATTAGGGAATATAATATCTGTAGAAAAGAGGAGGAATTAGCAGACACAAGTCTTGAAGAAGTGATGGATATGGTTATTAGAGACCAAAACATCAAACGTGAATACGAAGGAAAACACTTCCTTAAATTTACTACAATGGGATATACTTTTTTTATTAATATCAAAGATACCACCAAAATCCTTGATTCTAATAAGAAAGAGTTAGAACACCCAAAATTTTGGCTTGCTCTATTGCTTATAAGCGTAGAACCGAACCCTGACTCTATTGCTGGAATCAAATTTGAATTAAATTATGATCCTATTATAACATTTAATTAGGATTTTCCTGCAATACCTTGCAGTAATCAACCATTAATACTACATACTTTCACAAATGAATAAATTTAGTTATAGTATTAATGGTTGTTTGTTTATAAACAATTAGACAAGTACTAAAAGCATCAAAATAATATTTGAGTTTATTTTGATAAATTGCGATAATATTTTGATAAGTTGCGATAATATGAAAATTCTATTGCTTATAAAATATTCTATTGCTTGTATTTTTACTTTTTGAAAAGAAGATCTCTTACTTATTTTTGTTTTTCTTGTCAAATTTACTAATATTCAATTCATATTAATAAGCGAAACAAGAATTTAATCTAAAAAGAAATCAATAATCATACTTATTTTAATTTTTTTAGTATTATTTCTATCTATATTATGAACACAAATAGGAACAAAGAATAACAAGTGGTTAATTTTGAATATTAATATCTTATCATTGTATTTAGTAGATATTGATATATGTTAAGACGAGAGAAAAAGATGTTTTTTTGATAGAAAATTAAAAGAAAATTTTGTCATATCATAAAAAAGAAGTAATTTTGCAAACTCAAAAAATTGTTATAGAGATGGCAAAGAAACAGAAAGACGTTAGAGTACAAGTAATATTAGAATGTACGGAGCAGAAAGCATCGGGAGTGCCAGGAATGTCTCGTTATGTAACGACAAAATCAAGAAAAAATACTCCTGAAAGATTAGAGTTAAAGAAATACAACCCTTATTTGAAAAAGGTTACAGTACACAAAGAAATTAAATAATAAGGAGATAGCAATATGGCAAAGAAAGTAGTTGCAACATTGAAAACAAAGGACGGAGCAAGTTTCGCTAAAGTTATTAGAACTGTTCGTTCCAAAAAGACAGGTGCATACGTTTTCACAGAAGAATTAGTGCCTGCTGATCAAGTTAAAGAAGTTTTGGCTAAGAAAAAATAAGCGGTTTGCTTATTGTATACAAATAGAGATTTGAAGGCGATTGATTCTTCTTTTATGAGTGGAATCAGTTGCTTTGTTTTTGTAATATTTAAGATTATGGGACTATTTTCATTTTTCAAACGTAAAGAAGATCAGGAAACTCTTGATAAAGGCTTGCAGAAAACCAAAGAGAGTGTTTTTAGTAAAATATCCAAAGCGTTAATTGGTAGATCTACCATAGACGATAGTGTTTTGGATGACTTGGAAGATATTCTCATATCTTCAGATGTTGGTGTGGATACAACATTGAAAATAATTGATAGAATACAAAAACGAGTTACCAAAGACAAATATACAAATACGGAAGATTTGTATCGTTTGCTTAAAGAAGAAATAAGTCTCCTCTTACAAGAAAATGTTATTGGTAACGAACCATTAGATTTCTCTTTTCCAAAGGGCGATATTCCTTACGTTATATTAGTAGTTGGAGTAAATGGTGTAGGTAAGACGACCACTATTGGCAAACTTGCCTATCAATTCAAACAAGCAGGTAAAAAAGTTATACTTGGTGCTGCAGACACATTTAGAGCTGCTGCAATAGAACAATTAAATATCTGGGCAGAACGTGCTGATGTAGAAATAATTGCACAACAAATGGGTTCGGATCCTGCCTCGGTTGCCTTCGATACACTCAAAAGTGCAATATCAAAGAAAGCGGATGTAGTAATAATTGATACGGCGGGACGTTTGCATAATAAAGTTGGCTTAATGAATGAATTAAGTAAGATAAGAAAAGTAATGCAAAAACTAATCCCCGATGCTCCGCAAGAAGTGTTATTAGTCTTGGATGCATCTACGGGACAAAATGCAATAGAACAAGCTAAACAATTCACACAAGCAACAGACGTTTCAGCACTTGCACTAACCAAATTGGACGGAACTGCAAAGGGAGGTGTAGTTATTGGTATTAGTGATATGTTTAAGATACCTGTTCGCTACATTGGTCTTGGTGAGAAAATGGAAGACCTCCAAATCTTTAATAGAAATGCTTTCGTTGAGACTTTATTTAGTGGTACGAGTATAAGTGAAGATAGAAAATAATTAATATGATTTATCTAACCAAATAAATAAACTCCCAGACAAATATAAAATACAATAATCGCAATAAGTATTCTCTTAATAAGAATAAATTAAGACTTTCTTGGAAAAAACAGCTAAACAATTGTCCAAAATAAACAAAACAACAAAACAACAACTTATAAAAACGACTTTTGGTTTAGTAACTAATTTTTAAAACAAATAAAAAAGATGAAAAAACTTTTGGTTGCCTTAGCAACAGTCGTTTGTGCTTTTACTATTAACGCACAAGAGAGTAATATGATGGTATCTAATGGAGATACGAATACATCTTGCAAAAACAAAACAAGTAATTGCTGTTTGAAACAAAGTCCTCATCATTTTACGATGAGTTTAGGTTATGGCTTTTGTTTAAGTGATAAGCACGATGTTTTATTAAAAAATTATAATGCAAGTAATAGTCATAATTCTACTATGCGTCATGGAGTGGATTATAGATTTGATTACGATTATAACTTTCATAATAATTTTACTGCGGGTTTTGTTCTAAATATGTACAATAGTTTCGACTCCTATTACGCAGGAAGAAAAGATCTTGGAACTAATTCTGACGACCGTTGGTTATTCTATGTCGGTCCGTCCTTTACTGCTCGCACAAATATCATAAAAGAACACTATACTTTGTTCGCAAAAGCAACTGTTGGCTATATGAATTTCCGTAATGCCCAACGTTCGCTTACTAATGACGGAAGTCAAATCGAGAGTACTACATATAGTCGTGCTACTGTCGGTTATGGATTATCCGCTGGCGTAAGTTACTATATTAATAAGTATATATCTTTGGATTGTTTCGCAGGATATTTGGGTGGAGAAGTAAGTAAATTGAAAACAGCACAGCAAACATTGGATTTAAATGAAACCGAAAATCTTTCTCGTTTGAATATAAACATAGGAGTAAAGATTAAATTATAAATTAATAACTGAAAACGTGTATATTACAACAAAATAAATGCACGTTTTCATTTTTTATCATCTTACTTCTATATAAAAATCTATCAAAATTCGTATAAATGAGAATAATTCTATTTAAGAAAGAATTTTGCTATTAATAAATTAGTATCTTAATTAGAAAAACAACTAAGCATTCTATAAATGAGCGAATTATCGCTAAAAACAAAAATTTAATAACACAATTAAAACCAACTATTACTAAAAAAGAATTAGTCTTTATAAGAAAAAATGTTTTTTTTGATGCGAAAACCTAAAATAAATATTGTAAGTCTGGGTTGTTCTAAAAATACTGTGGACAGCGAAACACTTGCCGGAAAGTTAATTAGCAATAATTTTTCTGTTGAATTTGATATAGAGAAACCTTCTTTTGATTTTGTTATAATCAATACTTGTGGTTTTATTGATAAAGCCAAAGAAGAAAGCATTGATACAATTCTTTCGTTTGTAGAGATGAGAGAAAAACAACATAAAACATTCAAAATCATTGTTTATGGTTGCCTTGCACAGAGATACAAAGAGGACTTAATCCAAGAAATACCCGAAATAGATTTATTATGTGGTATAATGGCAGACCAAGAAATCATTAATTATATTTTATCTGTCTGTAAATCTGATAATAATCAAAAACCAAATAACACTCTTTCGCAAAGAAAACTATCCTCTGTTAAACATTTTGCTTACGTAAAGATCGCAGAGGGATGCAATCGGAAATGCTCCTTTTGTGCTATACCATTAATAAAAGGACCTTACATATCTCGTCCGATAGAAGAGATAGTAGAGGAAGTTAAAGACCTAACAAACAAAGGAGTAAAGGAAATAATTCTAATTGCACAGGATACATCTTGCTATGGTATGGATTTATATCACAGAAATCGCCTTTACGACTTACTTAAACTATTATGCGACACACAAGTACACTGGATAAGACTACAATATTCGTATCCAAATCAATTTCCAATAGAAATATTGGATTTAATGAACGAAAATCCTAAAATATGCCATTATTTGGATATGCCTTTGCAACATATCAACGATAGAATATTATCTTTGATGAACCGCAATATTACAAGTAATGAAATTCATTCGCTAATAGATACTATTCGCCACAAAGTCAAAGATATAACTTTGCGTACTACTCTTATAGTTGGTTTTCCAAGCGAAAAGAAAGAAGACTTTAAGGAGTTGAAACAATTTGTTAATCAAACAAAATTTGATCGTATGGGCGCATTTACTTTTTCCAAACAAGAAGGTACTAAAGCGAGTGAAATGAATGATGATATTTTACCCATAGAGAAGCAAAATCGATTAGATGATTTAACTTATATTCAACAAGATATCTCTTTTGCGTTGAATCAAAACAAAATCGGCAAAATTTTTGAGACAATAATAGATCGGAAAGAGGGAGATTTTTTTGTTGGACGTACACAATACGATTCCCCAGAAGTTGATAATGAGGTTCTTCTTAGTATAAAAGAAAATCCTACCATAGAAATAGGCAATTTCTACAATATTCTAATAACCGATGCTACTGATTTTGATATTTACGGCAAAAAAGTTTAATTCACTATCTCTAAAGTAATTATCAAAATATCACTATTTAATTAGGAGAAACGATAAAAAGGAAATCTATTAATTAAATAGAGTGCTAAATCTTTGTAATAATCTAATAAATAGTATAGTTGCGTGGATATTATATTATCAATAAAGAAGCAAATAACTTTCTAATCCAAATTACTATAAAGATACAAAATTTGATTATATAATAATTAAGATAAGTACAAGAATCATCAAAATAACTACGGTACTTATTAAAATAAAATCAATACTTATCAAAATAACTTCAATAGTTATTAAAATAAAATCAATAACTATTCAAATAACTTCAATAACTATTCAAATAACTTCAATAACTATTCAAATAACTTCAATAACTATTTTGATAATTATAGTACTTATTTCAATTATTACATAATCAAATATTTACAAAGGTGAAAAATTGCACATTTTTACTCAAAAAACACACCTAAAAAATGACCTTATAGGGGAAATAGAACATTTTGGGGGCGTGAAATATTGCAAGATTTTTGCGTTTTTATTATCGGTTAGAATAAGAAATTATCTATTGTTTCTAACATATTAATTTCCCATAACTATATTTATTCTAATCTTTTATATATCACCATATTTTTGACAGGCAATAATACTATACAATCAAATAACTCATTGTCTTCTTGCAAAATACCTTAATTAAATGTTTTTATTGCATTTGGTATATTTTCTACTATATCCGAAGCGATTAGACTTATCTCCCCTACTTTTTGTTTCGCAATATCGCCCGATAAAGCATGCAAATAAACTCCCAAAATAGCCGAATAATCAGCAGAATAGCCTTGAGATAATATTCCAAGCAATATACCCGTCAACACATCGCCACTACCTGCCGTTGCCATGCCAGGATTTCCTATCGTATTGAAATATAACTCACCTGTTTGGGTACTAATTGCTGTTATTCCGCCTTTTAACACTATTGTAATACCTGTTTGTAAAGAAAATTTTCGCATAAATTCCAACTTTTCTTTATAAGAGGCGAATTTTCCGAACAATCGTTCAAATTCTTTTGGGTGTGGAGTTAGAATTGTGTTAGGAGATAATATTTTTGTAAAATCCTCTATCTCGGATAATAAATTTAATCCATCTGCATCTACTATCAAAGGTTTTTTATTCACTTTTAATAACTCCACAAGTGCCTTCTTGGTTCTTTCTTTTTTGCCCAAACCTGGACCTACTGCGATAGCAGTATAATCAGATGTATCTATCTGAGAAGTAAAACATTCCGCATCCTTATCTAATGAATAAACAGCTTCAAAAACAGAATTTTGTACAATATTATATATGTTTTTGGGGGTATGTATGCACAATTTACCTATACCTAATCTCAAAGCAGAACGCCCAGATAAAATACACGCCCCTGCCATTGAATAAGAACCTGCTATCAATAGACCAAAACCAAAATCACCTTTATGAGAAAAATCATTACGAGGCTTAAAGAATTGTTTATCAAGTATATTACTATTAATTTCGTAACAATAAGTTTGGTCCTTTATTGCGTTATTTTCGAGAAAATCTACAAAATTTTTCATCTTATATTCAAAAATTTTAGCAAAATTACACAATATTTTTATAGATTTAGAAAAAAAATTCTTAATTTTGCAAATTAAGAAAACTAAATATAATAATTAATAAATAAACACAACTATGATTACATGGATTTTGATAGCAGTTGCTGCTGTATGGCTACTTGGTTCCTTGGGAATATTAATTTTGGGTAGCATAAAAGGACATCCTAAAGGTTTGATACCTGCTGCGTTGAGCAATATGGGAGAACGTTTTGGATATTACATTATGAATGCCGTTTTGTTGTTATTTCTTTGCTCCAAATTCGGTCTTTCAAGTGGTACTTCGGGAGTAATTTACTCTGTTTTCTATGCCGCAATTTACGTTTTATCTCTTGTCGGTGGTATTATCGCAGATAGAACACAGAATTACAAAGGAACAATCCAAAGAGGTTTAATTGTTATGGCTCTTGGGTATATTCTTTTGGCTATTCCTATTACCGCAACGTCTAATAATTTAGCTTGGTTATTGCCTTTCACTTGTTTGGCTTTGGCTTTGATTGCTTTTGGTAATGGTTTATTCAAAGGTAATTTGCAAGCAATAGTTGGTCAATTATATGACAACTACGAGGCAGAAGAAGCAAAGAAAGGAGAAGAGGCTTTAAGAATTGCAAAGAGCAAAAGAGACTCTGGTTTCCAAATTTTCTATGTTTTTATCAACATTGGCGGATTAATCGCACCTTTTGTTGCACCTTTGATTAGACAATGGTGGTTAGGTAGACATGGTTTCTTATATAATGCTAATTTACCGGAGTTTTGTCATAAATTTTTAGACGGATCTATCGGTGAGAATATGCAAAGATATCTTGATTTGGCCAAAGAAGCTACCATATCAGGCACAACATTTGAACCTTCTGCTTATTTAGAGGTATTCAATCAAGGAGTACATTTCTCATTTATCGCTTCTGTTGCTGCAATGATACTATCTTTGATTATATTCTTTGCTAATAAGCGAATATTCCCTAATCCTGCAAAGAAAGAAGTAGCAGAAACTATTTCTTATACTGCGGAAGAAAAACAAGCAATGGCTAAAGAAATCAAACAAAGAATGTATGCCTTGTTTGCAGTATTAGGTATAGCAATATTCTTTTGGTTCTCTTTCCATCAAAATGGACAATCGTTATCATTATTTGCAAGAGATTTCGTAAAAACAGATGCTATCGCACCAGAAATATGGCAAGCAGTTAATCCATTCTTTGTAATTGTTTTAACTCCTATCATTATGGCTCTTTTTGCTTCACTTGCAAGAAAAGGAAAAGATATTTCTACTCCACGTAAGATAGCCTACGGTATGGCAATTGCGGGTTGTGCATATTTATTCCTAACTATCTTCTCTTATATGCAAGGTTACGCCTCGGGTACTGAGTTCCGTGCTCACGGTACTGAGGCTGAAAAAGCAGGTTGGTGGGTTCTTATCGTAACGTACTTCTTCCTAACCGTTGCAGAGTTATTTATCTCACCTCTTGGATTATCATTTGTTTCAAAAGTTGCACCAAAAAATTTACTTGGTTTGTGTCAAGGTCTATGGTTAGGTGCTACTGCTGTTGGTAATCTTTTGATTTGGATAGGACCTGTTATGTATGATCATTGGTCAATATGGAAATGTTGGGCAGTATTCTTGATAGTATGTTTAGTTTCTATGGGAGTAATGCTTGGAATGGTTAAATGGTTGGAAAAAGTCACCAAATAATCAGAATAAAATCATAAACTAATTTATTTTTTGATTTTTTTAACAAAATGAATACGGATAGCAAGAGAGTTATCCGTATTTTTTATATCTTTGCAAACTCAAAAAATAATAATACTATAATATGAAGGAGATTCGCTTCAAGATACGACAAGAAGAAGATTTCATACCACTCATTCAATTATTAAAAGTTACCAACGCAGTGGAGACAGGTGGTATGGCACAACTTTTGGTAGTGCAAGAAAAGATTAAACGAAACGGAACAATTGAGACAAGAAAGAGAGCAAAGATAAGAAGAGGCGAAAGAATAGAGACTCCGTTCGTTGTTATCATAACAGAATAGAAATCATTCTATATTTATAAGCAAATAAACACTTAACGAATATAATAAACATAAAAAAACTAAAAAGTAATATGGATTTAAATGCAATTTTAGCTATTACAGGTAAGCCAGGTCTTTACAAACTAATTTCAAGAACAAAATCCGGAGCATTAGTAGAATCTTTGGTAGAAAAACGTAGAATGCCTGCTTTCTCTAATGAAAAAATATCTTCATTAAAAGATATTAGTATCTTCACCGAAGATGAAGAAAAACCATTAATTGAAGTTTTCCAGGATATTTATCGCAAAGAAAATGGTGGTAAATGTATTGATCCCAAATCTGACGAAAAAACTCTAAAAGAATATATGGGTCAAATTTTGCCTACTTACGATAGAGAGCGTGTTCATTTATCTGATATGAAGAAACTTTTCTCTTGGTATAATATTCTTTTGGATAATGGTCTAATTGACCTAAAAGAAGAGGATGCCGACGAACAAACTCCTGCCACAGAAGAAACAAAATAATAATCAATTAAGTAAGAAAAAATGCCAAAAGCAAAACCATTTATCAAATGGGTTGGCGGAAAGGGACAACTCTTGGAGCAATTAGAATCACTGCTTCCAAAGAATTTTGATAATTGGAATAATGCTACATATATTGAGCCTTTTGTAGGTGGAGGAGCAATGCTCTTTCACCTACTACAAAAATATCCTAATATTAGCTATGCTGTCATTAATGATATTAACCACGACCTCATCGTTTGTTATCAAACCGTAAGAGATAATGTTGATAAACTTATATTATCTTTACAAGATATAGAGAAACAATATTATACGCTTCCCAATATAGATGCAAAGCGAGAAATGTTTATCAATATTCGCTCTCTTTATAATACGAAAAATCTTGCCCCTATCGAGAATACTACATTATTTTTCTTTCTCAACCGTACTTGTTTTAATGGATTATATCGTGTAAATCGCAAAGGATTGTTTAATGTTCCTTATGGAAAATATCTTATGCCACAGATTTGTGATGAGATAACTCTCCGCACTGATAGTGAATTACTAAAACGTGTAGAAATCATAGAGGGGGACTTTACTCAAACAATAACTTTTGCTCAAAATCCTACCTTTGCATTTGTATGTGAAGTTAATTTGCATCACCAACTAAAGTATAATGTAGATAAGGCTATCAAAACTAAATAACATGACAACAATAATAGTTAAGAATCAAGCGATAAATACTCTATCTAAAAATGGTGCAAAAATGAGAAATCTACGCACAAAGAGACATTGCATTTTAGTTTGCAATTTAGTATCACTTGAAGATACTGGTGGAAGGAACCCCTTGAAATAATACGTTTATGACACAAAAGAAATATACACAGACACAGCAAGTGATAGATACTCTTCGCAAAACAGGAGGGTATGCTACTCTTGGCGATTTGTATCATCTTGTAGATACGAAATCGTGGGCCACAAAGACTCCCAATGAATCAATCCGAAGAATCGTGCAGCAATCTGACGAGATATTCAGAATCCAGCCAGGTCTTTGGGCGTTGGAGGAATACCGTGAAGAAGTGATGCGCAGATTAGACATCCAACCTAAAGAAGAAAAAAGTGTTGAGCAATTTACGCATAACTACTATCAAGGACTTATTATTGAGATTGGCAACATGAGACATTATACAACTTATGTCCCTGCCCAAGACCAAAACCGCAAGTTTCTTGAAAAGCCATTGAAAGATATTTGCACTACAATCCATATTCCAGAATTTTCATACGAAAATCTGACAAGCAGGGCAAGGACTGTTGATGTCATTTGGTTCAACGAACGCAAAATGCCCGATAGTTTCTTTGAAGTAGAGCATTCTACTGATATACAAAATTCAGTGACCAAGTTTTGTGACTTGCAAGATTTTCATAGTCGTTTCTTGATAGTTGCTCCACAGAATCGCAGGGAACAGTTTGAAAAAGTGATGAGCAGAACAGCTTTCAAGGATGTCAAAGACCGTATTGATTTCCATAGTTATGAGAGCATCAACAAACAGTATGAGCTTATGTGTATAGAAAGAGCCAACGAAGGATTTATCTAACAACAGTCTCTATTATGTGGATAAATTCAAAAGAATTTATGAATATTTTTTATATACAATTATGTCAGAATATATTTATTACACAACAGAAGGTTTTACGCAAGACCCAAATGGAAACGATGTGGAAAATTGTCAAGTTCTTGGTAGAGTATTTGGAAGAAATGAAGAAGAAGCAAGATGCAATCTTCTAAAAGAAAATCCTTGGGTAGAAGAAGTGGGATTTGATACGACAGCCGTTATAGTAAAGCAATTATTAACAGAAAAACAAAAGGCAGACATTAAAGCCGTTGTTGATTACCTTTGGGAAAACGAGCATAAGCATTTTCAGGAGTCGTATTATTCTAAGGGACATATCTTTAGAATCTTAAAACGTTTGAAGAGTTCTTATGAATGAGAAATTCACTAATGATTTCAATCGGGAGTGGTTGCGTTTGTGCCGTGACAAGTTGAAAGACAATGGTACAATCTGGATTAGCGGCACCTATCACAACATCTTCTCCGTGGCTAACTGCCTGACGGAACTTGGATATAAAATTCTCAATGTGATTACTTGGCAGAAGACCAACCCTCCTGCCAACATCTCCTGTCGTTTCTTCACCTATTCCACGGAGTTTGTCATCTGGGCAAGAAAAATGCAGAAAGTGCCGCACAAGTTCAACTACGACTTGATGAAAGAACTGAACGAAGGCAAGCAAATGACAGATGTATGGCGAATGCCGGCAATCGGTCTATGGGAGAAGACGTGCGGAAAACATCCTACACAAAAACCATTAAGACTACTGACTCGCCTAATATTAGCCTCAACAAATAGAGATGATTGGATATTAGATCCCTTTTGTGGTAGTGGCACGACAGGTATTGCGGTGAATTTATGCGAAAGGCGTTTTGCTGGTATAGAACAAGAAGTTGAATTCTGCAAAATAGCAAAAGCAAGACGTATCGAACTTGATAACACAGAAGTATTTAATAATCTATTCAAGCATATTGAAGATTTGCAATTTATAAAATAATCTTGATTTTCAATAGAAAACAATCTCTACGTAAAAGATATTCTTACAATAATTTAATGCTATTTAACCAACAAGTAAAATAGGGAAAAAGATGGAAAAAGATACTGCAAATACAGAACTTTGTATAAAGAATATGGTTTGTCCTCGCTGTATAGAGGCTGTAAAACATTTTTTGGAGGGACAACATTATACGATCATCTCTATTGAATTGGGTAAAGCAGTTATCAAAGAGACTATCTCTAAGGAAGAACGAAACAATATCGCCATTGGTCTAAAACAATTAGATTTCAAATTATTAGATGATAAGAAAGAAAAGACTATTGAACAAATAAAAAACATTGTAGTTGATTTTGTACACTACCAAGAAAACAATTTAAGAGAAAATCTTTCGGATTACATCGTATCTAAACTTCATCAAGATTACTCTACTTTGAGCAAAATCTTCTCCGAAAACGAGAAAATGACAATAGAAAAATATTTTATTTTGCAAAAAATAGAGAAAATCAAAGAATTATTATCATACGGAGAATTGAATCTTAATGAAATCGCTTTCAAATTGAATTATTCCTCCCCTGCTTATTTATCTGCTCAATTTAAGAAAGTTACCGGTCTAACCCCTTCTCAATACAAAAACTCCACAAATAAGAATAGAAAAAGTTTAGATTCCATCTAACTATTTATTTTACAATTTATTTCTAATTATTAATATCCGATAAAAGACACCTATGTAAATAGAATTAATTTGTTTTCAATAAATTTCCAAATAACAATACTCCGACCCACTTTTTCTACACAAACTTTAAGCACGCATTTTATTATGATTTTTCTATCATTTTTCCTTCTGTGAAATATTCATTAAAAATTTACGATAAGAAAAATAGAACATTTTAAATAAGTAGAAATTCGAATAGTATCGCATTTTATCAAAATAAAATCAATAACCATTAAAATAACATCAATAACCATTAAAATAACATCAATAACTATTCAAATAAAATCAATAACTATTC
>CAVGDP010000008.1:0-3545 GCA_963627985.1 uncultured Eubacteriales bacterium
TAAATTTGATTTTGAACTAACATTTAACTATTACAAGAACTATTCTAACATAGAGTAGAGATGGTAGTCTTTATTTTAGAAGTGCAATCAACATAATAACGATGCCTGTGTAGTAGATTGGCAATACAATGAAAGAGAACTACCGTAAGTAAAAAGTAATGCAGATAGAAAAGGATATATCATACATCAATCCGATAAGGGTAAGGTTGTATTCCTTTAAGGTATATTAAAAAGTACTGCAGAGAATATATAGAGAATAATAAATACATAAGATTATGAAAAAGAAAATTGCCGCCATAGGTGCAAATACTCCCTTGTTACCATTTTATAAGCGGGCTTACGAGTTGGGTTATTCCCTTATCGGTATTGCATGGGAGCAAGGTGCTGTTTGTAAGAAGTATTGTGAGAGATTCTATCCTGTTTCTTTTACAGAAAAAGATAAGGTATTAGAAATATGCAGAAAAGAAAACATTGATGGTATTACCTCTTTCTCATTAGAATCTGCGTTGCCTACTTTAATATATGTAGCCCAAAGTTTAGGACTTGTCAGTAATACGGAGGAGTGTCTTCAGTTGACGCGTGATAAGTATACTATGCGTAATGCTTTCAAGGAGAATGGTATTCCTACCCCCCCCCTATTATATTGTTAATAGAGAAGAAGACTTATATAACAAAAAGATTAAATATCCGGTTATTGTAAAGCCTGTTGATAGTGGCGGAAGCCAAGGTATCGTAAAGGTGAATAACGAACAGGAACTTCTGACCGCTTACAAGTATGCAAAATCTTGTTCTCGATCGTGTACTGTAATTGTGGAAGAATTTGTAGATGGTAGAGAGTTTTCAGTAGAGTATATTTCTTGCAAAGGAAAACATTATTTCTTACAAATAACAGATAAGGTAACAAGTGGTTCGCCACATTTTATAGAAATGGAGCATCATCAACCTGCCGCTATTTCTGAAAGTACAGCAACAAGAATTAAGCAAATGGTTGAAAGTGCGCTTACGGCATTGAAAATAGAAAACTCTCCATCTCATACAGAAATAAAACTCAATTCTCGTGATGAGTTATATATTATTGAAATAGGTGCAAGAATGGGGGGAGACCACATCACTTCGGATTTAGTTAGATTATCCACCGGGTATGATATGGTGGAGGGAGTATTACGATTGGCAAGTGGTGATTTTTTAGAGCCTCGCATTACAGAGAATCACTTTTCCGGTATTTATTTCTACAGTGCATTAGCAAAGAATATAGGCAAACTTATTTTAGAACATCATAATGATACATGTGTGGTGGATTGGCAATATAAGGAAGGAGAATTACCGGAAGCAAAAAGTAACGCAGATAGAAAAGGATATATCATATATCAATCTGATGAGGGTAAGGTTGTATTCCTTTAAGGTATATTAAAAAGATACTGCAGAGAAGATATAGAGAATAATAGATACATAAGATTATGAAAATTATGATTTTAGGGGGGGGGGAGTAATCAAATTCCCTTAATAGAAATCGCCAAAGAACTTGGATATTATGTCGTTTTATGCGATTTTAGAGATAATGTAGAAGGTATTGATATTTCTGATATCCATTATCAAGTAGATACTCTTTCATACGATCAAGTTCGTAAAGTTTGTTTGAAGGAGAACCCCGATGGAATAATTTCCAATTCAGAACCGGCAATGCCAATTGTGGCTAAAATTTCGCAAGAATTCGGATTGGTTGGAAATAGTGAAGAGAGTATACGCTCCGTGATGTCAAAAAACAAATTCCGTCTCTTACAAAAGAATGCCGGTCTTTTTTCTCCTCAGTCTTTTGAACTAACAGATATAAGTAAAGTCTGGGAAGTTATTGACAAGATGAGATATCCGATTATAATAAAGCCGGCTCAATGCTCTGGTAGTAGAGGCTCCAAACGAATTGATTTCTTCGATAAGGATAATATAATATCTACTTGTAAGGATTGTTTTGGTTACACTTCCAATGGAAAAATTATTGTTGAAGAATTTGTCGGTATGCCATCTAATACAACAATTGAAGGAGATGTTTTTATTTATAAAGGAAAGATATTGTATGATGGAATATTTTCAACTACAAGAGCAAGTTGGGCACCTATGGTTCCTATGACTTATACTGCACCTGCTGTCCTTGAAGAATCTCAATTAAAGAAATTTCATTCTGCAGTAGAAAAGTTACTCAAGATAGCAAATATTTCACATGGCGAATATAATATTGAGGGATATTTTACAGAGAATGGCGATTGTTTCATAATTGAAATCAATGTAAGACAGGGAGGACATGAAATTCCGCTATTGATAAAGGATTTTACAGGTATTGATTACACAAAACTTTTGGTTTCTACTGCTGTTGGAGATGATACTTATTGGGAGGAGATTATTAAAAAGACACCTAATTATCAATATGTGATAAAACAAACGACCTTTAGTCAATATAGTGGAACTTATAATGGTTTGGAGATTAAACCCGAACTTCAAGATTATGTATATAGAACTAAGGAGTATAAACAAATAGGAGACCATATTGACAAATGTGTCAATGGACAAAGTTTGGTTGCTATTGTTGATATGATATTTCCAAATAGAGATAAACAATTGTCAGTTTATGACAGAGTAAATGAATTAATAAAAGTACAAACAATATAAATTATTTAATCATGGAAGGAATACAGTATACAGAGATCATGGGACCAAATGTTCTTGATAAAGTAAAGTTTTGCGGTAAAGAGGTTCGCGTTTTCAATCTATCGAAGATTATAAATCCTCAATATGCCGAGTTAGATGACCATTGCATCATATACGACTACACGTTTATAGATGCTCAAAAGTCTTTTAAACTTGGTAAATATAGTGAGATAACGTGGCATTGTTGCATAGAAGGAGCATCATTCGTTCATATAGGTGATAGATGCTTTGTCGGACCGGGTACGAAAATTCTCGGAAGCACATATAAATTTGATGGTTACTATTCTGTACAACATTTGCCCGATAATGCGAGCGAAGTACGTAGGGGGGGGGTAACTATTAAAGACGATGCTTATATTGGAGCAAATTGTGTAATAATGCCCGGTGTTACTATTGGAGAAGGTGCTTTGATTGGAGCAGGTTCTTTTGTAAATAAAGATGTTGAACCTTGGACAATTTGGGTTGGCACTCCCGCTAAAAAAGTTAGAGATAGGCAAAAGCCAACAGCCGAACGTAGAGCCATTGTGGAAGCGATGGATTGGTCTAATCACAGATAGACAGTAGGTGGTTAAACGTTTGTAGAAGGAGATTAAGAGGAGGTTGTAGGGGGTTTGTGTTTTTGGGACGGGAAGTTTTTATTTTTGACATGGAATCTCTTACCACAAAAGACCTGGGTCTTTAAGGGTAAAAGAGGGGGTCTTTTTATATGCAAGGTTCCGTGCCAAAAATAACAAGGTCTTGATTCAAAGATGAGAAGTGCCTGATAGAAAAATGAAAAACAAGTGATGGAAAGTCGTTCGTTTCACTCCGACAGCGAAGATGAATAGCAAGTTCAAAGGTATATC
>CAVGDP010000009.1:0-5484 GCA_963627985.1 uncultured Eubacteriales bacterium
GTTTCTAACATACACCAAATAAAAACAAAAAAATCATAAAATAATTTATTATTGTCCGGTAAAGATACTTTTTTATTTTGAACTCACTTATTCATAGTAAGTTCAGTGAAATAATACTCCAAGCCCCTTTTTTATCTATAAATTTTTACTGAACAATATAATAAAATGCAAGAAAACAGAGCATTAACAAAGCGGACTGCTTGATGTTTGTGTTCGGAGTTAACCAGGTTCTTATCCGGTCTGTGCTACATTGTGTAAAAATCCTTAACAATGTCGGAGAAAATCCTTAACGATTTTTTAAAAAATCCTTAACGATAATTTTGGAAATCCTTAACGATTTTTATACGATGTAGCACACGCTGGACAAAAAGTTCCACAATTCCATAGAAATCATCCCAAATTGTTACTTTATCTATAAATTTTTTTAGCGGACACTAATATAAAATAATGATTTATTGGTGTATATTATTTGATACAGTACTCAAATAACTCTTTTAGTAATTATACTAATTTATTTGTATTACCGATTATAACTTCCGTTGCACCTACTCCGTATTTTTGCATAGAGGCAGGAAAATAATGAATAAAGGAATATTTATTCAATTCTTCCTCAATATTATGTTTAAGTGTACCTTGTCCTATACCATGTATAAAGATAATTTTATCCAAATTCATTTCTATTGCTTTGTCTAAACATTTACGGAAATAATTCATTTGGATATTTAGTATTTCCACATTGGATAATTCATTAACATTATCAACTAAGGACTCTATATGCAAATCTACTTCTCCCTCCCGTTTATTTATTAAGTGCTTATCAAAGAAAGATGTTGCCTTTGTAGGTTCTACTTTTACAACTACATTATCTGCTTTTAGGTTTTGGAGTTGCTTTGCCTCTTGTTCTCTTTGCGACAAAGATTTCTCATAATTTATAGCAATATCTTGTGTATCTATTATAAGAATAGGGGTAATCAATGCCTTTTGATCTAATAGTTCAGTTCTCTCAAAACAACCTTCTTTGAAAAATTTGCTTGTTCTTATTTTTATATTACAGTTGGTAGGCACTAGAATAGATCTGCTTTTGTCTTTATGCAAGAGGAGTTGAATAGTACCATTAGTCCATTTCTCTAATTCTTTATCCTCTATTGTGGAGAGTAGATAACGCGATAAGGGATCTACATTTCCATAATCTTCTCCTATAAAACATTCCTCCTTCTCATCTCTTAAAAACAAAGAATACAACAAAGTATAATCTGAATTATTAACTAAATAGACAAAATACTCTCCACTAATCAACCATTTCTGATCACACGGCACAAAGGCTAGATAAATACCTTTCTCTTGTTGTTGTCCTTTACGCGAAAGATGTAATCGTTCTTGTCGTGTGTCTGCTTCTTGTAGGGAAGAGTCTAAATCTTGTCCCTCATTATAGGAGGCAGTATTCTCATTAGGTAACTCTTTGAGAGAAGTAAACATCTTACCCGCAGGATCATCCACGAAATCTAATACAATATCCTTGGTAAGTGTAGGAATTTCAAAACCCTCAACTTCTACATTAACCAAACTTGGCGAGATAATCTTTGTAATTATTCCACCACCTACTTCATTCAAAAATTTTACCTTATCTCCTACCTTAAATGTTCTCATTTTCTTTTATTCTTTTATTAAATTCGTACCCAAAGCAGACAAATCCAAACCATCGAAATTGCCACTTGAAGACATTAACAAACAAGTATTCTTATAATTCTCTTTCTCTAAAATATTCTTTAATTCTTCTTTGCTATCTGTAACTACTAAGCCCTCCTTATCAAAAGACTCGTAAATAACTTGTTTATCCAAATCGGGCAAACGTTTCAATTCTAAAGCATGACGATTAAAATATACTATTGCTTTGTCTGCTAATTGCATAGTATCTTTGTATTGTTTAAGAAAGTCTTGTGTAAGGGAAGAATATGTATGTAATTCCATAACGGCAATAAGACGAAAAGTTGGGTATTGCTCTTTGACGGCGTTGATAGTCGCTTTCAGTTTAGAGGGAGAATGAGCAAAGTCCTTAAACATTATAAATGTTGGAGTTTTTTTGAGTATTTCTAATCTCTTTGACGCACCTTCAAAAGATTCCATTGCAGAAAGAAACTCTTCATTTGTTATTCCTACTTTCTTACAAACTTGCATACCTGCATTCATATTCATTAGGTTATGATGTCCAAATATCTGCAATTTGTATTCTTTATTCTTATAAATAACGTATGTAGTACCATCTACAATTTTGTAAGATAAGCATTCGTAAGGTATCGTCTCTATATCTTGTCTTGCGTTATTAGCAACTTGTACTACATTAGGGTCTTGATTGCAATAAATCAAAGTACCATTTTTTTCTATTTTGTCTACAAAGATACTAAATTGTTCTTTATACGTCTCAAAGGTAGGAAATACATTTACGTGATCCCACTCAATACCGGTTATAACGGCTATATTAGGTTTGTAGAGATGAAATTTGGGTCTTCTGTCTATGGGAGAAGTTAAGTATTCATCGCCCTCTAATACCATATACTTGCTTTCGTTACTAATCTTAACCATAACATCGAAACCTTTCAGCAAAGCACCTACCATATAATCTGTATCAATGCCTTTGGAACGAAAAGCATGAAGTATCATAGCTGTAGTAGTAGTTTTGCCATGCGAGCCACCTATTACTATACGTATCTTATCTTTTGACATCTCATAGAGAAATTCTGGATAGGAATAGATTTTTATACCTTCTTGTTTGGCTTTGATTAATTCTGGGTTATCTTCTTTTGCGTGCATACCCAAGATAACACAATCCAAATCTTTGGTAATTCTATCTGTATGCCAGCCGAGTTCTTCGGGTAAGATACCATAATGTGCTAATCTCTCTTTGGCAGGAGAAAAGATTTCATCATCGGAACCGGTAACTATATAACCTTTTTTCTTTAAGGCAATTGCTAAATTGTGCATAGCACTACCTGCAATTGCTATGAAATGTACTTTCATTTGTTTGTTGTTTTTAAGTATTTTCCTAATCTACTTTGCAAATATCTTATAGATATACGCAAAAGAATTAACTCCAAAACGCTATTTCTATTCAATTATTGTACAAAAATAGGTCGCAGTTTGTTTTGCGACCTATTCAAAAGATTTTGATAAATTATTAGTTATCCATTACTATTTTTTTATCAACTTCTTGGTTAGTCGTGCCTTCTTAGTTGCTATTATCATAGTATATGTACCACTCTCCAAATCTCTTACATCCAAGATTGCTTCGTTCTCGTTTGTAATAACATCATATTGTCTAAGCACTTTACCTTGCATATTGATAACGGTTATCGTTGCATTCGGCATATTCGTTAGAGTTATATATACTACATCCTCTGTTGGATTAGGGTGCATTATAACTTGTGGCTTACCATTATTTGTATCTCTATCAGTATTAACTACCAACATAAGAGTAACTATACTATCGCAACCATTTTCGCTCTGTAGAGTATCTATGTAAGTACCCGACTTATCTAACTCTTGTCCTCCAAAGTGATAAGTAGTACCCTCGTTGATAGTCTCAGTAATAGTATCTCTAACAGTAGGATTAACCACTAATTCTAATACTACTGTACTATCGCAACCATTAACCGTATGGAAGGTTTCTGTATATGTTCCAGCCATTGTTAATTCTTGTGTACCTAATGTGTATGAACTACCTTCACAAATGGTTTGAGTAATCGTCTGCTCAATTGTATTGTTAACAACTAATTCTAATACCACAGTACTATCGCAACCATTAACAGATTGATATGTCTTGGTATATGTACCGGCGATAGTTAAATCTTCACCCTCAAAGGTATATGTACTACCCTCGCAGATTGATGCTTTTATAGTATCCGTATAGATAGGATTAACTATTAGGTTAAGAATTATCGTACTATCACAACCATTAACAGATTGATATGTCTTGGTGTATGTGCCGGCAGTAGTTATATCTTCACCCTCAAAGGTATATATACCACCCTCGCAAATTGTATCCGTAATAGTATTAGAGTATGTTGGCAAAACAGTTAAGGTAAGTGTTATTACACTATCACAACCATTAATAGTGGAGAGAACTTTGGTATATGTTCCTTCGGTACTTAATTCTTCGTTCTCAAATGTATATGTCTGACCTTGACAAATAGTATCAAATATAGTTATATTAAAGATTGGATTAACTATCAACTTAATAGTCATAACACTATCATAACCATCCAGAGAAGTAAATGTCTTTGAATACAAGCCTGCATCGGTTAACTCTGTACCATCAAATACATATACACCACCTTGACAAATTGTTGCTACAATAGTGTCATTATATTCAAGTCTAACAGTTAAGTTCATAGTTACTATACTATCACAACCATTAACAGATTGGAATGTTTCGGTATATGTACCAGTAGTTGTTAAGGTTTGTGTACCGAATACAATTGCACCACCCTTGTAGATTGTGTCTGTTATTGTTTTGGTATAAGTAGGATTAACTTTTAGTGTAAGTGTTACTATACTATCGCAACCCTTGTCTGTTAGGAATGTTTCGGTATATGTACCGGCAGTTGTCAAAGTTTGTGTTCCAAAGATATATGAATCGCCTTCACAAATATCTACCGCAATAGTATCATTATAAGAATCATTAACCTTCAAGTTAAGAACTATTATACTATCGCAACCATGAATTGTTTGTAATGTTCTTGTATATGTGCCGGCAGTTGTCAAAGTTTGTGTTCCAAAGGTGTATGTACTACCATCGCAAATAGTTGCCGTAATAGTATCATTATAAACAGGGGTAACAGTTAAGTTAAGAATTATTGTGCTATCACAACCGCTTGCAGTTGGGAATGTCTTGGTGTATATACCGGTCTTGGTGTATTCCTTACCATCTAATGTGTATGTATCTCCATTGCAGATTGTGTCGTTGATAATCTTTGTAGTTGTTGGCATAATTGTTAAATCAAGAACTGTTACACTATCGCAACCATTAATAGATTGATCTGTCTTGGCATATGTGCCTGCAGTAGATAATTCTTCGCCGTTAAAGGTATATGTACTACCCTCGCAAATTGATGCAGTTATAGTATCTCTGTATGTTTGATTAACTTTTAAGATAATTGTTACAATACTATCATAACCATTAATAGTCTTAAAGGTCTCTATATAATTGCCGGCTGTTGTTATCGTTTGTGTACCTAATTTGTATGTTTCACCATTACAAATTGATACCTCTTCTGTCTTTGTGTATGCTGGACCAAGATTTAAGGTAAGCGTTACTATACTATCACAACCATTAATAGTTTGTAAGGTTCTTGTGTATATACCAGCCGTTGATAGTATTGTATCTCCGAATGTATATGTAGTACCCTCTTTAATTGTTATCTCTGTAGTTTTAGTATACGTTGGATTAACATTTAAGGTTAAGGTTACTACACTATCACAACCATTAAT
>CAVGDP010000010.1:0-4717 GCA_963627985.1 uncultured Eubacteriales bacterium
AAATAGAAATTCGAATAGTATCGCATTTCGTCAAAATAACATCAATAACTATTCGAATAACATTAATAACTATTCGAATAATATCAATAACTATTCGAATAAAATCAATAATTATTTTGATGATTTTAGTACTTATCTAACTATTATATAATCAAATTATTATAAAGGCAAAAAATTTGCTCATTTTTGCTCAAAAGACGGTCCTAAAAAATGACCTTATAGGGAAAATAGAACATTTTAGGGGCGTGAAACATTGTATGTATCTTGGGCGTTTTTCTATTTGATAGAATAAAGAGTAATCGTGTCGGTTATAGAAGAGAACACGGCAAAAAGACTATCCTTTCTAAAAGGAAAATCTTTGGAAAGCAAACTTCCTCTTGAGATAGAACGTTTATCAGAGAAACAATCACTTAGAGAAGTATCCTTCTTATTAAAAGAAAGTGTATCAGGGAAATACAAATAATTATACTCATTCTCTATTGTTGGTTTATCAAACAAAATATATGAGTACTGCGGATGAGAATGAATATAATTAACGATTTGAGTATTACAATTATAATTCTTATTATGTGTAGGGATTAACGCAAAATGTGTATTCCAAATCAATAAACCAAAAGCAAAATAAGTAACAAAACTCAAATTCCCCCTAATATAAACCAAAATTATTACCAAACAAAAAGGTATCATAACCATAAATTCTGCGTTGCCATTAGATATTGCAGAAAATAAAAATATAAGTAACATTATACTAATACAATATCTAATAAAAATTTTATCACCTATCAAAGTGCTTTTGCGTCTTGTACTTTTCTTTATCGTTTTTACTCCCTTAATAAATAAAACGCAACTTATAATGATTACTACTAAACTAATTAATTTATTTACTTTGAAAATGGTAAAGATTGCACCATGTACTTGGACAAAAGTCCTAATAAATGATATAGGAGTTAATAAGAGTACTTCTTTAAGAATAGGTCCCGAGGCAGTACCGCTATAATAGTCGTTAAGAACAAATCGTATAAGTGAATTAATTGAGAAAGAACCCTCGCAAAGATAACTTACTATACAATATACTAATGGTATAACAAGCGAAATAAGTAGAAATACAATAAGATCTTTCTTTTCTCTCTTATATATAAACACAAAAAAAGTAGGTATCCAAAGCAAAATACCCATTTGAAACGAAAGACAAGAAAGAACAAGACAAAGACTAAGTTTTATTATATTTGAGAGATTATTTTCTTTTAAGAAGCTTTGCATATAATAAATTGCGAGAAGAGAAAAAAACAAAAATAAAATATAAACTTCATTGTCTATCGCAAATCTTAAAAAACCATAGCAGGCTCCACATAATATTATAATAGAAGTAATAATACTTTCTTTTTGAATTACTCTTTTGATTATTTTTCTTAAAATTAATAAAGTTAAACAAGATAGTAAGACGTTGAATATTTGTAAAATCTTAATTGCTTCTAATCCCGTGAAAGAAAATATACGTATTATTACATAGCATAGAGGAGTGTATAGAAGATGATGAGGATATATTAAATCCTTACCACTTAAACTACTTAAAGCATACGCATACGAATCGGTAGTTGGATTATTTGACAGAAAAAGACAATATAAAACAGCAAATAATAGTATAATAAGATAAGAATATTTTGTTTTACAGAATTTTATCATAGGTAATTATTTTTTCTTTGTTGTAAATGCTATTGTTTTGGACGACAAAATTAAGAAAATTATATCAAAAGAGAATATCGTTGAGTGAATTTAATTCGTAAATTAATCTTTGCTAACTAATAATTATTGCCACGATAGAATAATATTAATTAGGCAAATTACTAATAAGAAGTAATATCGTCGCAAAATAGAGAAAAATAAAGAGGACTACGATATAGCCCTCTTTACTACTAATGATAAGAAAAAATCATTAGCGTTTTATGATTTTTTTGGTTATCTGTATTTGACTATCTTTAACCATTAACATATAAGAACCTTCACTTAAATCTTTGGTATCTATAACTATTTCGTTTTGGTTAGCAGATAAGTTATATTCTTTTACTTTTTTACCTTGGAAATCTATAATAGAAATAGTAGCACCTAAAGAATTATTAAGGGTTACATATAGTTTATCACTTGTTGGATTAGGGTACATAATAATATCAGAAATAGATAAATCCTCTAATCCAGATACAATAGTTAGATTTAATGTTATGATACTATCGCAACCATTTATTGTTTGCAAAGTATCCATGTATGTGCCGGCTACGGATAATGTTTTGCCATTGAAATCAAAAGTCTGACCTTCATTAATACTCTCGTTAAGAGTTATATCATAAGTAGGGTTAACTGTTAAGTTCAAAGTAATAATGCTATCGCAACCATTGACAGATTGCAAAGTATCTGTGTAGGTACCTGTTGTAGTAAGACTCTTGTTATTGAACATAAAGGTATCACCTTGACAAATGCTCTCATTAAGAGTTATTGTAATAGTTTGACAAGTATCAATAGGTTCTTCTTCTAATGAAGAATAAACGAAATTATCCATACAGAAATAAGCACTTATAAGTAATCCATAATTATTTGCGTAATTAGACTCCATACGGAATTTTATTTTCTTAACTTCACCGAAAGAAGACATATCTAACCAACGCCATTCTTTAACATTACCAACTCCATTAGTATTATTATCTACTAAATAAATGGAAGCACTTGCAATAGAATCACCATTATTATTATATCCGATGGCAACTATTTTCATCCAACCAGGAAGATTATCATTAGTTGTAAGTGTAGAAGCATCCGAATAAGAAGCAGCACTTTGGCAAATATATGTACCTTGTGGAGCAAAGTTAGTACTATCAGAAGTCATAACAGTTAAATGCTCGGTAGTACCAGCGTAATCTGAGAAATAACCTTGTAAGTAACCATTACCAACGCCTTCTAATGCAGCACTACAAGCAGAAGCATAGTAACCAGTAGCAGTTGTTAGATTAGAAGGACCCCAACCTATTGAAAACATACCATCATACAAAGATATACCTTTGAATTTTAATCCACCATCTACATAGTCTTTTTCGTAGATATTCATATTATACTCATCTTGTCCTGCAAGTGTTCCATTAGTTGAATTAACTATTTCGTAAGAATCACTTGTCGTCAATAAGTTTTCAAAGGTAGCAACACTGTATTGTGTACCTGCGTTGTAGATAGCAACACCTGCCAAATTCATACCGCCAATACTATCATCCACGATACGTATTAAGCGAATATTCTGTTTGTTCAAAAGTGTATTATCAGTTAAAGAATCCAAATCGTAACCCGTTCCATAACCATTTTGAAGAACTTTAGTCTTGTTATCAAATCTAAAGAAATCTACTCCATTAGAAGAAACTTCTACGAATGCTTGTCCGTTACTACCATTCTCATAACCAAAGACAACAAAATCTACTCCGCTACCATTCTTAATAGGTCTATCAAAGGTTAAAGTAGCATTACCTTGATTAATTGCAACGGATTTGGAAGTATTTGCTACTCCAATTATATCATAATAATGACCATTTGTTGCAGTAGAATTTCTAACAACTTCTGCTCCTTTCACCCAAGCAACGATATTGCTGTCGGTTATTTGATAAGCAGATGTATCTGTTGTTATACTGCTATTATTGGGTACAGGAGTATAGGTAGCAGTTTGTGCTAAACAATTAGACCATGCATTTAATTCAATACTAATCCAAGTATTAGATTGCAAGACATAACTTGACATACCGCTAGTAAAAGAACAATTGCACTTCAATGCAAAGTAGTCTCCCCCCGCAGTGTATTCATAAGTGCCGTCTCCATCGTAATCGAAGGCGAAATCATTTAGAAATCCACTCGAAGCATCCATAGAAAATCTATCATCGCTGTTAGCAATTTCCGTTAAAGCCTCCTCCAAAGTAGTAGAAGCATCGCTATAACGATAACCTAATACAAAACAATCTACATCCCTAGAGTCATCATCGTAATGAAGTATAAGACCAATCTCATTACTTCCTTGACCTATCCAATATTCTATTGAATCAGCTGTAAATGTTCCATTTGGTGCAGTAGTCGTTAGACTTTGCGCAAATAAACTACCGCTCACAAAAGACAACAACAAAGTTGTCATTAACACAATACGTTTTTTCATTGTTTTAACGTCTCTTTTTTAATTTTTGTTAATTAATAAATAAAACATATCGTAAATTTTGTGTAAAACGAGATTTAATTTCCTCATTTTTTGTACTTATCAGCCATATATAAGTTACAAAAAAGAATCTTTTTACCGTCTCTTTAATACCCGAAAGTTACGATCTTTTGTCAAATAATGGGCAGGTCTTCTGACTTGTTCTTCTTTGAATAGAGCCTTCTCGTCTTTCGTAAAAGACAATGACTATATGGATTATTCAAAGTTTTTTGTAGAACTCACAGCTACGGGTATAGTTTGGGTTTTGCACCCAATTCCCTATTAATTCCCCTATGGGAAACCCAAAATTTGCGGTGCAAAAATAGTAAAATTCTATTACATTAGAATATTTTAACATTTTTTATTAGTGTCCGGTAAAAATCTGCAGATAAAATAATTTCTTACCAAGATTTATAATAAACTTACAAAAACATTGCAATGTTTCACGCTCACAAAATGTTCTATTTTCCCTATATGTTCATTTTTTAGGGGTATATTTTGAGTAAA
>CAVGDP010000011.1:0-8381 GCA_963627985.1 uncultured Eubacteriales bacterium
TCTATTAAGTTGTTTATCCTTGTAGCGTGTTCCATTCCGAATATATCCTCTTTGCCACTTATAACATTATCCGCTTGTAACAACTCATAATAAGGATTAATAGCTATTTCCCTACCTGCCAACTTAACCATCGTAACCATACGCCTAACAGCTGAAAATCTATCAAAGATTCTATCTATCCAAGTAAGTAAAGAGTTTTTATTCTGTACCCATTCGTGCTTTTTCTTATCCCAGTGATAGCCCATTTGTAAGTTGTAAGCAACTCGCATAGTAGATTGCGGAGTTTGTACTCGTCCGTTACTGTCTAACTTGAATTGTATAGTAGAAAAGTCGCCGTCTAATTTCGTGCCTTTGATTAAATCAACTATCGGCATATTGATAAAGTCTTGCAAACTTACCTTCTTTGCCTCCTTATCCAACCAATCTACTTGTGTGTCTTTGACCCAATACCAAAAATCCCTTATCCAGTTCTTTAACTTCTGAATAATTCCTAATCTATGGAGTATTTCGGCATTCGTTCCGTTTTCTTTGGCTATCTTATTAAGTTTGCCAAATATCTCCTCCGCCTCTTCGCCCGTTAGTCGTGCATGTACTTCACTTGCTAATTCATCGTCCGAAAGGTCATCATATAGTCCGCTCTCTTTCAGTGTCTGCCAAAGTGCAGTCTGTTTCATCAACTCAACACCCCTTTTCCATAAAGTAGGGTTGTTCTTCCTGCAACTTGCGTCCCAAAGGTGCGTAAGTTCGTGCATCTTTGTATTCGTGTCTGCAATCTCTTTATCTAAATAGATTTTGCCATTAACCGTAAAACCGTATATTCTGCCGTTCTGTGTTTTCAGTACTTCGTCTATTTGAGATGAATGTTTTATCGCCTCTTTCAATATCTCTTCACCACTCAACGAAACGACTTCTATACCTATATTCTTTATTAGTCTATCCACTACGTTTTGTTGTGCAGTGTGCAGTTTTTTCGCTACATCTTGCTCCAATTCTATCGCTTTGTTCTCTAAATTTACGAAATTCTTACGGCGTTCTGCTTGTTCAGTCTCTTTTTTGCTATTTTCTAACTTACTCGTATTTTGTGATTTAGCATTTTTATTTGCATTTTTTTCACTTTTTATTGCTGGGTTCTCAAAATCTTGTAGTATCTTTGCAATTGAAACAAGTCCCTGATTCGTTTGACTTGAGACCAAAGGAGTCTCCATAGCAAACCAATTAAGGACTTGTTCTTTGTTTATGTATTTCAAATTATCTTTCGCAAAGTCGCTATTAGTTGTGTTAAAATCATTTATAAGTCTTTCAATAGATTTACCGTGAATGCTTGATATTTCATTTATTTGTAAATCTTGTCCGTTTTTAGTCAGTCTTATACTTACGGTTATTCTTTGGTCGCCTCGTTGTATTGAAGTAATGATAACACTATTTTTTGCCTTTGTTCCCCATTCATATACCATTATAGGATTTTGAATAGCTTTTACTAAATCTTTTATATTATCTATTTTCAAAGAGTGCTTTATTAAATGTTTTTTCAAAACACTTTGCGTCATTGTTATTTTGGCATTTGGCAAACCACACGCTAAAAGTATTCTGCTTGGCATCCCTAAATCAAATATTTCATTTGATTTTATTTCTCCTTTATCAAACTCTTTTAATTTATCGTTGAATTGAGTATTGACTTTCGTTATATCTTGTGCCTTATCATTCGCCTTTTGAAATCTTATATCGTTGTTATTCTTATCAAACGTACCTACATTGTCAGTCGCCGATTTGATTTGATTAGATTCAAAAGCAACGTACTCATTTCCCCAAGAATAAGGAGCCTTATAAATCACTCCATCATATCCTGCCCTCGAGAGTGCTTGCGAGAATTCTTTTCTACCGATATTATCGGATATGAATACAACAAGGTTACGTTCTATTATAATTCCAACTTTATTCTTTATTTCTCTATCAATAATTTTGTCTTTGGCATCATCACTAAAATTGCTCTCTTTTCTAATAACTTCATCATATTTGCCATTCTCATAATTTGAATAAACTTCCTTAATAGCATCAACTAATACCCCTATTGTAGAAGTGTTTTGTTTGTTAAAAACATCCTTTATAATAATGTCTCTTATTACTGGTTTATCAAAATTCCTAACAAGTGGCATCCAATCCATTATACCATCATCTCTATTTTTTGTTAGTATAAAAGGATTTTTGAGATTAAGAAATAGATGTAATCGCCTATCTCCATATATAAACGTATGATTAATTTCTCCAAAATACATTCCTGCTCCATAAAGTCCTTCATCGTTACTATTTTTCCCTAACTGATTAATATCAAAGGAATAGAAGTCTTTATGTGGAGTAGAATGTTCAACTACTTTTGGCTCGCCGTTCTCATATACAACCTTTGAATAATCTAAAAGTTTTTTGCCTTTTTCTTTGGAGGATTCAACATCTTGTAGTAACTTTGCACCCGTAATAGAGTTGTTAGAATTGCGGGAGGAGGTCATAGTTACGTCCTCATGTTGTCCATCTAACAACTCTATTTCTGTTACTTCATAACTATATGCCTTTTTGTTTTCTTTGGTCTTAACGTTTTCTTTTATTGTAATTTTTACTCTATAAGTTTTGCCTCCTATTTCTACCGCTCCGAATAAACGGTGTATCATAACATCGTTATTAATACCGTTTTCTGCTGAACGTTTTCCATCTGTTCCCTTTTTATAGTCTGGGTGTTGTTCGGCGTCTATACTCTCCTCTATTACTTGTGGTAATACTTTCAAAACAGATAGATGAACATCCTTATTGATACTTTTTTCTATTGCTGATTTTGTAAGGTATTTCAATATCGCCGTGTTACTTATATTAATTTCTCCTATCTCTTTATTGCTAAACGTCCCTACAATATTCTCTTTTGCCCATTGTCTTGCTTGTGCAAAGTTTTCAAAACTATGTTCTTTTACTCCCTTTATTATCTTTACTACCTTTGCACCTAATTCCCAATCGCCAAACCATTCCTTAAACGCCTTTGTGCGTACTTGTACCCATTGTTTCTCGGTTAAGTGTGTCGGCTTGCCGTTAGGTGCTTTCATATAAGTACCGTTTGCTTTGGCTTTGTCTATTATATTCTGCTCCTCTTGTGTGTATTTAGATTCTGTTTGCAATCTATTATTCTTGCCCTTGTCTTTTAGGTACTCATTAGGATTTGCTCCGTTCAATAAGTCTGCTAATACTTTGTCGGCAACCTCTTCGGCAGTAGTGAAATGAATATGTAAGAAGTCAGCCACGCCACGCCAAAATCTCTCTAACGCCTCCTTAATATTCTTAATAGCCTGTAACGCCCTCGCCTTATCGGTTATCTTTATGGACCTGTCTTGCCTTATCCTATTCTCTTCTGCTTGCAGTCTTTCAAGTCCTCTCTTACCGCTATAATGTGCCAACACTTCATCAGCTATTGCGTCCTCGTCCGTTAGTTCTGGGTATAGTTTTCTAACATACTCCCAAAGATACGTCTGCTTTTTCATCAAAGCGACTATGTTTTTCCATTCCTCTGGGTTGTTCTCTCTTAATGCCTTTGCCCAAAGATGTGTAAATTCGTGTATCGGCGTATCTGCTTTTGCAATCTTTGTGTCTATGTAGATTTTACCGCCCACAGTAAAACCATAACACTCCCCTTTGGAAGTCTTAAAGAATTGCAAATCTTTTTGCTCTTGTAAAGAATTTTCACTTTTTATTTGCGGATTTTCAAAATTTTGTAATATCTTTGCAACTGAATTAAGCCTTTGGTTACTTTGTGCCTCCACAATTGGAGTGGAAATGCGTAAGTAATCAAGGGCTTTTTCTTTGTTTACATATAGAAGTTTTCCGCTATTTATCCATTCTATTATTCCATTGTTTGCCTTACCATATACGGAAGAAATAATATTGAAATCTATATCACTATCTTTACCAACTGACAAACTAACAAGTACATTATCCCCATTAATCTTCATCTCCGTAAGTATCGCAAAACTTCCATTTGTACTTCCATTAAATACCGCAATAGGATTAGCAACTGCTCTTGGTAAATCTCTTAAATCTTTTATCTTAAATCCGTGTTTCTTTGCTTTTTTGATAACTTTATTACCATAAAGTTTCAAAGGCTTATTTTCTATTCCTGCAGACAAAAGAATATCGGACGGCATACCCAAAGACAATATAACCTTATCGGCGTTCTCTTCTGTAAGGGTCTCCAACTGTTCGTTGAATTTCTTATTTACCTCCTCTTTTGATTGTTTGCCTTGTTTTTTCTTTTCGTTCTCTTGTCTAATTATTTCGTTTGCTTGTTTATCATCAAGTATAACGTTCTCTTTGCCAATTGCATTACCTAATACTTCTACCATCCCCTCTGTCAATGCCTTGTCGTCCTCTGACAACTGTTCCGTCTTACCTGATACTCGTTGAGACAAAACAACGTCGCCCTCTTCATCCGTTTTCTCTTTTTGCCTTTCCTTTATTTCTTTCTTCTCTTGTTCGCGAACCGCTATCTCTCTTCGCATATTCAAGTCTTCTGCCTTATGCAATAAGTCGTTGTATTCTCTTCCCAAATAAGCACGATTAGAAAGAATATTATCCCTTATGTTATACAATCTAACTATCAGTTCTCTGATTTTCGTTTCCGTCTGTTCAAGTGCGTTTTTTTGTTTTTTAACTAACTCTTTGTCCTCCTTTGTCTCGTTCAGTAATTCTTTTTTCTTACCGATTAAATCATTGAGTTCCTTTTCTGTTTCTGCTCTTTCTTTTTGTAATTTCTCAATACGTTCCTTTTCTTTTTGTTCTTCTAAACGACTTATTTTTTGCCGTACCTCCGTCAGTGCTTTATCCTCTCCGAAAGTCTCGTCATCTGTCTTTCTCTTTCGTTCCTCTTCTTCTATTCTTTGATTGTGAAAATCTTTGTATTGCTCGTCTGTAAAATGATTAAAGACACTGCTTTTAATATAAGAAGAAACATATTCTGCAAGTTTTAATGTTCCTATATTATATGGTTTTAAGAAAAGTTCCCTTATTTCTTTCTTTTTAATTTCTTCAAAACTTGCTATACTCCCCTGTTCGCCCATTTTCTTTTGCGTAACATTTACACGGTATACCTTTGTTTTACCGTCTTCTGTTTTAAAGATTTTTACAAAAACATGGTGATACAGATTATCCGCTCCTGCCTTACCCGTACGGCTTTCTGTGGTCGGTACAAATGCAAAGTCGGGTCGTTCTACCGTTGCCGTCAGCATTCCTCTCTCTTCTTTTGAAAGTTGTGCTATCTTTAACTTTGTCTTTATATTTGGTTTTATTTCGTCTATTGTTGTATACGATCCTGCGTCAGATATTATGCTATTATTTTCTTTGCCCGTCGTTTCTTTCGGTTCGGTGATTTGTTCCGCCTCGCTTTCTGCTATCTCAATACCTTTATCTACTATCTGACGGTTTTCTGCGTCACTCATCTCGCTGAAGTACTTTACGTTAATTAATAAGGAATTCAAATCTCGATGTATTAAATACAAAGCGCCCCTTTCTACATAACTTTTTGCGTTCTTTATGGCAAACTTATCCAGCAAGCGTTGTATTTCTTTGCTACTACTCTTTTTAAACGCTTCTCGTATATCCGAACCTACTGCGACCCGATCAACCTCTCCGTTTCTTTCATTCTTTTCCTTTATAATATCTTTTAGAAACTGTTCTACCTTCTTATCATTCTTTTCGCTCTCCTCTTTCGTCCCCTCATTATTCCATCTTTTGAGAAGTGTATTCTCGGAATTTGTTGTACCTTTTTTGTCACTTTCAGAATTTGTTGTATCTTTGCCGTTGGAAGCGGAGTTAGGGGATACAGGAGTTCCATTCTCCTTGTTAAAGATACTTTGGCGTAAGCGTGTAGCATCTACTTCGCTTCTTTCTTTACTATGTTCTTTTCTTGTTGTATCAAATGCCGTAAGAACAAAATTGCCTTTATCATTCTTCGCAATAGAAACCCTATAACCATCATAATTTATATTAAAATTACCGTTAGGAAGTTTATTTATTGTTCCATTCTTTATTGTGTTGCATAAAATTTGTGCCAATTCTTTAACGCTGTCAAAGTCCGTGTGAGTTATAATATGTTTCTCAATAATGTGTTTTAATCCACCTTTTTCATTTCCCCAAACTAATGCTATATTGCCAATTTCATTTCTATGAAATACATTCTCTATACTCCCTACTTGTTGTTTTATGAGAGTATTAATATAATTAAATACTTCTTTTTCTTTCTGTTTTTCTTCTTCGTCTTTCTCTGTTATTTGCTCGGTAGAGGTATCGGTACGATGCTCTTTTACTTCTCTTTCGTTTCTTGCTGTATCTCTTGCAGTGCTATCTTGCGTGCTTGTTCCTCTGTTAGTGTCGGATTTTGTTTTCTTATCTCGTTCACTTTCATTGCCAACATCAAGAATAGAAGTTTGTTCTCCTGTACGTTGTTTTCGTTGTTGTTTCTCTCGCTCATATTGATTGATTATATCGGTTAATATTCTTTCTTTGTCTATCTTTTCTCCGAATAAAGTCATCGGATTGGCGATAGTTTCTAACGCATATTTATTGTACGAAATTAAGATATTTTTTAATTCTTTGGCATCTTTTGAAGCGAGAATCTCCGCTAACATCTTAATCGTTTTGGTTTTCAGTGCGTTTTCTTTGGTGTCAAAGCTTGTCTGACGGAAAAAGGCGTCTATGGTTATCTTCTCTCTCAAACATTGTGCATAGACTTCTAATGCTTTCTGTAAGTCATCTATCAAAGAATACCCATCGCTCAAATTCTTGTTAGCGATTATCTCATTGATACCTGCTATTACTTGCGTTCCAATAGTATTTGGATAGTTCTTACATATCTGTACGCCTTTTTCATTGAAACAAACGCCATACAAAACCCCCGTAACAAAGTCTATACCGTTGCCGTTGAGGACAGATTGTCCTCTTTCGTTCTTGTCTATATATTGTGCCGTCTCATTAGGTTGCAATATCTTTGCTTTAACTAATAAACTTATTATATCTTCTCCGTTTTGTTTAAGGATAGTTTCTATTTTGAAGTTGTTAGGACTTTTGTCTATGGCATCACTTAACCATTTGCCGATTGCTTTAACTTGTTCTTCTGTTACAGTCTTGGAGACAACTACCGCCCTTGCTGTTGTGGATTGGCTTTCTTCTCCTTTGCGGTTGAATTTATCGAAGTTTTCTGTCGTATAGTCCAAATTCTCATCCACGATAAAGACAACCCTCGGATTTTTCATATTCTTGTATTCATCTGCAGATATGCCAAACTCTTCTTCAGATATCTCCCTTAAATAGTCTAAATATCCCTTATCAGTATGTTGCTGACTTGCTAATTGTCCTGCCATCGTTCTGCCGTTACCACTAAGGACTACGCCGTTATTATCAACAATAGGGGTGTCCATTACTGCTTGTTTGCCATAACGTTGAGCGATACGGATAACTTTGCCCTGTTCTTCTTTTGTTTGGTAGTCTCTACTGTTCATTGTCTTACCCTCCTCATTAGTAGGGAAGTCTTTATTTTGTCCAAATGTATTTGGGTTATGGGACGGCGTAAGACTGTTTGCTTCTACTATTGCGTAATGCCCTTTCAACTCGGTATTATCTGCCAGGACTTTGCGTGAGCGTCTGCCATCTATTTTTGGAGTGCTATCAAACTTTGCTTTTGCTGTATTTGTTTCGTTTGTGTCTATTTCGTTTGATTGCGATTCGCTCGGTTGATTTTCGTTATTATTTTTGTCAGTTTCGGAATTTGTTGTATCTTTGCCGTTGGAAACGTCAAGAGTAGAAATAACCGGTGTCTGCCGACTACTATTTGTAGGATTGATTGTGGTACCACCGTCCACAGACGTTTTCTTTAAAAGACTTCTTTTATTTTCATAGGGAAGTCTTTTTCCTTTCTTGTCTTTATAAAAGAATGTTTTATGTAATACTACTTTACCATCTTGTTTTGATAATTCTATTACTATTGCGTACCCTTTATCTAATTTCTTTACTATTGCTATTTTATTATTAGACAAGTCTTTTATATCATCAAAATCATTTAGAATAATTTGTATCTTATTATATTCTTCATTCTCTATTTCTGGATGATGATTTATGGCGTGGTCTATAAAGTATGCTTTACCGCAATATAGATAATTATCTTTAAGCGTTGGAAAAATATCTCTAATAGTCTGCGATATTATAGCGATAGGTTCTAATTTATTGCCAAACCTTTCGGTTATTTCGTTTAATTCTTTACCTTCTGCCCATTCTAAATTCTCGTTACTTAACCAATTTTGTATTTTATCTTGCAAGTTTTTATATTCGTTTGCTTGACTATCTTGTGATAGGTCGGCATC
>CAVGDP010000011.1:8456-11869 GCA_963627985.1 uncultured Eubacteriales bacterium
TTCTGTTTGGTTAGTATCTATTTCTTGCGTAGTTTGGTCGGTCGGTTGATTAGTATCGTTATTATTATCCGTTTGGTCGTTGATATTACCATTATAGATAAATTCTACTTTGGCTTGGCGAGAATGTAATACAACTTGTCTTATAGTTACGCCCTCCTCTGAATATTCTATTACTACTACATTGCCATTTTGTTGTATTACTTGACCAGGTATTCCTATAACGTCCCTTAAATCTTCATATCCGCCATAATCGGAGATAGTAATAACATCCCCCTCCCTTAAATATCCTATATCTGTGCCGTTATATACTGCTCCGACTTGTAAATCTCCCTCCTGCATATCTTGTCCATTGTCGGTTGTTTGTGTAGTCTGTGTATTAGTATTACCTTGTTGATTTATCGGTATCTGACCATCTATTACTTTGTTTAGGTCGTAAGCAGTAGAATAGTTTGGCGAATAGGACGGATTATTGAGATTAGATGCATTGAATACCTTATTACTCTCTTCTATGGCTTGTTCAATGGTCATCTCTTGCAATTGTTCTATCTCATCCGAAGATATTTGCCTGCTGTCTATATTACCGTTTTCGTCTATATAGTGAGCAATTGCCGAATTAGTGTCTGTATTTATATCCGTTAGATAAGCAGTTGAGTAGTTGCCCTCTGCATCCCTTAAAGTTGCAGTAGTTACAATTCTTTCGCCGTTTTGGTTAGTGCCAGTAGCAATATTATTAAGAATGCTCCTTGTCTGTATCTCGTTGCTCATCGTGGTATTTGTCTCCGTTTGACCGTGTAAATAGTCTAATACCTCCGACACTTTCGTAAAGACAATAGGATTATTCTCCAAAGCAGTATGTTCAACGGCTCTATATAATTCATTGCGTGTTATCTCAAACTCTCTACCGAAACCATCACTAATTATAAAAGCATCTTCCCCTTTGTCGTTCTTTATTCTATTAGTAACAACGCCCAATTGTTGCAATTCTCCGTCCTGATCTACGGTAAAGGCTTGTGCTATATAGTTTTCTTTTTTGCCGTTGCTATCTGGCAGTGTGATATATCTGCCTCTCTTAATATGATTATATAGTACATTATTATTGGCTACTCTTTGTTGGGTTTCTATCAAATCTTTGCAAAGTTGCTCCCTCTCGTCTGCGGACATATTCATAACATCCAAAGAGAAGTTGCGAAGCGTTCCATTTAGTTTATGTGCTTTCCCTATATAGTCGCTAACTTGTTCCATTACCCTACTTGCTTCTTCTTCTCCGTATGAGGCTACAATAGTGCCGACCATAGCATTAGCGATATTTTGGATATAGTTATTATCTTTTGCATCCGTAAATCGTCCGGTAGATATTGCCGATTCAACTACATTTGTAAGATTAGAAGCATTTAGTCCATAGTTACTAAATAGGTCGGTCAAAGTATCCTTTGCTTGTCTGTATGCATGTGAATTATGATGATTGTGTAACATTCTCAAACTGCCACTTGCCAAAGGCATAATAGTAGTAGAGGGTACTATACTTGCAAACAAAACAGCTTGGCTATCTTTGGTCATAAAGTTTTTCCATTCGCTTTTTAAGTCGTCATCGTTAAGTATATAACCATTAAGAGTATTCAACGCCGACCCCAAATATTCCTCCATTAACTCCTCTAACGTTGAACCGATATACATCTTATTATGGTATATATTAGAAAAGTTCTTATTGTCAAACAAGTAAGATGGATTTATTCCAAAGAGTTTTTTCGTTGCTTTGTTATATAATGTTCTAACAGGACGAAGTAAGGACGCACTCATTGTCTCGGTTGCGTTCTCTATAAAGTTACTTGACCATACTTTTGCATAATCTTTTAGGGTAAAATCTTCGTGTGCAATATGTTTGTCGGCTTGTTCTTTGTATAGATTGGCGTAACTGGTCGGAGAGATTACCGTTGCAGTTAAGGCATCGCCGAGACCGTCGAGGACGTCCTTTCCTAATTTCTTGCCGTAATTTACACCCGTGAAAGTAGTACCTGCTTGTGTTATCTCGGCACTACCACTACCTCCCAAAACTCTCGGCAGACCATTCTTTACACCACTCTTTACACCACTCTTTGCTCCCTTTAACGCTCCCTTTGTTAGAGTTTGCAATTCCTCCGCTTTAGATAGTGTATTACCTGCTTGAGCGGACATATTAATCGCCCTTGCTCCTATACGTGTTCCGCTTTTGAGACCGCTTGCACCTCCCTTTACTATACCTTTTAGTACTCCTTTCAACGCACTACCTGCGCCCAAACTTATTGCAAATGGTACCATTTCGGCGGTTACTTGTCCCGCTTGATACCCCAAAGATGTATCATATTCCCTCAATCCTTGTGCTTGCATTAAAGCATAATAAGAAGTTAAGGCATCTTTATGTTTTTGTGATAGTTGTTCAAAGGCTTTTTCTCCTGCTTGTTCGTCTGTAAAGTTTTTTTTCTTTAATGCTTGATAGTTTTTATCAAACTGTTCGGCGGCGTTATTGGTATAACGATTTCTATTCAATTCCGTAACCCCCAAACTCCAAAAATCACTATCGGCTATCTGATTGCCCATGCCCTTAAAGAAATTACCTACTGACGTTAAAGCATTACCACTGCGATCGGGAGAGTCTAATATTTCTATTGCGTTCTGTATTCGATGAACGTATGCATTCTTATTTAGAGAAGAATATTTATCTGACTGCTCTATCTTCGTTTTCAATTTAACTAACTTCTCCCTCGTTTCCTTTATTGCTTCTTTCTTCGCCTTCTCAAAAATAGTCCTAAATTCTTTTTTTTGCGATTGTGTAAAGTTGCTGTTGTTGGTGAATAAATAGATATTATCATCGTTTATTTTACCATCTTTTACATAAAATTCAAAGTCATCCAAATTAGAGAGTTTTGCCCCATTATGATAACGTGCATATATATCATTTTTTATTTTATTAATTTGAGGTGTGTTATCTTCTCTATCGTAAAGATGATTTATTCTTTCACTGCGTCTGCTTCCTTCAAAATCTTTTTTTATCTTTTCTGCTTGTGTGTTGGTGCTTAATGGTACAGACGTAAGTACAGAAAGACTATTAACACCTTTCTTTTTGCCCAATTCTTCTGCTTTTTGTTCATCTTTCTCTTGTTTCTTTTGTCTGTCTTTTTGGGTAGTTATTGCAACAGTATCCAAATCGTTTATATAAGTGACGTCTTGTTCTTTTTTCTTTTTCTTTTCTTCTATTCCTTTTTGTTCTTCTTTGTATAATGCTTCGTAATAACGTTGGTTCTCTATTGCTTTTTTTCTACGATTTCTTTCTCTTTCTTCTAATGTATATGGCATTTTTCTCTTCTCCTATTTTTTTTAATTCATTATAAACCAAAATCCGATTTGAAATTAACACGGTTCAATGCGTCGTCTATACG
>CAVGDP010000011.1:11935-13188 GCA_963627985.1 uncultured Eubacteriales bacterium
GCTTGCACATAATTGACGTAATACTTGAGTAAGTTTATTCATATCTTTCAACTGTTCGGTAGTTGTCCTTTTAATTGTGTATTTCTTTTTGCCGTTTTCATCTGTAGTCGCTAAATAGTCTTGCATTATCTCACTTAATGCTCCGTAATATTTACCTACATCTTCGTCCGTTAACTCTATATCACCATTAGACATAAACGTTTTCCATGTATCACTAAATCCACCTTCCCTTGCGGATGTTGCTAACCCAAAAGAGTTCTGACCTCCTGCTCTCCAATAAGGACTTTGCCAATAGTTTGCTTTACCTCCCTTTCCTTTCGAATACGAGGATCTACTACTTGACGATGACGACGAAGATCTACTACTTGATGGCGTTTCTGTCGTTAGACTTTTAGGATCTATATAAGAATTAGATTGCTCTATTGTGTTCTTAACGCCGTTAGTATCAGTTATTTCTTGTCCTGCAACAGTCTTATTTCCTTGCAATGCTCTTTCTCTTGCTTTTTCGCCTGCATCTATTACTTGCGATAATATCTTGCCATCTATATCGTTTTGTCCTTTCAATAGTGCTATCTGTTGATTAAGTTGTCTTAATCCCTCTTCTGCCTCTTGTTGTCTTACTTGATCTTGTGCAGTCAATAGACGTTTATAAAAGTCTTGGAAGTTTTTATCCTTATCCACTTCTACCATACCTAATCCCTTGTCGTTACCCATACTTCTGCCGACTGCTCTACCCAAGTCTCCTAATGCTGTCGCTAATGCTTGTATGCCTGCCAAACGTTCATCTTTGCGTAATGGTATGCTTTTATCGGGCGAAAATCTATTGTATATATCATTAAGTGATTGAAGATATTGCGTTTGCTGTTCTTTATAAGGTTGCAATAACTGTCTATAACGCTCTCTTTCTGCCTCCGCCTCTCTGTTTGCCTTGTCTGTGTTGTAGTCTGTTGTAATGCTTTTACTTGTGTTGTCAATATTTTGCCCTTGAATTACTTTTTGGCTTGTTGTATAAGTATTCTTATAAGGTATGTATCCTTGCGGAATGGGAATGTTTATAGATTGTCCTGCTTGTGTCTCTTGTTTTTGTTGAGCGTTAGAAATATCTTGTGCGACTTTCTGCTCTAATGTACTCTCATTAGTGCCTTGCTCGGTCGGTGTATTAACTGACCCGATATTATCTGCCAACTTATCTACACTATTCTTTATTATATCTTGTATACTAAACATAATGAATAAATTTTCTTATTAAAAAA
>CAVGDP010000012.1:0-3428 GCA_963627985.1 uncultured Eubacteriales bacterium
TATCTTCTTTTAAAACAACATATTTAGATAGTTGTGGTTTGCTTAGCTGGATTGCTTCTTCACGTAAGAATCCAAATTTTTGCAACATTATTACCAATTTATTACTCGTTCCATATTCAACATATTCATACCAGTCATTCTTTGGTTGTTGGTTATGATATTTTAAATAAGTTTCAGAGAATCTTAAAAAATACATAGAGAGCTTATAGTTAATGATATTATCTATATTTTTCATTACATCATTGATAACAATGTTTTTATGGGCTACAGAATCATTATATTCTACTAATTGATAAGTTTGCAAGTCCCGTATTATACATTTGTTTTCTTTATTGTACTCAAGTGCACGTCTAACAATTTCATGTAAACCATTTCCTTGCATCCATTGTAATAATATTACAGCGTAATAATATAATCGATTTCCTTTTCCCAATGTCTCTTTTTCATATAAGTTCCATTGAAATATTTCTGATAAATTTCTCAAAAATTCTACACAAATATCATAATCAAAATTTTCAGGATATTTAATTTTTTTGCCGCTAATTGCCGCATATAAAGAATCTTTTTGTTTTATAGAGACATTAATATCGTCATCTTCTTGGCTATAATTTTTGAATATATTTTTTATATCAATTATATTTTGTGGAGATAAGACTTTAGCATTTTCAAAATCCTTTATGATATAACTTCGATTATTAGTACAAATATCATGAAGTAACATATTTAAACATTTTATAGCATATTCATATGTTGTTTCCGATAAGCCTTTATCTTTATATTTATCACTTTCTTCAAGTAAATTTGTTTTTCCATTAAGAAGACATTCTACGATATATTTTTTTGTCTTTTGGGTAATAGCCTTATTAGGAAGTAACGTTTGATTAGGTAATTGTTGTAAAATCACATCGTTAAAATAGTTTTGTGTTTTTTCATCTTCTATAACAACAAATACATTGCCAAATTCATTTAAAGAAACTCTTCCAGCTCTACCAATTAAATTAAAAGCATCAACTGTTGATAAATTTGAACGTCCTTTTTTATAATCAAAGACAAAGAGATTATCTACAGGCACATTTACACCTTCCAAAAGAGTGCTCGTACAAAAACAGTATCTAATATAACCTAATCGAAGTAGGTTTTCTATTTTTGCTCTAATATCGGAAGGCAATGCTCCAATGTGATATGCTATTCCACATCTTATAAGTGATGCTAAATAATATTCTTTGTGTATTTTTTCTTCAATATTTTTAGCAACTTTTTCTAATTCTTCTTTTACGTCTCCGGACAAATTTAATATGTTATTATTTTCTGTTATTCTTTTAAGTTCAATTGCTTGATTAATAGCTTTTGCAGTGGATGAAACATAAATTAAATTACATTTGTCTTTCCCTAAATTTAACAAAATATCAACTCGGTTAGTATAATCTATTGTAATAGAATTACATTGTTGAAATTGGTTTAGCACTCGATTGTAAATAGAAATACTCTTATTAATCAAATTAATATATATCTTATTTTGTGTAACAGGAGAGAATGTAAAAGAATGACCAGAAGAAACACTATCACTGAAATAATTAGTAAGCTCTAAATATATATCAGGATTTGGTATTACAGGAGAAGAAAAATATATCCGAACATTATTGTTGTTCTTTAACATATCCAAGATTTTGTAGTATGTTATACTTCGTTTATCCCTGCTAGAAATCTTATGTGCTTCATCAATAAATAAATATTGAAATTTAAGTTTCGGATTTTCTAATATTGAATAATACAATCTTTCTGGTGTAAGTACAGCAATAAATTTATCATTCTCTGCTAAAGATACCAATGTTGTTACTATTCTGTGTTTGTCAGTACCAATAAAATTTTTGAATTCTTTGATTATCTTATTTGCAATTTCAGAAATTAAAGCACGAGTGGGTACTAATATTATAAAATTGTCTTGTGTATTATTTTTTAATTTATTTAATATAAATTTTGTAATCACAAATGTTTTACCCATTGATGTTGGGGCAGAAAAGCTATAGTATTGATTATTTTCTAACGACTTAAATACAGACAATTGAGTGTCAAAAAATGACTTATCTGAATCAGGTATTTTATTTTGAATTTTATGTGTACTATATACTAAATTTGGGAGAAAATTATCACAAGTATTTGATAATAATTGCTCCTCTTTTAGTAAATCGATTGAAGCAAAGTTTGAAACGTTTTTATATACGTTTTCTTTGAATATTTTAATTTTTTCATTATTAGGAAATATCTGTGAAAGAAGTATCACTATTTGTTGTGCTATATTTTGGTGTTCTTCAATTTCCGAAAGAGATAGTATATCTGCATATCTAAGTAACTTACTGTATTTTTCGTCATATTCTTCTAATGATTTATCAATTAGTCTGATTGTGTATAATTTGAGTAATTCATTGAATAATATTTGAAATTCTTGTTCTTGGAGAATATCTCTATATAAAAATTCACAAAATTGTTTAGCCATTTCTTATATCTCCCCAAGTAAATTTTGATTCTTTTTCTGTTAGTTGTTTTATAATAGTTTTTCGATCTCTTTGTGCATCATGAAATGGTAAAAAATAAAAATTAAATTGATAATTACTTATTTTATACTTTGCAATTTCGTCGACTAATTTATCTTTATAACCTAATACCTGACTTAAATTTGCTTGTTTTATATTTTGTTTATAATTATCATTACTATCTTCAGAGCCGTCATAACCGATACTATATCCGATAAAAATGCCAAAAACCGTTTCTTTTTCTTCTGTGTAATTCCCCAATAGATATTTTTTTAAAACTTCAGCTTCATCATCTTCGACTAACTGATTCATTAGATGGTTATCAAGAAGTCTAATATCCTGGCTATTGCTAGTTAAATATGTATTAATAGATATAAACGCATCTTCGATTCCGTCTTTTAGGTCATTCTTGATTTTAGCTTCACCGACTACAAGTTGTAATATCTTGGTTCCTTCTATATCTGTTCTAAATTTAAAATGGATTCCATCTGCTCCTTTTATATACTCGTTAGTACTAGTTTTTAATTCAACTTTACTAAATAGTTTTGGAGCATTCAAATCTTGCTCAAGAAATAAATATAATAGTATTTCACCAAGTTCTCCACCCGCGCCTAAATCTTTATCAGAAGTAACTTTTCTTAAATAATCTATTGCATCAAGAACCAATCGTCTAGATTTTTTCACGTCACTTTGGGCTTCTAAATTTCTTCTACGATTAAAAACATACTGACAAATATTATCTAAAATATAGTCATATAATTTATCATATGAAAAAAGTTTATCGTGAATCTTAAGGATATAAAGATTTAATGCATTATTATTTCCGCCACAACAAATTTTTTCTGTTGATATTTTTTCAAATATATTAAAGCCTTCCAAATCTGAAGTGTTTTGAAA
>CAVGDP010000013.1:0-10255 GCA_963627985.1 uncultured Eubacteriales bacterium
ATGATATTTATCTTGTTAAGGTTAAAAGTTTATTTTGGGTGCAAAATTAAGAAAAAGTTTTTGAATAATAAAGAATTATTAAAAAAAATATGATTTTTTATTTTTTGCTGTATAAGAAAAGAACAAAGAAAAAGACATAAAAAAAGCAGTCTTCTTAATGGGACTGCTCTAATCTCTAATAATTGATTCTTCAATTATTATTTAACTGGTGTTTCAGCAGGAGTTTCTGTTGCTGTTTCTGCTACTGTTTCTTCAACTGGAGTTTCAGTTGCTGTTTCAGTTGCTGTTTCAGTTGCTTTGCTACCGCATGCTGCGAAAAAACCAGCGATTGCTAATACGAACA
Source organism: uncultured Eubacteriales bacterium (assembly GCA_963627985.1). Lineage (GTDB taxonomy): Bacteria > Bacteroidota > Bacteroidia > Bacteroidales > P3 > Scybalousia_A. The sequence goes on from CAVGDP010000013.1 coordinate 344, forward strand.
ATACTTTTTTCATTTCTTTAAGTGTTTTTAAAAATTGTTTATAAATTCTTTTGTTTTAACGGCGACAAAAGTACAACAAGATTTTGTAATAGAATAATTTTTTTTGAAAAAAAATCATAAAAAATATTTATTACTTTGATTATCAATAAGAAAAAATTTTATTTTTTTCTATTCTAATTTTCTAATTTTTTTATTTTTCGCTTTTTCTATCTTCTCAATTGTAGATTTTTGCAAACAAAACTCCTTATTTTCCTTATTATAAAGAAAAAATTCATCATACTTCTCTACTGCTTTATTCAAATCCCCTTTACTAATGTATATATTTATCAAACTTACCCACGCCCTACTATCACTCTTCTCTCTTTTGAGATAATCTTCCAATACCTTTATCATAGAAGTAGTATCACCAAGTTGTTTGTAATTACCTACTTCCACACTTACGGGATCATAGCATAATGGCTTAATCTTTATACATTTATTTGCCCAATAAAAAGAAGAATCCAATTTTCCTAAATGTGCATAATACGATGCCAAACGATATTCTTTCAATCCGTAGAAAGGATTGGCGTTATCTTTTAGAATCATATCAATAGCCGTACGATAATCTTCCTCCAAAGCGAACATAGAAGCATTATTGATAGCAATAGGTTTGGTACTCTCGTCCACATTAGGCAACCAGGGACTAATATTGACCCAATACGAAGGCGGAATATTATTCTTGTTTCTTGAATTAGAACAAAGTATTCTTTGATGTTGAACAATAGAAGACATAAAATGACAAGTCTCTATATATAATAGTCCAACGGAGAAAATTATAATAGGAATACATACTCTTTTGGGATGTTTTATTGTATTAGTTTTGTTGTTGATTTTGTTATATATCACTAACATTAGGGCAAAACTTAATGCAAAATATATTTGTGGTGTAGCCCTTTCATTAGGGAAGTTGAATAGGGCGTCAATTGCGTATGTTACTAATATTAATAAAGATACTAATGCTATCAAACGATACCTCTCGTGCGTTTTTTTATTCAAGACTATCTTCAAACCTATTATCCCCATACTTATATATAATAGTAGGTATAGCAACTCTCCTACGATTCCTAACTCACTTTGCATTTCCAAAAAATCATTATGAGCGTGATCGCTAACTACATAATTTGTTTTCTTCGCTGCTTCTACTCTCATAATGTTTAGTTTGTGGTTACCTATACCATAACCTATTAGAGGCTTTTGTTTGATTATCTCCAAAGTATTTTTCCAAATCAGAAGACGACCTTTACTATTGCCTTGCTCTATTGTTTTTACCCTCGCACCAAGAGTATAATTATTTTTTATATCGTGTTTAGCGTACTTATTATAATTATATTGAATAAATTGATTACCAATAAAAAAACCTATCACAATAACCAAAATAGACAACATCGCCCAAAGAAAATTTTTGTTTTTTGTTTTGAGTACAAATTTTTCATAAATACAATAAAACAAAAGTATTATGACTTGCAAAAACATACTAATAAACGTAGAACGAGTAGATAATATCATAAGCGAAAAACAAACTCCCATAACCAATACTAACGAAATGATCTTCCAAATACGTTTGTAATAGATAATTGCATAATATAATAAAGGAAGTTTAAGGGCTAAACAAACGGCAAATATATTCTTATTACCATAACCACCATTAAGCATAAGATTATGTCGTTGGGAGATATGCAAATCAAAATGATAATATCCTATTATACAAGTTGCAATATTGATAAATGTAATTATCATAGTACAATAGATAAGTGTGTGGAGAAGTTTAGTATTATTAAATAGTATAATACCGACCAGGAAAGCAACTAAAAAAACTAATACCCATCTATTTAGCACCGCTATGGCTTCTACTTTGTTAATTGCCCACGAAATACTTATCAACATAATTATCAATAATAGCAAAAAAATACCTATTGGCTTAAACCGTAGAGGATTAAGGATTCTTATTTTCTCTTTGAATATGTTTACTAAAATAACTCCCAAAAGAGAAACATCAAACAAGGCTATAAGAAAATGTCTTAAACTCGTTATATCTTGTATCCATAAAGGAGGAAAGAGTTGTATAAGCAAGAGAAAACAAATTAATATATTGGTTATCAATTTAGGAAATGTCTTATTTTTATTATCTGTAATAGTCATTATGTTACTTTTTTTGTAAAAATTATTTGCAAAGATACGAATTAAAATAAAATTTATTACTAACTTTGCACCCAAAATTAAAAATTTTTTACAAATGAAAATTTTAGTTACAGGTTCTAATGGGCAATTAGGACAAAGTTTTAGAAAAATTTCCATTGATTACGACCACGAATTTACTTTTACGGACGTAGAGGAATTGGATATTACAAAAGAATCAGAAATAGATACTTATTTAAAGGATAAAGGCTTTGATTTTTTGATAAATTGTGCCGCATATACTGCAGTAGATAAAGCAGAAAACGATTATGATATGGCACTATTATTAAATACACAAGCTCCTTATCTATTAGCGAAATACACAAAGAAATACAAGATTAGATTTATTCATATTTCTACCGATTATGTATTTGATGGTAAGAGTTCAACGCCGTATACTTCGCTATCTGTACCGAATCCAAAGAGTGTTTATGGCAATACCAAATTACAAGGAGAAAAGAAGGTCTTGCGTTGTAATAAGAATGCTAAAATTATTCGTACTTCGTGGCTATATAGTGAGTTTGGAAATAATTTTGTTAAGACAATGATGAAATTAGGTCAAACCAAAAGCAGTATAAATGTTGTCTTTGATCAAATAGGTACACCTACTTACGCAACAGATTTAGCAGAGGCAATACTGAAAATGATTATTCATCCACCATTAAATAATATCTTTCATTTCTCTAATGAGGGTGTTTGTTCATGGTATGATTTTGCAAAAAAGATTATGCAACTAACTAATTCCAAATGCAAAGTTATGCCAATATTATCCAAAGACTATCCTACTTTGGCTAAACGTCCTTTTTATAGTGTGTTAGATAAGACAGAAATAAAGGAGAGTCTGCGTATTGAGATACCTCATTGGGAGGATTCTTTGAAACAATGTTTAATTCTTTTAAGCGATTAATCCTATAATTACTGTAAATATTTAATTCTTTTGAGAAATCAATTCTATAATTATTGTATAAGATAATGAAAAAACAAATAAAAATATTTTCTCTCTTTGCGGTAATAGTTTTATTAATGGTTTCTTGTGTACCAGTGAATAAAGCCTTAAACGGAAGTAGCTCACGACCTAACCATTCTCAACCAAAAACATCCTCTTCTAATTCTCACACAAAGGGAAATACTTCAAAGACAAACACTACTTCTACCACCGCCTCAATGGCAAATCTTTCTGTTTATGATCAATCCAAACAATATCTCAAAAAACATAGTAGTATTCTAACTGATTATTGTGTTACTTGGATAGGTACTCCTCATGTTTTAGGCGGTAAGACAAGACAAGGTACTGATTGTAGTGGTTTTGTATATAATGTATATATGGATGTATACAATATAGAATTACCACGCAGAAGTCAGGACATGGAAAAAGAAGTTAATATACTTTCTTCTAAAAATAAATTAAAAGAAGGAGATTTAGTTTTTTTTGGTAAGAATAATGTTAATCATGTTGGCATTTTTTTGCACGAAGACAATTTTATTCATGCTTCTACTTCTAAAGGTGTTATTGTCTCGTCTTTGGAAGAGAAATATTGGAAAAATAATTTTCGTTCTTGTGGTCATCATCCCAAAATAAAGAATTAAGGTATTATTTTTGCTACTTATTTGGTTAGTTAGTAAAATTTTAGTAATTTTGCCAAAAGAAATTAGATTGTTAATTACTCATATATAAATATAAATATGAAAAAGATTGTTTTGTTAGTAATTATTTGTTGTACTTGTCAATATGCTATGTCTCAAAATACATTTATGCGAGCAGCAGAGGATGGAGATGCTAACGCACAATACAAGTTAGGTCGTATGTATGCACAAGATAATCGCTACAAAAAAGATATTACTAAAGCTTTGTATTGGTACAATAAAGCCGCTGAACAAAATCACAAAGAGGCTATTTTTGCTTTGGGTGAAATGTATTATTATGGTATAGACGTTCAACAAAATTTTCATTTAGCTTATACTTATTTCTTCCGTGCCGATACTTTGGATATTTATGAAGCAACCTATTGTCTCGGAGAAATGTACGAGAAAGGTATAGGTACTAATAAAAATATCTCAATTGCATACAAATATTATAAAAGAGCCGCCGATAAAGGCAATCTTGCCAAAGCTATGTTCAAAACAGGAACTATGTTATATTATGGTCAAGGAGTACAAAAAGATATTACAAAGGGTATTAATTACATTAAGTTAGCATTTAACGAAGGTTACCCGACAGCGTTGGAATTTTGGACTAAAGAAGAACTTTGGCAATATGAAGAGTAAGAATAATAAAGTCAAAAGTATAGACATACACAAGATGAGAATAAAGAAAAGAATTTTCGTATTAGCACTAATTATTTTGAGCGTCAATACCATTAACGCACAAGGATTATTACAAAAAGCCAAAAGTGGTAACGTAAGAAGTATGTACGAATTAGCTAATCAATATTATAAAGGTATTGGAATGTTACAGTCCTATAAAGATGCTTTTATTTGGTATAAAAACGCTGCCGAAAGAAATCATTTGGAGAGTATGTATCAATTGGCGTATATGTACGAAAATGGATTGGGAACAGAAAAAAATCTTACCAATGCTTTCAATTATTATTTACAATCCGCCGAAAAAGGTAATACTAAATCGCAAATAAAAGTTGCTACTATGTTTGATGAAGGTATTGGAACGAAAAAATCTTTGGCTCGTGCAATGGTTTGGTATCGTGTATGTGCTGAAAGAGAAGAAGTCTATGCATTGCGTCGTTTGGGAGATATATATTTGGAGGGTAATATTGTAGAAGAAAATCTTTCAGAGGCAGCTTATTGGTACGAGAAAGCTGTTAAGCAAAATGATACTCCATCTATGGCTTGTTTAGCTTATATTCTTTCTTGCAATAAGAGTGTAAAACCTGATTATAAAAGAGCAATGCAACTTCTACAAATACCTTTGGTAAACAATGATCCGATGGCTCAATTTGCTTATGCACAAATGTTAGAAAATGGTAATGGTGTAGAACAAAACACTACATTAGCAATGAAGTATTACACAATGTCGGGCGAGCAAGGTCTTTCTCTTTCAAAGGAAATAATGGCAATAAATACTTATAATAAATATAACGATTTTAGTGGTTTTTTGGATATAGATTTTAGAAAAATATCTCGTGCAGAGAGTTGGCTAATTATCGGTAAGGAATATGAGAGCGGTATTAACTTAAAACAAAATAATACAGAGGCTGAAAAATGTTATCAAAAGGCTGCTCAAATGGGTAATATAGAGGCTATCAATAGACTTTCCTTTATGGAGGGTGTCAGATTAAACAAAAAAAGAAAATAATTATATTATGGAAGCAGACAAAAATGCAATTCAAAACGCTAGTATGTGGCTAAATAGCAGTATTAGTGAAGAAACAAAACAAGAACTAAGAAGACTTCAAAAAGAAGATATAGCAGAATTCAACGATGCCTTTTATAAGAAACTTTCCTTTGGTACAGGAGGTTTAAGAGGTATTATGGGAATAGGTACTAATCGTATGAATACCATAGTAATTAGTCAATCTACACAAGGATTTGCTAATTATATCTTGCAAGAATGCAAAGACAAAAAAGAGATCAAGGTCGTAGTCTCTTTTGATTCTCGTAATAATAGCAAAGAATTTGCACAGATTACTGCCAAAGTATTCGCTGCCAATGGAATGAAAGTATATCTATTCCAAGATATTCATCCTACTCCACTGTTGTCTTTTGCAGTTAGAAAATTAGAATGTGATGCCGGTGTTATGATTACTGCATCGCACAATCCAAAAGAATATAACGGTTACAAAGCTTATTGGAATGATGGTGGACAATTAGTACCTCCTCACGACACAAATGTAATAGAGCAAGTTAATAAGATAACAGATATTTCACAAGTAAAAATCCAACACAATATGGATAATATTACCTTGTTGGATGAGAGTTTTGACGAAATATACTACAATGAAATATCGAATCTCTCTTTAGCAACAGCACATTTAGATACATTCAAAAACATTAAAATAGCATATAGTCCGTTGCACGGAACAGGCTACAAGATAGTGCCAGAGGCTTTACGTAGATGGGGTTTTAAGAATATCTTAACAGAAGACAAACAATCTATTCCAGATGGTAATTTCCCTACTTGCAAATCTCCTAATCCAGAGGAAAGAAGTGCTTTGGATTTAGTATTACAACTTGCAGAAGAAAAACAATGCGATATCGTTTTGGCTACTGATCCAGATGCAGATAGAGAGGCTCTTTGTGTTAGAAACTCCGAAGGAGAAATGGTTCTTTTGAATGGTAACCAGACGGCAACTATTCTTACCTATTATATATTACTTCGTAATAAAGAATTATTGCGTTTAAAAGGTAAAGAGTTTATTATTAAAACTATTGTAACAAGTGAATTGATTAAAGTTATTGCTGATGATTTCCATGTAAAATGTTATGATGTCCTTACTGGTTTCAAGTGGATTGCTGCAAAGATATTAGAGGTAGAAAAGAACGAAAAATATATCGGTGGCGGAGAAGAAAGTTATGGTTATATGCCTTCTGATATCGTTAGAGATAAAGACTCCGTCGCTACTTGTTGTTTATTAGCCGAGATGGCTGCTTGGGCAAAACAACAGGGGCAAACTATTTATGATATTTTATTAGAAATATATCACAAGTACGGTTATTATCAAGAAAGTCTCTTATCTATTGTTCGTAAAGGTCAAAAAGGAGCAGAAGAAATAGAAGATATGATGAGTAATTTTAGATCTAATCCTCCAAAAGAATTATTAGGTCAAAAAGTAGTAACAATCAAAGATTATCAACTGCAACTATCAACAGATTTACTAACAAATAAACAAGAACCTTTGACTTTACCAAAATCCAATGTATTGCAATGGTATTTAAAAGACGGTAGTAAGATATCTATTCGCCCATCTGGTACAGAACCAAAGATAAAATTCTATTTTGGAGTACGAAATGAATATCATATAGGGGACGATTTCAAACAATTACACGAGAAATCTTTGGACAAAATAGAAAAAATTAAATCTATAATACTAAAAGATATGAACGATTAATCTCCAAAAAACCTCCACACAAGAATAATGAGAAAACATATAAATAGATACATAAAATTAGTATTTCTTGTTTTGGCATTAATTTTGCTAAATTGCAATTCGTTCGCACAAGGCAACAAGAAAGAAAAGAAAAAGAGATTTTCTATTTCTAATCTCTCTAAAAAAAGCCTTGATAATAAACAAAATAAAAAGAATATTATACGGTACGATAAAGATTCTACGGGTATTATCTCCTTTGATAAATTGTTCTTTGATTACGGAGATGTTATGCAAACAGAAGAAGCCAAAGCAGTATTTGAAATTACTAATTTAGGTGGCGGTATGTTGGTTATAGATAGTGTGGATATTTCTTGCGATTGCGTTGATATAGAGATAGGCAACAAAAAAATTCTTCCCAACGATACAACTAAATTAATCGTTCGTTACAATACTAATTTAGTCGGAGAAATTAAGAAGAGTATTACCGTTATTAGCAACGACCCCAAAAGAAGTAGAATTACTTTGTTTCTAACCGGTAATGTTGTACTAAAAAAAGAAATATACGTTAAACAAATAAATTGATTTAATAAAATGAAAAAGTTGTTTTTATCCTTACTGCTAACATTTGCAGTAGTTTTGGGAGCAAATGCTCAAGAAAAAACAGGAAGTAAAGTAAGTGGCGGAAGTCAAGCAGAGATTACATTTACTGAAATGGAACACGATTATGGTGAAGTACAAAAAGGTGGTAACGGAATTTGTGAATTCGTTTACAAGAACACAGGTAATGCTCCTTTGATGCTAACCAATGTACGTTCTTCTTGTGGTTGTACTATTCCTTCTTGGAGTAAAGAGCCTTTGATGCCAGGTCAAACAGGTAAAATAAAAGTAAAATACAACACTAACAACGTTGGTACTATCAACAAGTCTATAACCGTAGAATCTAATGCAGCAAAAGGTAAAACGGTCTTAAAAATAAAAGGTAAAGTTGTTAATAAATAAAACAAAAAAAACATCTCATAAAAGAATTTTCAAATAATAGTTAGATAGAGTCTCTTTTCTATGGGCAGAAATCTATCTAACTTTTTGGTATTTCTACTAAAAAACAGAAATAAAAAGAGAGAATTTACATAACAAATTAAATACAAACATAATAATATGCCAAAAATATCACAAAAAGGAGCAACTTTGGAAGCTTCTGCAATAAGAAAATTAGTTCCTTTCGCTGATGCTGCAAAGGAAAGAGGTATAAAGATTTATCACCTAAATATCGGTCAGCCAGATATAAAAACACCAACCGATGCCTTAAATGTTTTGAGAAAAGCCAATATGGATATCGTTGCCTATACTCCATCTAATGGTAATCTATCATATAGAAAAAAACTTTGTGAGTACTATCAACGCTACAATATCAACGTTGAGCCTAACGAAATAATTATTACTTGTGGCGGTAGCGAAGCATTACAAATTGCGTTTAATGTTTGTTTGAACGAAGGTGATGAAGTATTAGTTTCTGAGCCTTATTACGCTAATTATAACTCATTTGCTAAACTTACAGGAGCTGTTATCAAAACTATCCCTTCGTCTATTGACAAAGGTTTTGCATTACCTCCAATGGAAGAGTTTGAAAAAGCTATCACTCCTAAAACTCGTGCCATAATGGTCTGCAATCCAAATAACCCTACTGGTTATTTGTACACAGAAGATGAATTACGCCAATTAGCTGCTATAGTTAAGAAACACGACTTGTTCCTTTTTGCTGACGAAGTTTATCGTGAATTTGTTTATGACGGCAATAAACACTTTTCTGTTATGCAAATAGAAGGTATTGAGCAGAATGCTATCTTGTTAGACTCTGTTTCTAAACGTTATTCTGCATGTGGTGCAAGAGAGGGTATGATAATTTCTAAAAATAAGGAAGTTATGACTTCTGCTATGAAGATGGCTCAAGCTCGTTTGTGTCCTCCTTACTTTGGACAAATATTTGCAGAAGCTGCTATAGATACTCCTGCAAGTTATTTCAAAGAAGTAAATGACGAATACGACAGAAGAAGACGTGCTTTGGTAAAAGGTATCAATGAAATACCTGGTTGCAAATGTCCTAACCCTCACGGAGCATTCTATACTATGATTGAGATGCCTATAGACGATAGTGATAAATTCTGTCAATGGCTTCTAACAGACTTCAACCTTAATGGTAAGACGGTAATGTTAGCACCTGGTACTGGTTTCTACACTGATCCAGAAAAAGGTAGAAAACAAGCACGTATCACATATTGTTTGTGTATTGAGGACTTAATGGCAGGTATTAATTGCTTAAAAGAAGCATTGAAAGTTTATCCTGGTAGAACTATATAATCGCATTATTAGGAAGTTAAAAAAATGTTTTTCGACTGGAAGCAATTGTCTTTCAGTCGTTTTTCTTTTCTTTTGACAACTTGTAGCAATAGAGATTATCTATTTTCACATAATTGAAAAGGAACAGAATAAGGAACTTTGGTCTTTTATGAAAAAGTGCTTTTATTAAAATCAAATAAGCTTTTACTCCCCAAAGAACATCGTCTATATAATTATATGCCTTTTCTATTTTAATCGTTTGTTTTGTATTATTAGTGTCCGGTAAAAATCTGCAGATAAAATAATTTCTTACCAAGATTTA
>CAVGDP010000014.1:0-23537 GCA_963627985.1 uncultured Eubacteriales bacterium
TCAAATAGTTATTGATGTTATTCAAATAGTTATTGATGTTATTTGAATAGTTATTGATGTTATTTTGACGAAATGCGATACTATTCGAATTTCTATTTTTTCAAAATGATCTATTTTCCCTATTGGGTATTTTTGAGGCGAAAAATTCTTCTGCAATTTATAGATAAAATTCTTCTAATCTCAACTCCTCAAAATAATTCATCCTCTCTACCAAATAAACTAAAAACTAATCAAGTATTGTAATAATCTTATCATAATTTAGCATACAATACCTGATTAGAGTGTTGATTATATCTTATTTACAAGTCCTTTTAGATTAATATTGCTACTTTCTATTAGAAGCAAATTATTATTCTCAATGATATTAGTTACTCTATCAAATAGATTGTCCAATAAGGAATATTTACTATTTGAAATATTCGTATTTTCCTTTATCATCAATAACCGTAACGGAGGCTTTGTCTGCTTTTTCTACGCGTCCAATGATTTTTGCTGCAACATTATAACTCTCACTTATATCTATAATCTCCTTTGCAACCTCTTCGCTACAATATATCTCCATCCTTTGACCCATATTAAAGACTTGATACATCTCTTGACGCTCCGTACCGCTTTCTTTTTCTATAATCTCAAACAAAGGAGGCAAAGCGAACAAATTATCTTTAATAATATGTACATTATCGCAGAAATTAAGCACTTTTCCCATACTTCCACCTGTACAATGAACAAGAAAATGAATATCTTTGCGACACTCTTTTAGTATTTTCGTTATAATAGGAGCGTATGTACGCGTTGGAGAAAGAACTAATTTGCCAATAGTCGTCTCTATGGACGATATGTTGTCTTTTAGTGTAGTACAGTTATTGCCAATTGTTTGGTTAGATATTTCTATTGTATCCAAAAGTTTCTTACTTCCACAATAAACTATCTCATCTGGCAAGTTGGTATCAAAACTTTCGGGGAAAAGATTTTTCAAAGAGTGTTCGAACACATCATGTCTTGCACTCGTTAGACCATTACTACCCATACCGCCATTATATTGCGTTTCGTACGATGCTTGTCCGAAAGATGCCAAACCAACAATAACATCGTTAGGAGCAATTTTGGATTGGATAATATTTTCTCTTCTATCGCGTGCCGTAACTGTACTATCTACTATAATAGTACGTACCAAATCGCCAACATCGGCAGTCTCTCCTCCGGTAGAATAGATATTTACGCCCAAATCTCTAAGAAGTTGCAAAAATTCTTCAGTACCCTCTATGATTGCTTTGATTATCTCGCCACTAATCAAAGATTTGTTTCTTCCAATGGTTGAAGAAAGAATGATATTTTGTGTAACACCCGAACAAATAACATCGTCTGTATTCATCACTATTGCATCTTGTGCAATACCTTTCCATACGGACAAATCGTTTGTTTGTTTGTAATACATATATGCTAATGAGGATTTGGTACCTGCACCATCGGCGTGCATTATATTACAATAGTCTTTGTCTCCTCCTAATATGTCTGGTATAACTTTGCAAAAAGCAGTCGGAAATAGACCTTTGTCAATATTCTTTATTGCGTTGTGAACATCTTCTTTTTTTGCCGAAACACCTCTAAGTGTATATTTTTGATTGTTCATTGTAGATATATATTTTTATTCTTTATTTCTTATTCGTATTGTGGAATTGGTTCTTCGTAATGGTCAGCAAGTCGTTGTATTTGGGAGAGTAAATCGTCTATTCTTTGTATTTCTTCCTCGTACCAGTCTTTGTCTAACATCATTATCTTTTTTTGTCTATATGTTATCTCCAAAAATGGACGTATAATAGAAAATAATGTACTTGATATAGTTACTCTAAGATCCTCTAAACCCCAATCCTCACACATATTTAACATATTAATATAGAAAGCAACTTGTTTGGCAGCCTCTAAACGATTTTGAGCTTGAAAACGAATAGTACCTATGTTGTATCTCTCCATAAATAGTTTGAAGTTGTTAGTACTCTGTTCCATCATTTCAATAGATGTCTGCTGATTTCCATTTATATATTGTATAACAGCAAAATCTGCCAAGGTTAGTGGATAAGTATGAATATTAGTTGGGATAGAAGTTGTGATTTTATTAATAAGAGCTTCAGCTTTTGTATTTTCTCCTTCGCCAATTAGTTTATATGCTACCGTACCAACGTTCTCTATATAAAGGGAGATTATACTTCGTTCTATCTCATTGAAATAAATATTCCTATCAAAATTATAAAATTCAAAACCTTGCATTATATTTCTATACATTGCAAAAGAATTGACATTATCAAACGAATGCAGAGAAGTTTTTTCTCCTGTAACTTTGTACGCAAAACCTTCCAAAGACAGATATTCATCCAAAGACAAAAAATCTGTATTAGAATAGGAAGAGAAATATATCGTCCGTCCGGGATTAGAGGCTATTATATCAAGGATAATTATATCGCTTTTGCTTATAACAGAAGCGTCTATATTAAAGACAATAGTTTTGCCGTCTATTTTAGTTGTAAATTTATTATAATTTAGATTTTTGAGATGATTTCCAAATTTTATATCGGGTATTTTGTCTTCTTGTACGATTTGTATCGCTTTTTTCAAATCTATTGTGTCAAAATTAGGCAATATTTGTATTTCATCCATTATACCATCAGCGTAGTCCTTATTGTTAAATGTGAGATTAATGCCCTTTATACTATCAGAATGTATTTTCAATAAGTCTATATAATAACTATTATTGAGCATCTGACGATTAATTACCTTTACATCCGTACGAATATGCTCCACAAATTGTGCATACCAAAGAGGATACGTATCATTATCGCCATCGGTAAAAAGAATTGCGTCCTTATCACAAGAATTAAGCATAGAAATTGCAAAGTTACGTGCAGTATAGTTATGACGATGGTTATGGTCGTTAATATTTTGTGCAAACATCCAAATAGGAACAATTAAGAATATAGGCAATACATATCGCGGATGCTTTACTCTAATCAAATTAGCAATTATTTGACTAATACCCAAAATACCTATACCCATCCATATACTAACTACCATAAATGAGGGCAAGAATACATAATCCCTTTCTCTTGGTTCGTATGCCGACACGTTAGTATAGACTACTATTGCCAAAGAGTACATGATAAATATTGTACCTAAGAAAAGAAATCTCTTACTATCTTTTATTATATGATAGAATATACCTATCAAACAAAGCAATAATGGTATTGCAAAATATTTATTATTTGCCTTGTTAGTAATAGATTGATATGTACGCCCTTCATCTACTGATAGCAATTTATCTATATAATAAAACCCTGTTTGATAAGTACCATTTGTTAAGTCTCCGTAACCTTGTATATCATTTGTGCGTCCACAGAAATTCCACATTAGATAACGCCAATACATATACGTAAATTGGTAGTTTGTAAAGAATTGTGTATTCTGCCAAAAGGAAGGTTTTTCTCTTTGTTCGCCATTAACCCTAATTGTTTTCTTTGGTCTTCCGACCCAAGAGGTATAACCGTCTTCGTAAGAGGGAGAAGTATAATTCCACATACGAGGAAAAATAGTAAAGAAGGCACGATTAAAGATTGGTGTAGTCTTTTCTTTGTCTACTTTGAAATCTTCTGCCGGCAATGCCGTATAATATGGTCCGTATATCAATGGTGGATGCAAATATGCTTGACGAGTAACGTACGAATGCATTTGTTGACTTGTGTAAGCGGGATATTCGTTCATCGGTAAGGGCTGATTGCTACGTATTGCAATTACTGCGTACGTTGAACACCCTACAAAAAAGAATAAAAAGCAAAAAACTATACTATTTAACAAAGCAAGTTGTCTTAAATAGGATATATACAAGAGCATAACGACTACTACGCACAAGATTATTATAGTTCCCCAGAAATATCTCCCCAATAATAATATCAACCAGTCAAAAGCATTGACAAATAATAATAAAACTCCGATAGAGATTAGAATAGAATAGAATATTCCTTTGAGTGTGATTTTTCTATAATGAAACCAAATTATGAATATTATTGCCGGTATTACTAATAACGTTAATGGGTGCACTCCGTACGATAAACCCAAGATTAATGACAGTAAAACCAAGTATTTTTCTTTTGGATTCTCCTCCCAAAGAATAATTATATACAAACAAAGTGTGGTAAAAAGAAAAGATAGTGAATAAACTTCTGCCTCTGTGGCCTGTGTCCAAAAAGAATCCGTGAAAGCAAAAGTCAAAGATGAGATAACCGCTGTGGCTGTATTACCAATAGGTTTGGGAGAATACTTATTGAATAAATATAAGAATATATGATACAAAAGCATTATACTTAATCCCGAGCCAATTGCCGAAATAGAGTTGATAAGAGGAGCAATCATTCTTTCATTACCAAAAGAGAGTTGCGCAAAGAGTGTCCCTATAAGTTGATATAAAGGTGCGCCGGGTTGGTGACCCACAGATAAATTAGTACAAGAGGTTATGAATTCCCCACTATCCCAAAAAGCGACCGTAGGATACATTGTGAAAATATACAAAAGAGTAGATAGCAAAAATACTACCCAACCTATAATATTCACTATTCTTTTGTATCTCTTATCCACTGTACTTATATTCTGTTTATTCGTTATTCAAAAAATATTATTTGATATTATTGCAATGATTATTGATTTTATTTTTTTTATTATTTGATCTTATTTCTCCAATATTTGATATCTACCAATTAACAAATGCTTTTGTGAAAATATCATCTACTAATTCTTCATTAATCTCTTTAATTAAAGACTCCTCAACAGAAGACAGCGATAGGGAAGCATCATAGTCTTTGTAGCGAGTAAATGTCTGTTCAAAATTACTTTTACTATCTGTCCTATTTGTATATTTAACTTTGATAGTAATTGTAAGACGATTCTTGGAGGCTTTATCTGTTGAAGTTATCGCCGTAGGTGTTATTCTATAAGCAGTGATTGTACCACTAAAAACAGCATCTGCCTCATCGGAAGTTTCTTTTAGAGAAGTACCTGAACGTATCTTATTGATCAGAGCATACGTTAATTCCGAAGATAGTATCGGTTGGACAGTACTTGCACGATTGACAAAATTATCTACATGAAAAGTCTTTGTTTGAGCATTTACAGACGCTCCGGTAAAAGAATATCCGCCACTACAAGATGTAATCAAAAATATTATAATAGAAAGACTTATTACTTTTATTGTTTTCATTCTAACTATATCTTTAATGTCCATACTTACTAATGAAATATATTCGCATTAATCTTACTTCTTCTTCTGTATATTCGTCATCGTCCAACTCATCTAACACTAATTGAATATCATCTGTCTCTAAATCTTGAAAACATTCAATTATTTCCTCTTGATGTTCCTCTTCTATAACACTATTTATGTAATAAGAGATATCCAATTTATTACCAAAAGAAATAATTCTTTCAATATTGTCAAGCAATTCACTCATCTCCATATTTTTTCCTTTGGCAATATCGGCAAAATCTATTTTCTTATCTATACTCTTAATAATGTATGTTTTAATACCCGTAGAGGTACTCGCATTACTCTTAACGATTAGTTGTTCTGGGGGAATGATATCATTCTCTTGAACATATTTAGCAATAATATCACAAAACTGTTGTCCATATCGTTTTGCTTTCGCCTCACCAACACCGATTATTTTGGACATTTTCTCTATTGTTGTTGGGTATTGTATAGTCATATCAACTAATGAACGTTCCTCAAAAATAATATTAGGAGCAAGTTTTTCTTTGTGTGCAATAGATTTCCTCAAATCTTTCAATATAGCAAACAAAACACTATCGGCTCCCACATCCGAAGAAGATTGCAAAGCAACAACCTCATCGTCATCGTCCGGATTAGTATAATCGTGGTCCTCTGGTACTAATATGTTATATGGATGCTCTCTAAATTCGAAGGCTTTGGGTAATAATTTCAGCAAACCAAAAGATTCTATTTCTTTTTTCACAAATCCTTCTATAATACATTGACGAAAAACTGCTTTCCAGTGTAATTTGCTCTTGTCTTTGCCATAACCAAACAAAGCTAACTTATGATGGCGACATGTTTTCACATCTGTATTAGCGTTTCCTATCAAAATATTAATCAGATGGTCGGTTTTGAACATTTCTTTTGTCTGTTCAATTAAATTAATAGCAACAATAATATCTTCCTTACTCTCTATTTTCTTTTTAGGATGCAAACAATTATCGCAATTACCACAACTCTCCTCTGAATAATGCTCCGAAAAATAAGCAAGTAAAGTAACTCTTCTACAAACAGCACTCTCTGCGTACGAGATAGTAGCCTCCATTAGTTGTTCTGCGACTTCTCTTTCGGTTAAAGTCTTATCTATAAGAAATCTTTCAAACTTACTTATATCTCTTTCGGAATAAAACGCAATACATCGCCCTTCTCCTCCGTCTCTTCCTGCACGTCCGGTCTCTTGATAATAACCTTCCAAACTTTTTGGCATATCATAATGGATAACATATCTAACGTCTGGCTTATCTATACCCATCCCAAAGGCAATTGTAGCGACTATAACATCTATTTCTTCCATTAAGAATTTATCTTGTGTAGCAGCTCTTTGTTTAGCGTCCAAACCGGCATGATAAGGTAAAGCCTTAATACCATTAATAGTTAGTATCTGTGCAACATCTTCAACTTTCTTTCTCGCTAAACAATAAATTATTCCACTTTTACCCTCATTATCTTTAATAAAGTGAATAACTTCTTTGATAAGTGATTTTTCATCCTCTGGTTTAGGGCGAATTTCGTAATAAAGATTAGGACGATTAAAAGAAGATATGTAAAGACTCGCATCTTCTATATCAAGATTTTTCAGAATATCAGAACGTACTTTCTCGGTAGCAGTTGCTGTCAAAGCAATAATAGGTATATCTTGTCCAATATTAGTAATCATCTCACGAATTCGTCTATATTCTGGTCGAAAATCGTGTCCCCATTCACTAATACAATGTGCTTCATCTATGGCAACAAAAGACAACGAAATTTGTTTCAAAAATTGGACATTATCTTCTTTCATTAAAGACTCGGGAGCAATATATAGCATTTTAGTCTTTTTATCCAATATATCTTGCTTAACTTTCATTATCTCATGTTTACCTAATGAAGAATTAAGAAAATGTGCTATGGAATCATCTGTATACATGTGTCTGATAATATCCACTTGATTTTTCATCAAGGCAATTAAAGGAGAAATAATTATTGCCAAACCGTCCATCATAACTGCAGGCAATTGATAACAAAGACTTTTACCACCACCGGTCGGCATTATTACCATAACATCTTTACCTGATAATAAATCCATTATAATTGCCTCCTGGTTACCCTTAAAAGAGGTAAAACCAAATATTCTTTTTAGACACGAATATACTTCTTGTTTAGAAAAAACATGTTTTATGCTGTCCATTTGTAGTCTTTTTATAAAAAATATTAGTAACTTTGCCAAAAGTTTCTTGCAAAACAAAAACAAAATTAATAAAAATTTTGATATGAATGATAGAATTGATATAAAAAAAATAATAAAAGACTCCATTTTACAACAATCCAAAGCAATAGAAAATCTTATAAACTTTGTAGATGAAGATTTTATACAAGCAGTTAAAGAAATTTATTCTTCCAAAGGTAGAGTTATTGTAACGGGTATAGGTAAATCTGCCAAAATAGCGGACAAGATAGCAGCAACGCTTAATTCCACGGGAACACCTGCCTTATTTATGCACGCAGCAGAAGCAATTCACGGCGACTTGGGTATGATCCAACAAGGGGATATTGTTATTTGTATATCAAAATCAGGTAACACGCCCGAAATCAAAGTACTTGTACCACTTATAGCAGCTTTCAAAAATAAAATCATTGCTATAACGGGTGATACTTCTTCTTTTCTTGCAAAAAATGCAGATTATGTTTTGAATTGTTATGTAGATAAGGAGGCCGACCCTAATAATTTGGCACCAACTTGTTCTACTACTGCACAATTAGTAATAGGCGATGCGTTGAGTGTTGCACTTTTGACCCTAAAAGGTTTTACAAGTAAAGATTTTGCAAAATATCATCCGGGCGGTTCATTAGGTAAACGATTATATTTGAGAGTTAAGGATTTATACAAAAACAATGAAAAACCTTGGATTGATTCCACTACCCCATTGAGTAAAACACTTATAGAGATATCTTCCAAACGTTTGGGCTGTGCTGCTGTTATAGAGGGCAGTAGAGTTATTGGTATTATTACCGATGGAGATTTACGAAGATTATTAAGTAGGACGGATTCTTCCATAG
Organism: uncultured Eubacteriales bacterium; assembly: GCA_963627985.1. Taxonomy (GTDB): domain Bacteria; phylum Bacteroidota; class Bacteroidia; order Bacteroidales; family P3; genus Scybalousia_A. The sequence continues at coordinate 8,348 of CAVGDP010000014.1, forward strand.
AGATGAATATGCCGGCGAGTGAAATTATGACCACAAACCCTAAAACTATTCACCCCGAAGAGTTTGCTGTGCAGGCTTTGAATATTATGCGAGAGAATCAAATCACACAATTATTAGTAGTAGACGAAGATAAAAACTACTTAGGAGTAATACATTTGCACGATTTATTACGTGAGGGAATTATATAGACCACTTACGCAAAGAAAACGTAAATCAATTGATTGCAAACAAGAAAACAACAAAAAAATCGCAAACAACCAAGTGATTGTTTGCGATTTGTATTAAGACTATATTAAAGTCTTTGAAGTAATTTGTTTTATACAATCTTTCAGAATTGCCATTCTAACTAAATCAGAACATTACGCAATCTTGATAGGTGTATTTTTTGCCTCCGGTTTTACTTCTGCCTTTGGAAGAGTTATCTCCAAGATACCATTTTCAACCTTTGCTACGATAGCATCTTTGTTTATGTCCTCTGGTAAAGTAAAACTCCTTTCAAATTCAGAATAACAGAATTCTTTTCTCCAATACTTTTCGTTTTTCTTACCTTTTTCACATTCGCTTTTGTGTTCAAACTTAACCGACAACATACCATCGTTAGTTAAATTCAATTCGAAATCCTCTTTCTTTGCTCCTGCAACTGCTAACTCCACACAATATTCTTTGTCATTTTCCTTAACATTGATTTTTGGTGTAGTTTGTTTTACAAAACTTGGCATATAATCCAAACCAAAGAAATCGTTGAACATGTCTGGTAAATAATTGTCTTTTCTCATTACTGGTAACATAATTTTTTCCTCCTATTTTTTATTGTTCTTTATAAATTTTATTTTTCAAACGCTCGGCAAAGTCTAATTGTTTTTTCCTTTCTATCGCCTCTTACTTTGAATTGACTTCTCTGTAAGATTTGTTTTTGCTTTGCGTTTTCAAAAGGGAATTTACAAATTTGATACCATTGCGATATTTTGCCAAATTGTCAGTTAAAATATTCAAATTAAGTGATTTAACTGACAAAAAGACAAAAAATAATGACTTTTTTACAGACACAGGATAGCAATCGTCAAAAGTAAGAAATCTTTTGCGACAAGATAGCGATACCAAAAATTTTTGATAGTCGTTTTTGGTGGAATTCATTACTTAAAAAAGGAAAAATAATAAGAAAATAGTCCAAAAAAGAAGGCTTTTCGAGTAGAAAAAGTATTCTATTTTCCTTATTTATGCCCATAAAATATTCTATTTTCCTCAAAGCCTTAATATTTCTCCTATTTTTATACTTATTTTCTCACATAATAACAGAAAAAACGCCCTTTCTCTGAAAAAAATTACAAAAAAACAGTCTCGTAATAGGAAAAAAGAAAATTTTACCTCCCCAAAATAGCATTTTTGTTGCTTATAAAAATTTGGATAATCAATTTATCAACGAAATATTCTAAATTCTTACTTTTTTCTTAAAGAAAAAAAAAAAAATAAAACTACGTTTTTTCAAAATAAAATCACGAATCATTTAAATAGAATCATATTTCATTCGGATAAAATCACATATTATTTCAATAACTTCCGATATTATTTTGATAACTTCCGATATTATTTCAATAACTTTTAACTTTATTTTGATAACTTCCGATATTATTCTAAGATTTTGGTATTACTTATAATTGATAAATAGACAGAAAATCGCAAACTAACATAGAGTCAAAAAAAGAATAGATATTAGTTTCATAATACCAATATCTATTCTTTAAGAATATAGCAACACGTAAGTCTCTAATGGACTTAATGTTTTACTATTAATTTTTTTGTTATTAAATTCTTACCTCCTACAACGATTGAGTAGAAATAAACTCCATTTGGTAATGAAGATACGTTCATTGTGTATTTAGAAGAAATTCCTGTCTTAACAGAAGACTGTCTTACTACACTACCTAAAGAATTTCTCAAAACTAATTGAGCTGTTTGGTATTTTGCAGGAACTGAATAACTAACTGTTGTACGTGTTGTTGCAGGATTTGGCTCTGCAAACAAAGATAAAGCAACTCTTTCCCCTGTTTGAGCAAGCGTATTCAAACCTGCTTCTGCAATATAATTAACAGTAAAAGATTGTAAAGTCTGATCGTTAGTGTCTAATAAGTTAACGATAACCGTAGATACCATATCATCTTCAAAAGTGTACTGCAAATCGAACTGATGTTTCATTGTATCTCCAGCAGCTAATGTTTGAATGCCAGAAATAGTGTCTGTAAGACAATTACCGCTGAAACACATCTCCACATTTGCTCCTTCTGCTAACTTTTGTTTGATAATTTGAACCTTAAATGCAACTTCAGAGGAAGAAATATTTTCAATATCAAAGAAATCCATTCTCATTCCTCCGTCATCTTCGCTAACCATTATTTGAACGAGGTCAGATATTTCCTCATCTTCATAATAGAACTTGAATGTTTGAGCGTTAAGAATACTAACGCCTAATAACATCATAAAAACCAAAAATAGTCTTTTCATTATTACTTTAATTTTTTGAATTATTATTGAATATGTTCGCTTTTTTCTACTAATTTGTACCCTTTTCAGGTTGCAAAAGTACAAAAAATTTATTAACACACGAAATTTTTTAATATTTTTTCTAAAACTTTTTGATAAATTGCATTTTATGTGCTATCTGGTATTCTATAATATTGTGTTTGTTTTGATAATCTTATAACATAATTGTAGCAAATAAAACAAACTTTAAGATAATACACAACAAAAGCGAAATAATTCTCTTTTTTAACGGTATATTATATATTTATTTGGATAAAAAACTTATTTTTGCCGACTGAAACAATAAAAATAATGGACGGAAAAGAGAAATACACAATACTTGTAGTAGATGACGAAGAGGATTTAAGACAAATAGTCGGTTATAATCTTCTCAAAGGAGGCTATAATGTTAAAGAGGCAGAAAATGGTGAGCAAGTATTAGGAATGAATATTACTAATATAGATCTAATACTTTTGGATATAATGATGGATGGTATTAGTGGAATAGATTTAGCAAAGAAAATCAAACAAGATCCTAAAACTAAAAATATTCCTATTATATTCCTTACGGCAAAAAATACCGAACAAGATATCGTAGAAGGGTTAAATATCGGTGGAGATGATTATATCGCCAAACCTTTTTCTATTAAAGAAGTACTCGCAAGAGTTGAGGCAGTATTGCGTAGATATGCAAATAATAAACAAGAACAGGAAAATATATTGCGTTATAAGGATTTGGTATTAAATAAGAATAACAAATCTGTACATATTAAGGACAAAGAGATTGCTTTTACTAAGACAGAATTTGATATTCTTTATTTACTCTTAGAACACAAAGAGACCTTATTCTCACGAGAAGATATCTTACAAAGAATTTGGCCACAAGATACTTGTGTAGTGGATAGAACAGTAGATGTAAGAATTGCCTCAATACGCAAGAAACTCGGATCGTATTCTCAAAATATATCAACCAAAGCAGGTATAGGATATTTATTCAAAGTAACAGAATAGGAAAACGTAGATATCAAAAAATTTATTTGTAAGATGAAACATCTCTCTTTGGCTAAAAGACAATTTATTATCGTTGTTACTCTATTCTTGGTATTCGCCACTATATTTGTTGCCTTTCAATATTCAAGAGAAAAGGACTATAAAATCTCCCTTATCAATAACAAACTCCAAGAGTATAACATTATGTTATATAGAAGTATTGATTGGGACAACCTAAAAAGGCTCAATAATCAACAAATAGAATCTAATCTAAATGATTATACCAAAACACATTATTTTCATAACCTTCGAGTTACTGTCTTAAATGATGAAGGACGTGTGCTTTTTGATTCTCAACGCAAAGATTATTCTCATATTCCTAATCATCACAATAGAAATGAAATTAACCAAGCCTTACAAAAGGGTATGGGCTATGATATCTCTCGACAGAGTGAATTAACTAATGTGGACTACTTCTATTCTGCTACTTATTTCAAAGCAGAAAAATTAATAATTCGTTCTGCTCTACCTTATTCCAATTATCTATTAGAACAATTGAAAATCGACAAATTATACTTTTATTTTGCTTGTATTGTCATTATCGTCTTAATTATTATCCTTTATGGCTACTCTTATCGTTTAGATAAGAATATCAATAAACTTAATTTATTTGCCCAAAAGGCGTCAATGCACGAATCCCTTGAAACATTAGAATTATCCGATTTCCCAAAAGATGAATTAGGTCAGATCGCTCAAAGAATTATCTTGCTCTACAAAGAACTCCAAGACACAAAACAAGAACAAACTATTCTCAAACAAGAATTAACACAAAACGTAGCCCACGAATTAAAGACTCCTGTTGCATGTATTCAAGCATATTTGGAAACAATTCTTAACGAAAACGTGGATGAACAAACTAAACAAGAATTTATCGAAAAGACTTTTAAGCAATCTCAACGACTATCTACTCTTTTGCAAGATATCTCCACACTGAATAGATTAGACAATAATGCCGTTCAAGATGAATTTAAACAGGTTTCCCTAAATGAGATTATTAAGCAAATTATCAGTCAATACGATCTACAATTAAAAAACAAGAATATGTCTATCGTGGTAGATCTTCCTAATAATCTTGTCATCAATGGTAGTTCTTCCCTACTTTATTCCATATTCTCTAATTTGGTTGTCAATTCTATTCTTTATGCAGGAGATAATTCTTGTATATCTATTAGTGCCAAAAGATTAAATGATAAATTCTATTCTTTTGTTTTTTATGATAATGGTAATGGTGTAGAGGAAAAACATTTGTCTCGCCTATTCGAAAGATTCTATCGTGTAGATAAAGGAAGAAGTAGGAAAATGGGGGGAACGGGATTAGGATTGGCTATTGTAAAGAATGCAGTAGAGGTTCATGGAGGTAAGATTAGCGTAAAGAATAGGAAAGAAGGAGGATTACAATTTGATTTTACTCTTGGAATTGAGCATACAAATAATATTCTTCGTCCAATAGAAAGTCATAAATAATCTATAAAAGAAAAAATCAAACTCTCCAACGCTCTTCTTTGTACTCTAAAATATTTCATTATCACTAATTATACTCGGGAGTATTGCCGTTGTCCTAGATGTTTTTATTTTTCTTTCGGGAAAGTCTTCATTTTTGGCACGGGAACTCTCATGTAAAACAGTGACTTCGTTTTATCATGAAGTTTCCAATTCAAAGATATTAACCTCCTACAAAAAACTTTTAAGCGGCAACAAAAAACTTTCATCCTCCTATAAAAACACCAATAATAAATGGTATAGAATTGATTATTTCTCTTTATTTATTTTTCGCAAACTCTATTTTTAGGACAATAAAGAAAGAAAAAGTATAGCCGTTCAAAGAATTTTTGTAATTTTGCAAACATTAATTTTCAAAGTCTATGCAAGAAAGTAACGAAAAAGAAGCGGAGGATGATACTCCCTTAAAGAAAATACTTATTATACGGTTCTCTTCTATCGGAGATATCGTTCTTACATCTCCAATTGTAAGGTGTATTAAGAATCAAATTCCTAATTGTCAAGTTCATTTCCTCACTAAACAAGAGAATAAGTGTATTTTGGAGAATAATCCATATATAGATAAAGTCCATACCTACGATAAAAATATTGGAATGTCTTCTATAATTAATCAATTGAAAAAAGAAAATTTCGATTTTGTTGTAGATTTGCAAAAGAATTTGCGATCCTTTCGCGTTTGTATCGCCTTAGGAAAACCTTATAAATCTTTCAATAAAGAAAATATCAAAAAATGGATCTATGTTCGTACTAAGAAAAACTTTCTACCTAATGTTCATATTGTAGATAGATATTTTAGGGCAGTTAGATCTATAAATGTACATAACGATTCTAAGGGTTTGGATTTTTTCGTAAAGGAAGAAGATTACATTTCTCACGATGCTCTTCCTCTTGCTTTTCAAGATGGTTATATCGCTATTGCTGTTGGAGCAAAACACCAAACCAAACAGATGCCTACGGATATAATTATCGCCATCTGTACGAAAATTAATGGGAATATACTCTTGCTCGGAGATGTAAATGATAAAATCAAAGCAAATAAAATAGAAAATGCCACCGGAAGTAGAGTCTTTAATGGATGTGGTGCATATTCTCTAACGCAAACTGCTTCCCTAATTGATTCATCAAAAGGATTAATAACAGCAGATACAGGGCTAATGCACATAGGTGCAGCGTTGAAAAAGAATATTATCTCTGTTTGGGGGAGTACCTCAACAAAATTTGGAATGTCTCCATATCTGCCAGAGAATTGCAAAAGCAAGAGTTATATATTTGAAGTGCAGAACCTAAAATGTAGACCTTGCAGTAAATTAGGATACAAGAAATGTCCACGCCGACACTTCAAATGTATGAAACAACAAGATATCGAGAAAATCTCCCAAATAGCAAACGAATGGTTAAAAGATGCAAACGATTAGACAGTAGAAAAGCAACTAACAACACAAAGCAAAAAATAAAGTATCGCTGATTAGAATGAACGAAATGGTTGTCAAACATAAAGAAGAAGTATTGGCATTTGATAAACTTCTATCCTTAATGGAGAAAGTAAGAAAAGAATGTCCGTGGGATAATTCCCAAACAAAAGAAACATTACGTACGCTTACAATAGAAGAAATGTACGAACTCTCGCAAGCCATTTTGGACAAGAAGGACGATGAGATTTGCAAAGAATTAGGAGACGTCCTTATGCATATTATTTTTTATGCTCTAATAGGAAAAGAACAAAACAAATTTACTATAATAGACGTAATGAATAATCTATCTAACAAACTAATAAGACGTCATCCGCATGTGTTCAATAACAAAAATAATATTAGTAGCGAAGAAGTAGAAAAGAATTGGGAAAAGATTAAACTAAAAGAAGGAAATCGTTCTACCTTTGCAGGTGTACCAGAAACACTTCCTTCTCTAATCAAAGCATATCGTTTGCAAGATAAAGCAAAAGGTATTGGTTTTGATTGGAAATCAGAACAAGATGTTCGCAACAAAATACAAGAAGAAATCATAGAATTAGAAGAAGAACAAAAGAAACCAAATAATAACGATAGAATCACACAAGAGTTTGGCGATGTGTTGTTTTCACTTATCAATTACGCAAGATTTATAGACGTTAATCCTGATACAGCATTGGAGAGGACTAATCGTAAGTTCAAAAGACGTTTTGAATATATGGAAAACAAAGCAAATGAACAAGGTATCCCATTATACCAAATGGATATAAATCAAATGGAGAAACTATGGCAAGAAGCAAAGAATAATGAATAATTAAGAAAAGAATAAAACTATGATAAAACAATTTGTATTCAATCATTTTTCGGAGAATACCTATATAATATATGATAAGACTAAACAATGTGTTATCATTGACGCAGGTTGCAACGAGAAAGAAGAAAAACAAGAATTATATTCCTTTATAGAGGAAAATAATCTAATAGTAAAAAAACTTCTACTCACTCATCCTCATATCGATCACTTCTGTGGTATGGGCGAGTTATCATTAAAGTATAATATTCCTATTACTATGCACAAGGACGGCAAAAAAATCTTTGAGATCTTTACTCTTCAAGCAACTGCTATGAATTTTAATCCAATTGATATGACTAATGTGAAGATAGAATACATTGATTATGGTAAGCAAATCGTCTTTGGAGACAACTATATATTGAATACTATAAATGTAAGTGGGCATTGTCCTGGTAGTATTGCTTATTATTCTCCCAAAGAAGAGTGTGTATTTGTAGGAGATGCTGTTTTCTGTCAATCAATAGGTAGAACAGATTTGTTTGGTGGCAATTTGGACGAACTACTTCATAATATAAATAACAATATTATGACCTTACCATTGGATACCCAAATTTTATGCGGACATGGTAGCGCGACAGATGTAGATTTTGAGAAGTCTAACAATCCTTATTTGAATGATTATTTATAATATCAAACAATAACCACATAAATATAAGATATATGAAAAGGATATTTATTTTTTCGTTTCTGTTATGTTGTTTGTGTCTTACACAAGCACAACAATACAAAGCAGGAGCATTACTCGGAGCCTCGATTTCGCAAGTTGATGGAGACGGTATGAGTGGATTTCATTTCATTGGACCACAAGGAGGTTTCTTTATCACAAGACAACTTACCAAAAACTCTGCTCTACAAGGAGAATTATTATATGTCTACAAAGGAAGCGGTATTGAGAGTAAGCCCGAGACTAATTTCAGAGTTGAGATAACCTCCTCTTACATTGATTTGGCGTTGTACTATAAATATTTGTATTCACCAAAGATAAATCTCAAAATTGGTCTAACTCCCTCCTTACTTATTTCTCACAAAGAGAGTGTTGCCGGTGTGGAACAAATAGAATATCCGGAGTATCGTAAAGGAGGTTTGCTTTTTTCCGTTGGTGGAGAATATTTTTTCAATAATAATTGGTTCTTATCAGTAGATTGGAATTATTCTTTGCTCTCTTTCAGAAAAGGAAATGTAATGCTGTCTCAATACGATGCCTTATTTTTTAGATTTATATGGGAGGACGGAGAATTTTATAACTACTTAAAGTTTTCGTTGGGCTACAGATTCTAAATATTTGATTAATTTTGCCAAAGATATATTAGTATTTTTTAGGGAGATAAGATATGAGTAAAAAAAAGTTAATACTTCTATCACTCTTGTCGGGTGTTTTGATGACAATAGCGTGGATAAATGTTATGAGTCTTGGTTTTGTTATGCTCGTTGCCTTTATTCCTTTATTATTTATGGAGGATTATATCGCTCATAACAACAAGGACAGACGTTTTTGTTCAACTTTTGCCTTCATTTACTCCTATCCGGCTTTTTTTATCTTCACTCTAACTAATACTTGGTGGATTAGTAATGCCTCTGTGGTTGGTTATATCGTTCCGCTCGCAGAAGCAGCATTTATGAGTATTGTTTTTCAATTGTATTCCTATACTAAAAAGGTCGCAAAGCAAAAACAAGGTGCTTATTTCTTTATTGTTTTCTATTGGTTGTCTTTTGAGTTCATACAATATATATGGGATATAAATTTTCCGTGGTTAAATCTCGGCAATTCGTTTGCTAATTACCCTATATTAGTACAATGGTATTCTGTCTTGGGTATGGAAGGGGGTACATTGTGGATATTATTGAGTAATATATTAATATATCTTTGTCTTATCAATAAGAAATCTACTTTCTGCACTCCTAATATATCTAATAAGAACTCTTTTTTTAATAGACATAAATATGCTATCTTTGTTATCTTAATATTATTTGTCCCTATTACTTGGTCAATAGTCTTATGGTCTACATACAAGGACGACTCCTCTTCTTCTGCCAAAGTTTTAATCATTCAGCCTAATTTAGACCCATATAGCGAACAATATGAATTATCTCCACAAGAGGTTATATATAGAGTAGAAAATATTGCAACACAATATATAGACAAAGATATAGATTTCTTGGTCTTACCCGAAAGTTGTATCCAGGAATACGCATGGGAAGATTTACTTTTGGACACTTGGAGCATACCAGAACTGCAAAAATTCACACAAAAAACAAATAATTGCGATATAATAGCAGGAATATCCTCCCGTAAATTACTCCCCGAAGGAATAAAAACAGAAGCTGCAAGAGAGGTTAGTAATATGAAAGGCAGATATTTTGAATCTTGCAATACTGCTTTAATGTTCAACAAAACTTCTTCTTTGAAAGATATACAATTAAGACATAAAAGTGTATTAGTTGTAGGAGTAGAGAAATTACCTTTTAAGAAATATTTACCATTTGTTGAGAATCTCGCTTTGAATATGGGCGGAACTGTCGGCTCGCTTGGTATTGATGCTAATGCAACTAATTTCTACACAGAGAAGAATGATACTAAAATTGGTGTCCCTATTTGTTGGGAAAGTATAGACGGAGAATATACAAGGCAATTCGTAAAACAAGGAGCTAATTTCTTACAAATAATTACTAATGTCGGTTGGTGGGGAGATACTCCGGGTTATAAACAATATTTTGCTATATCTCGTTTGCGTGCAATAGAGAATCGTAGGTATGTCTCCATTTGTGCTAATACTGGTTACTCTGGTTTGATAAATGCAAAGGGTCAAATTTTATCCAAAAGTAAATATTGGCAACAAGAAGCCCTAAAATACGATGTTCCTTTATTAAAAGAACGAACATTTTTCACCTTACATGGCGATATGTTTATGCGTCCTTTTGCTTTCTTTTCTATTCTTTTGTTGGTTTACTCTATAATAAAGAATAGAATCGAAAAAAGACTTTCCAAAACCACTAAATAGTCTTATTCGTACGAATAAAGGAATTTATTTTGTTTTGCTTTTTCTTTTTTTAGTAGATCTAATCTTTATGGACACAGTTAAGAATTAGAGAAGTTGTAATTCAAAATAATTTATTTGAGACAGGAGAAAAAATCTTTCAAAGAAAAAATACCCGATAGGGAAAATAGAACATTTTAAAGAAATAGAAATTCAAATAGTATCGCATTTCGTCCAAATAACTTCAATAACTATTCAAATAACTTCAATAACTATTCAAATAACATTAATAACTATTCGAATAACTTCAATAACTATTCAAATAACATTAATAACCATTCGAATAACTTCAATAACTATTCAAATAACTTCAATAACTATTTTGATGATTTCAGTACTTATTCTAAATACTATATAATTAAATAATTACAAGAGTGTAGAATCCTCCATTTTTACTCGAAATCTGACTACCAAAAATGAACATATAGGGAAAATAGAACATTTTGGAGTTTTAGGATAAGACCTAATTTTTGTGTTTTTAGACTAAATTCGAATAAATAGATTATTCATTTTCTTATTCAAAACGATTAACGTCCGCAAAAGATATGTATTTGATTTGAGGAGTACTTATATTTCAACAAATGTAAGAAAATAGGAACGCTTTCTATCACAAAGTCTGTTATTCTGTCTCTAACTCCTAATAAACACTCATAAAATAATATGTATATATAAAGATTCGCCGTTATATTAATAACTAATTTTGATAAATAAACATAACGAATAACAAAATAATTAGTTTTTTTGTGTCTTATTAGTGAAAATAATTGTATATTTGCCACCTATTAAAATAGATAAAAAGGATGAAAAAGATAAGCGTTATATTTATATTGTGCATAATGGTTGTTACCTCTTCGTATGCCGATTCGGATCCGTCAGTAACTGTTACAAGTGTTGAGAATATCCAAGCCACAACAGCGAAATTTTGGGCTAGTATTCAAAATTTAGGTAGCAAAATGGCGAAAATAAAGAAAAGAGGTTTTATAATAGCCCCTGTAAATTCACAATTAGGAGATACCCTAAAATATCAAGAGAATGCAGCCAAGAAAAATGAAATGTATTCTTTCGAAATAGCCGAATATGCCGATTATTTACGTCCCGGTACACAGTATTGGGTACAAGCCTTTATGACTTTCAAAGAAAGTAATACTTCTGATACAGAATTTGTCTATTCTGCTAAATATAATTTCTCTACTGCCAATCCAATAAATGATTTCTCTACGGCAGATTTTGCCGAGAGCGTATCTTTGACTAGTGCTTCCTTAAAAGGTAGTATAGATTCGGCAGGAAATGCGACCGAATTGTTAGATTGCGGTTTTGTTTATTCCAAATCATCCAATCCTATCCTTGATGCTCCCGGCACAGAGTACACAAGAAGTACATTTAATTCTAATAAACTCTACCCAAAGACTATTACGTCGGAATTAATCAATTTGGAAGCTTCCACTACCTATTATTACAAAGTTTGGACTATTAATAAATATACCGAAACGTTCAGAGATACCGCTTATTCGGAACAAAAATCTTTTACTACCTTACATGCTTGCGGTTCTGTCCCAACAGGTTTGGATACTGTGTATGTAAGTACCGATGAGGTCAAACTAAAATGGGAAGCACAAGAAGGACAAACTAAATTTCAAGTAGAATATGGTCTCTCGGGACACATAGTAGGAGAAGGAGATACCATTACAGTGGAAGCAACTGATATAGTTTTGCAAGATTTAGAGAGTAACCGTTCATATACAAGTTATGTGCGTGCCGTTTGTCCAGATAAGACAAGCGAATGGAGTATGATGAGACCATTTCATACTAAATCCGCTTTGTGCGAGAAAGTATTAGGACTACATTTGGACCATGCTACTCACGTAACTGCCGAAATCGTTTGGTCACCTGGTCAAGAAGGAGAACATCAATGGGAAGTCCTTTTCGCAAGAAGTAATGACTCTTACCCTACAACTTCTTTTATTGTGAACGATAATCCATCCTATTTCCCGATAGGACTATCCAAAAACACAGAATATAAAGTTAAAGTCCGCACTATTTGTACTATTTCATACGATACTGTTCAATTAGACGAAATAACAGGAGACTCCGTTACCGTTACTTTGGATTCTACAACATATAGTCTTTGGAGTGATGATTTAATATTCTCTACTACCGAAAGTTCTTTGGAGGAAAACATTTCTTCTAATGAAAAAGTATTAATATTTCCAAATCCTGCCGACAAACAAATTAATTTCTCATATAATGCTAATAAACGCAACATAAAGAGAATAGATATTTACTCCGAATTAGGTACTTTGGTCTATACTAACGATAAACTACCAGAGGAATTGGATGTTTCTGCGTTAGATAGAGGAACATATATAATTCAAATTACCACTACAAACGACATTCAAACAAACAAAATAGTAATCAAATAATAAAAGAAATAACTAATCAATTAAAAAATCAAAAAATTAGATGTTAAACTCAATCTTATTACAAGCGACAGCAACAGCAGAACAAGTTGCACAGACAACAACAAAATCTATGGATTTATTTACTTTGGCCAAAGCAGGCGGATGGATTATGATCGTTTTGGCTATTCTTTCTATAATCGTAATCTATATATTTGTTGAAAGATATTTAGCCCTCAATAAGGCATTAAAAGAGGACACCTCCTTTATGAATAATGTAAAGAATTGCATTCATAATAGCGATTTGCAAGGAGCAAAAAATCTTTGTCAGGCAAACGATTCCCCTATTGGGAGAATGATAGGTAAAGGACTCGCACGCCTTGGTAGACCGCTTAATGATATAAATCAAGCCGTAGAAAATGTTGGTAAAATGGAAGTTGCTAAATTGGAAAGCGGTATAAGTATGGTCGCTACGATTAGTAATCTTGCCCCATCAATAGGTTTTCTTGGTACTGTTACAGGTATGATTAAAGCCTTTTTCGATATGGCAAACGCCGGCAATAATATAGATATTCAACTCCTATCTAGTGGTATCTATGAAGCAATGGTAACAACAGTTGGTGGTTTGATAGTAGGTCTTATCGCTTCTTTCCTTTATAGTATATTAGTTGGTAAGATTAATAAGGTCGTATTTATATTGGAGAGTCGTACTAATGAATTTATGGATCTTTTGCACGAACCAGTTGCATAATCTTTTTAGAATATGATACAGAGTAACAATAAAATAACACCACAATTTAATTCGGCGTCTATGTCTGATTTAGTGTTCTTGTTGCTAATATTCTTTATGCTTACAAGTACACTAATCTCTCCTAACGCAATAAAGATGCTTCTACCACAATCTTCCTCTGGACAGACGATGGCAAAACAAAATGTTACCATTTCTATAGATGATAAGATGAATTATTATGTGGAGAACCAACCTAAACAATTGGAAGAGATAGAGCCTCTATTGGAACAACTCTTAACACAAACTACCGAAGGTACAGTAAAATTGCATGCCGATAAAACTGTTCCTGTTCAATGTATTGTAAATATAATAGACGCAGTCAATCATATAAATCAACGCAATAGTACCAAACACAAAGTAATACTTGCAACCGAAGCACCATCTTCAACAACCAAATAGGCAGAATAGACAATGAAACAAGATAACGAAAACAAAAGAAAGATAACAAGTGTAGTTACAACAATAGTATTTCATGTACTTATTGTTATATTGCTTTTGTCTATTGGCTTACCTTATCAAGATCCACCTCCTGCCGAAATGGGCGTTGAGGTTAGTGAAGAAAATCTAACCGAAGTAGAAGATGGTTTCGCGGGTACTATTGGCGGAGGTGAAACAACCGAAGATCCTTCCATTAATGATAATGATGACGAGAGCATAGTTACACAAAATACCGAGAAAACCCCTTTGGTCGCAAAGACAAGTAAAACTAAGGTAAAAGTCAAACCAACCGAGAAAGAAAACAAAGTCAATGAAGACGCTTTATTTCAAAAAGGTAAAGTAAAGAAAGGTGGTAGTGGAAGCGGTAATGGTGGCGGTAATGGTACATCCGTAGGTAGTGGAAGCGGTAGTGGTAATAGCGGGGACGGTGCAGGCAATAATGGAGCATCTTATTCTTTGAGCGGAAGAGGTGCAAAGAGTTTGGCAACACCTAAAACGAATATGACCGAGATAGGTAAAGTTGTTGTATCAATCAAAGTAAATCAAGAGGGTAATGTTGTGGAAGCAATTGCTAATGCTCCAGGTACTACTATAATGAATACTAATATATGGAAAACATGCGAACAAGCTGCCAAACGTTCTAAATTCTCCTCCAAACCAGACGCACCCGAACTCCAAAAAGGCACAATAACATACAAATTCGTTAGATAACCTTCTACCGTTAGTTATAGTTATAGACAACCTTTGCCAGAATTTTGCACAAATAACATTTTTCTATAGATCCATTTATTACTGTTAGATAAAAATCTTAAAAAGAGATTTTTATAGGGCAGTAATAACTTTACAACTACTTATTTTTTTGAACAGACTGTCTTTGAATCGGACAATAATAATTCAAATAAATTTAATTGGTACGACTTTGGCGGACTTATTTGCTTTCTTTCATATTTTTTATTGTTGTCCAGTGAAACATACCTATTAAAATAGAATTAGTTTGTTTTCAGTAAAATTTTCAAAGGTAACAATATCCCAAACCTCCTTTCTAAAAATCTTTAAGCACTTGTTTTATTATGTTTTTTCTAATAGTTTTCCTGCCGTGAAACGTTTATTAAAATTTTGCGATAAGGAAAATAGAACATTTTAAAGAAATAGAAATTCGAATA
>CAVGDP010000015.1:0-5882 GCA_963627985.1 uncultured Eubacteriales bacterium
AATAGAATCAGATTCTATTCAAATAAAATCAGATATTATTTTGATGATTTTAGTACTTGTTGTAATTATTATATAATCAAATAGTTATAAAAGTAGAAAAATTGCCAAATTTTACTCAAAAAATACCCTTAAAAAAAGACCTTATAGGGAAAATAGAACATTTTGTCTCTGACTTTTTATCTATAAGATAGGGTTTTTCTTATGGAGATAAGTTGATTATTAAAGAAGTACAAGACAAAAAAGAATAGTTTTTGAGAAAAAAATGTTATATAAGAAAAAAATGTTTTAATTTTGCACTCTTAAAAGTTTTTAATACAATAGTACAAACTAAAACTAAATTATAAATGAGTTTGAAAATAGTAGTACTGGCAAAACAAGTACCAGATACGAGAAACGTAGGTAAGGATGCAATGACTGCAGAAGGTACAGTTAATAGACAAGCTTTACCTGCAATATTCAATCCTGAGGATTTGAATGCTTTGGAAATGGCTTTGACAATCAAAGACCAAATAAAAGATACACATATTACAATAGTTACAATGGGACCCGATAGAGCAGCTCAAATTGTACGAGATGCTATGTTTAGAGGTGCAGATGACGGAATAGTAATTTCGGATAGAAAACTTGCCGGCTCGGATACATTGGCTACTTCATACGCAATAGCACAGGCTGTTAAGAAGTTAGGACATGTTGATATTGTATTTGGTGGAAGACAAGCAATTGACGGAGATACGGCTCAAGTTGGTCCACAAACAGCAGAGAAATTAGAAATTCCTCAAATTACGTATGCAGAGGAATTAGTAGATATAAATGATAAAGATATTACAATAAAAAGACGTTTGGAACGTGGTGTAGAGATAGTTAAATCTCATTATCCTGTATTGATTACTGTTCATTCGTCTGCCAAAAATGCTCGTTTCTACAACGCAAAAAGATTAATGGCTTACAAGAATGCAGAGGTAAGAATTTGGTCTGCTACGGATATAGATGCCCAAGATGATAGATTGGGTCTATCTGGCTCACCTACAAAGGTAAAGAAAATTGATAGTGTTGTGCTTACTCATAAGGATAACGTAACGATTGAACCTACGGATGAGAATATAGATGGATTGGTTAAAGAACTTATTAATGGACATATAATAGGATAGAAAATGAATAACGTATTTGTATATTGCGAAATTACAGAAGAGAATTATATAGCCGATGTATCATTGGAATTGATTTCCAAAGCAAGAAAATTGACAAATCAATTAAAAGTAAAACTTGAAGTAATTATTTGCGGGCATCAAGTAAGAGAATTAGAGACTACATTGTATCCGTACGGTGTGGATGTAATCAATTATGCAGAAGATGAAAGGTTATTCCCTTATAGTACGCTTCCTCATTTCTCTATTGTTACCAAATTAATAGAAGAAAAACAGCCACAGATTTGTTTATTTGGGGCAACGTCCATTGGTAGAGACTTAGCACCCAGAGTTGCTTCGTATTTAAGATGTGGACTTACGGCAGATTGTACTTCTTTGGAGATAGGAGAATATGAAGATAAGAAAAACAATAAAGTAATAGACAACTTATTGTATCAAATTCGTCCTGCTTTTGGAGGTAATATCATAGCAACGATTGTAAATCCGAATACACGTCCACAAATGGCAACGGTAAGAGAAGGTGTTATGAAAAAAGAAATTTACGATAAGAATTACACTGGTGAATTTTCGCGTATACCGGTGCAGAATTACGTAAAAGACTCGGATTTTTGCATAGAAATACTTTCTCGTGAGATAGAAGCTCAAAAGGTTAATATCAAAGGTGCTCAAATTATTGTTTGCGGAGGATATGGTATGAGTAGCAGACCAAATGGTTTTGAGTTATTAAGACAATTGGCCGACACATTGGGAGGAGAAGTAGGAGCTACTCGTGCAGCAGTAGATAGTGGTTTGATAGAACACGAACGCCAAATAGGACAAACAGGTGTTACGGTAAGACCAAAACTATATATTGGTTGCGGAGTTAGTGGTGCCGTTCAGCATAGAGCAGGTATGGCAGAGAGTTCAAAAATTATTTCTATCAATACAGATGCTAACGCTCCATTGAACGCAATAGCAGATTATTCTATTGTAGGAGATGCTTTTGAAGTAGTACCAAAATTGATAGAATATTATAAAAAGAATAGTAAATAATCCATTAAAGAAAAATAAAATTATGGCTAATTTTTTTGATGATAATAAGGCTTTAGAATTTCAATTAGATAATCCTTTAATGGATGAAATTATTAGGCTGAAAGAGAGAGATTTTAGAGATTATGGTAAGTTTGATACCGCACCAAAAAATTTAGAGGACGCAAAGGACTCATATAATAAAGTATTATCACTAATTGGTGAAATAACTGGTGAGGTTTTGGATGTTAATGCCGAAAGTGTAGATTTGCAAGGAGTAAGAATAGAAGACAATGCAATAATCTATGCCGATGGAACGAAAGAAAACCATAAAGTATTAACAGATGCAGGTGTTTATGGTTTATCTTTACCACGCAAATACGAAGGTTTGAATTTTTCTTACGTACCTTACGTTATGGCTGCCGAAATTGTTTCCAGGGGTGATTGTGGTTTTGCTAATATTTGGGGATTGCAAGATTGTGCAGAGACTATTTACGAATTTGGTAACGAAGAGCAAAGAAGTACTTACTTACCATTGGTCAATAAGGGATATACTTTCTCTATGGATTTAACAGAACCAGATGCTGGTAGCGATTTGCAAAGTGTTAGATTGAAAGCAACATTCGATCAGAAAGATAATTGTTGGCGTTTGAACGGTGTTAAACGTTTTATTACTAATGGAGATGCTGATATTAAATTAGTTTTGGCTCGTAGTGAGGAAGGAACAGTAGATGGTAGAGGACTTTCTTATTTTATACACGAAAGAAAAGACGGCGGAGTAACAATAAGAAGAACAGAGAACAAACTTGGTATACATGGTTCCCCAACTGCAGAACTTGTATTCACTAATGCAAAGGCTTATTTGGTAGGAGAGAGAAAATTAGGTTTAATAAAATATACCATGTCTTTGATGAACGGAGCTCGTTTAGGCGTAGGAGCACAATCAGTTGGTTTGTCAGAGGCTGCTTATCGTCAAGCATTGCAATATGCAAAAGAAAGAGAACAATTTGGTAAACCTATAATTAATTTCTTGCAAGTAAGAGAGATGTTAGCTAATATGAGAGCTAAAACAGATGCTACAAGAGCTTTGTTATACGAGACAGCAAGAGCAGTAGATATGTACAAAATCTATGAAGATATATCAAGAGAAAGAAAATTAGAGGTAGAAGAAAAACAAACACTCAAAAAATATTCTCGTTTAGCAGATATATTAACTCCACTGTTGAAATTATTCTCTTCAGAATACGCAAATCAAAATACGTATGACTGTATACAAGTTTATGGTGGTTCAGGGTTTATGAAAGATTATCCATGCGAACGTTATTATAGAGATGCAAGGATCTTAACTATATATGAAGGAACATCGCAATTGCAAGTTGTATCGGCAATAAGAGGAGTTATACAAGGAGGTTATCTCAATAGAATAAAAGAATATGAGCAAATTCCAGTAGATAATAAATTCGATAAGATGAGAAGTCTTTTGTCTGAATTGAGAGCAGATTATGAGCAATGTTTTGCAAAGATTGAGAGTTTTGGATCTACAAGTGAAGCTTTCGAATTAAATTCTCGCCGTATGGTAGAGATTGCTGGTTATTTGATTATGGCACATCTACTTATTATTGACGCCAATAGAGATGATATGTTCTATTCTTCTGCACAGATAATGACCAAAATGGCAGAGGAAAAAATCAAAGAAAGAAAAGCTTTCATTATGAATTTCTCCGAGGGCGATTTGGAAGCATACAAGAATTTATAATAGAATACGCTAACGTATAACTATCTATTAGATTAGGGATTTTGTCGTTCGGTATTCAAATAACAAAAAAGAAATAAAATATAAAATTTATAAGATAATGGAAATTCATCATATTTCACCTGAATTACTTACTTTGGATAGAGTAAGTGAGATTATGGAAAAGGGTATTCGTTTGGAATTGAGCGAAGAAGCAAAGAAACGTATTACAAAATGTCGCGAATACCTTGATAATAAAATGAAAACACAGAAAGAACCTATCTATGGAGTTACAACCGGTTTTGGTTCTTTGTGTAATATTTCTATTAGTAAGGAACAATTATCTCAATTACAGAAGAATCTTGTAATGTCTCACGCATGTGGTTGCGGTGAAGAGGTGCCTCATCAGATAGTTAAATTGATGTTATTGAACAAGATTCAATCTTTATCTTATGGTAATTCGGGAACACAACTTCAAACAGTACAACGATTAGTTGATTTCTTTAATAATGATATTTTCCCTGTTGTTTATCAGTTAGGTTCATTAGGAGCAAGTGGCGACTTAGCACCATTAGCAAATATGTGTTTGCCATTACTTGGTTTAGGACAAGTAGATTATCAAGGAAAGAGAATTAGTGGAGCGGAGTTGAATAAGATTATGAATTGGCAACCAATAGAGTTGCAAAGCAAAGAAGGTTTGGCTCTTTTGAATGGTACACAATTTATGGGAGCATTTGCTATGTATAACATTATCAAGGCAAAGAAACTTTCCAAAATGGCGGATCTTATTATGACTGTATCATTGGAGGCTTTCGATGGTAGAATAGAACCATTCTATGATAATGTTCATTTGGTAAGACCACACAAAGGACAATTGACTACTGCTCGCCGTATAAGAAATCTATTAGATGGTAGCGAATTAATAAAACGCCATAAAGAGCATGTACAAGATCCTTATTCTTTCCGTTGTGTTCCGCAAGTACATGGTGCATGTAAGGATGCAATTAATCATGTTGCCGATATAATTACGACAGAAATTAATTCCGCAACAGACAATCCGACAGTATTTCCAGATGAAGATATGGTAATATCTGCAGGTAATTTCCACGGAGAGCCATTGGCTATAAACTTGGATTTCTTGGCTATTGCAGTTAGTGAATTGAGTTCAATATCTGAAAGAAGAACTTATCAATTAATAGGAGCAAAGAGAGATTTACCTTCATTCCTTGTTGCAAAACCAGGTGTTAATAGTGGTTTTATGATACCTCAATATGCTGCTGCAAGTATTGTTAACCAAAACAAAATGTTATGTATGCCTAACTCTGTTGATACGATAGACTCTTCGCAAGGTCAAGAGGATCATGTATCATTTGGCTCCAACGCCGCAACTAAAACATACAAAGTAGTTAATAATACCGAGAGAGTTTTGGCAATAGAATTGTTTAATGCAACACAAGCGTTGGATTTTCGCAAAAAAATGACTGGTATGAAGTCTTCTCCAAAGATTGAGAACTTTGTTAATGAATATCGCAAGTGTGTTCATTTCGTTGAGAACGATGAAGTTATGTATGAATTAATACATAAATCTATTGATTTCATACGTTCATATAAGCCAGACTTTGAATAAACTTTTTCGTTAAGTATTCAAACACATTAATAGATTATTAAAGATAAGGATAACTTATTCTATATGGGTAGGTTGTCCTTGTTTGTCTTGTAGAATAGTTTTGATGAAAGAGACTATTAGATTCTATATGATAGACAAGATTAATATTTTGTGAAGTAGTAATATAGAACAGTTCAAAGAAATAGAAATTCGAATAAGATCACATTTTATTCAAATAAGTATTGAAGTTATTCAAATAAGTATTGAAGTTATTCAAATAAGTATTGAAGTTATTCAAATAAGTATTGAAGTTATTCAAATAAGTATTGAAGTTATTCAAATAAGTATTGAAGTTATTCAAATAAGTATTGAAGTTATTCAAATAAGTATT
>CAVGDP010000016.1:0-16758 GCA_963627985.1 uncultured Eubacteriales bacterium
GAATATTATTACCTTTGGAAATTTTACTGAAAATAAATTAGTTATATCTAAATAAATATATTTTAGCACACACTAATAATTCTTTTTACTCTATTCGGGTGCTTCCCCTTTTCGGAATTATTCTTACTTTATAGGTAAATTCTTTCTAATTATAACTTACTAAATCCTTATTTTGTCTACTAATCTTTGCTTTTCTATCTATTATTTAGAGAAAAAATGCGAAATGTTTTTTTATTGTATTTTAGTAAATTAAATAAAGATAGATAAAACAACTTTGCGTTTTTCTGTAAAATTATTTGGTGTTATAAATAAATTTTAAGAACTTTGCACCTGAAAACGATTACAAAGTATAACGATAATCTCTTTTAAGAAATAAAATTAAATGTTCAATTAATATATTTTACACAATGAAAAAAACACTTTTAAGTTTGCTTATTGCTGTCTTTCTTAGCATAAGCGGTTATTCACAAGAGACCATAACCATCGGTGAAAGCACTCTTAACACTAATAAGGGCGTTCTTCCTGGTTATTATGGTTATCATTACTCCGCTGTTATGTACCCTACAGATGAATTAGAGGGTCTATCAAGTGGAGCATCTATTACAAGTATTGCTTACCAAGTTGCCTCCGCAAGTAGTACAAGCGGAGCATCAATGAAAGTCTACTTAAAAGAGGCTGACGAATTGAGCGGTTCTTCTACTTGGACGGAGTTGAAACAAGATGCTACTCTTGTCTACGATGGAGAAGTTGGTACCGTTACATCTAATGCTTGGTACACAATTGAATTTACTACACCTTATTCGTACGGAGGAAATAATCTTATTGTACTTATAGAAGGTGAGGGTTGTACTACTTCTGGCGAATGTGGTTCGTATGTTTATTATACCACATCTACCGATAATGCATTTTTAGGTCTAAAAGACTACACTAAACCAGATACAACTGTATCTATTAATTCTAATTCGTTCGCTACTTCTACAAATAATTACAAACCTAATACCCAAATTACTTATATTGGCGGTAGTGGTTCATATTGCTATTCTGTAAAAAATCTACAAGATTCTGTTATCGATGCAGAAAACGTTAATGTTTGGTGGTCAGAAGTAGAAGAATCTACTGGTTATCAATATCAATTGAAACTTGCTTCTGAGGAATGGGATTCTACAGGTGCAGATATCAATTCTGTATCTGATACTATGGTAGAACTTACTGAACTAACAGCAAATACTAATTATACTTTAAGAGTGCGTAATGTTTGCTCTTCTGATTTTTATTCTTCTTGGAAAACTGTTACTTTCAAAACTGCTTGCGTTTTCTTAACGGAGGATAATATTCCTTACATAATGGACCCTACTCAAGAAGAGACTGGCTATGGCAAACTTCCTTCTTGTTGGACAAGACTAAATACTACAAATACTAACTATCCATATCTTAATACCTCTGGCTATTTATATATGTACTATAATAACGCTGTTGCTTTGAATGGATATACTGGAGATATTAGTGCTTTACAATTATCCTTCCTTGCAAAACCTGGTAGTAATACTACTTCATACGGTACAGTAGAGGTTGGTATTATGACTGATTTAACGAATGATAGCACATATACTTCCATAAAATCAATTGCTGCAACAAGTTATAGTAGTTCTAGTTGGAAAAAGCAAGAAGTTCCTTTTACTGATTATGAATTATCTGACGATGTAGAGACATATTATGTTGTTATCAAACATACAGAACCTAGTAACTGGGGTTATGCATGGTCTTTAAGTGATATTACTTTGGAGCACACACCTAATTGTATCGCTGCACAAGATATCAAAGCAGATACTATTACTGCCGAGAGTGCAACTATTTCTTGGACTGCAGGTGATGAGACTACAGATTGGACTATCTATTATTGGAAAGATGGTGATACAGATACTTTATACGAAATCGCTTCGGATACTTTGGTAGAGTTAATAAATTTAGAAGCACAAACTACGTATAACTTCTATATTGTAACCGATTGTGAAGGTTATAAACCTAAAACTACAACTTATTATTTCAAAACACAATGTAGTGCAACAGAAGTAACCGACGAGAATCCTTTCGTTGTAAATATTTCTTATGATGGTTTGTATTGTTGGACCAAGAATGATTGGAGTTACTCTACTTATTCTGGTGGATATCTATACACATCTTCTAGTTCTGATTTGATACTTCCTACATTAGATATAGAAAGTGTAACAACTCCTTATTTGAAGATTAAACATAGAAACACAAGTTCTCAACTAAAAGTTTATTCTCGTGCATCTGCTGACGATGATTGGTCTGATATTTATACTTTGGATATAGCAAGTGATACTGTTACAGATCTTATTGCTTTATCTAATGCGTCTTCTACATATCAAATAAAAATAGCTAATATGGGTTCTTCATACGCTTATCTTTATAATGTAGAAGTATATAATGAAGAGAATCCTCCTTCTTGCAATAAGGCTATGGATGTTCAAGTTAATGCTACTTCATCTACTGCTGTTATTACTTGGTCTCAACCAGACGATGCTTCTTCTTGGATATTATATTACAAGACAGATGCAGACGAGTCTTATACTGCAACAGATGAATTAACCGACACAACTTATACTATGGACGTAGAGCCTCAAACTACATACTCTATTTATGTTGCAACTGTTTGTGGAGCGGACGAAAGTAGTTATCCTACTACCTCTGTAATAACCTTTACTACTCCTTGTGTTGGCTTAACTCTACAAGATTTGCCTTATACTTGGGATTTCGATTCTAATAATGTAGCAACTACTTCATCCTATTATAAATTACCTTCTTGTTGGCAAAAATTAGGATCTTATCCACACGCATATGGTTCTTCTTATTATGCTCATAGTGGAGACACTTGTTTGTATTTCTCTGCATATACTACTCCTTATGGTATATTACCATTTGTTGATGTTGAGAATGCACCAATAAATACTCTACAAATTTCTTTATACGCAATAAATAGTTCTTCTTATAATGATGCTACTTTGGCTATCGGTGTAATGACCGATCCTACGAACAAATCTACTTTCGTAGTTGTTGATAGTACAGATTTAACGAGTTCATACACATTGTACGAATTCCCATTGTCTTCTTATCAAGGACAAGGCGGATATATTGCTATAAGAATATCTAGTGATGATTATGCTTATGTATATATAGACGATGTTACTTTACAAGAGATTCCTTCTTGTATCAAACCTCAAGGATTAGCAGCAAGTAACATAACTACTTCTTCTGCTACTATTTCTTGGGCACAAGGTGGCGAAGTTACCACTTGGAATCTTTATTACAAAGAATCAACAGAAGAAAATTATACAGAAGTAAGTAACCTAACAGAGATGTCTTACGACCTTACTCTTGAGGATAGCAAGACATATAGTGTTTATGTTGAGGCTGTTTGTGATAATGATTCTACAATAGCAACCAACCCTATAACATTCAAAACTCCTTGCCCTGCTCTAACAGCAGATGATTTACCTTATACAATGGACTTCGAAAACGAGACCTCAGGAGAGATTCCTGCTTGTTGGACAGCTATTCAAACATATACAACTAGTTATGGAACATATCCAAGAGTTTATACTTATTCAGCATACGAAGGTAGCAAAGATTTCTATATGTACTACAATTGTAGTGCGGCTATTAAACCATATCAAGGAGATATATCTGCTTTACAATTATCCTTACAAGCAAAACCAGGTTATAATAGTTCTTCATACGGAACATTAGAGATAGGTGTTCAAACTGATTTATCAGACGCTACTACTTACCAATCTGTTAAGGTTTATAATGCTACAGACTGGGCTTCATCCGCATACGAGAAATTAATCATTCCTTTTGATAGTATTGAGGCAGATGCTTCCGCTACATATTATGTAGTTATCAAACATACCGAACCATATAATAGTGGTTATGCTTGGTACATAGACGACGTAAAATTAGAGGTTATTCCTTCTTGTGCGGAGGCTACTAATATTACGGCTACAAGTATTACAGGTACTAGTTTAACTATCTCTTGGACACAACCAGACGAAAGTGATTCTTGGACAGTATTTTACAAAGCAGAAAGTGAAGAAGATTATCAATCCCTTGTAGCTAATGACACTACAATAGAGATTCTAGATTTAACTCCTCAAACTAACTATTCTGTATATATTCAAACTAATTGTACAGGTGATCAACCTTCTACTTCTCCTATTACATTCAAAACTGAATGTGATGATAATGGTATAACAATATCAGATGAATATACATATACTCAAGATTTCGAAAGTACAGATGAAAGTAAGGTTCCTGATTGTTGGTCAAAAGTTATAGAGGCTACTTCTGGAAATACTTTTAGTGGTGCAAGTACGTACACTAAAAATTCAGGTAGTAAGAGTTTAGTAATGAAAGCAAGTCCTGCTTGTACTCAACCAATGATTGCTTTGCCAAAGTTCTCTAATTCATTATCAGAATTAAGAGTTAAGTTCTATTCTAAATCAGAAAATACTACTAGTTCTGGTGATTTGGAATTTGGTTATATTACAAACATTACAGATTCATCTACATTCGTTGTCTTAACTTCTTTCCCTAATACGGACAATACTTGGACGTTACGCAAGATTGATTTGAATGCTTACGAGGAACAATTATCAGAGGTAACTAACGCACGTTTGGCATTCCGTCATAATGATCCTACTTTGACTTCTTCTTGGTATTATTATGCAGTAGATGATTTAGAGGTTCTTTTGATACCTGCTTGTCAAGAACCTAATGACGTAGTAGTTAGCCCAGAGTCTTCTTCTGCTTCTATTACTTGGACTTCTGATGCATCCTCATTCAATATAGTTGTTAAGGACGAAGACGATACCGAGATAGCAAATGAGACCGGATACTCTACCACACAATATGATCTATATGAACTAACTCCTAATACAACTTATACAATATCTATTACAGGTATTTGCTCGGATAACACTCTAACACCGACAACAACTGCTACATTTACTACTCCTTGCGTTTCACTAACAGAAGAGGATTTACCTTACGAAACAAACTTCGATAACGAAACAACAAGTACTATTCCTTCTTGTTGGACTAAAGTATCAGGAACTTCTGCATATTATCCAGAAGTTTCTAGTGTGTCTTCATATTCTAGTTCTAATTCTTTGCGTATTGCATATAACAATACCGCTATCGCGTTACAACCATACGAAGGCGATATCTCTGCTTTGAGATTAACAATGTATGTAAGACCTACTGGTACCTTTACCACGTATGGTACATTACAAGTTGGTATCCAAACTGATTTATCAGATTCTTCTACTTTCACTATGATTAATGAGATAACTGCAACTGAATGGACAACTTATTCTATTTGGCAGAAAAGAGAAATAGATTTTGATTCTTATCAAGGCACTTCTTCTTCAAATACATACTATGTAGTTATCAAACATACAAATCCTACTACTTATGCTTATAGTTGGTATATAGACGATGTTACCTTAGGTAAGATACCTGCTTGTCCTCCTGCAAAGAATTTGGAAATATCTAATATTTCTACCGATGGAGCAACTCTTTCTTGGACACAAGGTGGCGAGAGTGTTACTTCTTGGATTATTAAGTACAAAGACGAAAATAGTGATACTTGGGAAGAAACATCTTCTGTTAATTCTGACACTACTGTTACATTAAGTGGCTTATCTTCTTCTACTACTTACGAAGTATATATAGAAGGTGAATGCTCTGATGCAGAAGAAGGCAACCCTATTTCTGATACAATTACTTTCGCTACTACTTGTACAGCGATAACTATTACTAATGATGATACCTATACACAAGATTTCGAAAATGGTACTATTAACGAGGCTCCTCTTTGCTGGACAAAAGTTGTAGAAAGTACTAGCTCTAATTTAAGTGGAATAAATACTTACAAATACGAAGGTAGTTATTCTCTTGTACTAAAGGCAAGTTCATACTGTACTCAACCAATGATTGCTTTGCCAGAATTTACTAATGACCTATCTGAATTAAGAGTTAAGTTCTATTCTAAATCAGAAAGTAGTACTAGTTCTGGTGATTTGGAATTAGGTTATATTACAGACGTTACAGATTCATCTACATTCGTTGTATTGACTTCTTTCCCTAATACAGAAACGACTTGGACGTTACACAAGATTGATTTGAATACTTACGCAACACAATTGTCCGGAGTAACTAACGCTCGTTTAGCATTCCGTCACAACGATCCTAGTATAAGTTCTTCTTGGTATTATTATGCGGTTGATAATTTGGAAGTTTGTTTAACTCCTGCTTGTCAAGAGCCTAATGACGTAACAGTAGATAGTATAACAGAGAATAGTGCTGTTATTACTTGGACTTCTACTGCAACCAAATTCAATCTAACAGTTAAGAATGGAGATCAAGTTGTTGTATCTCAAACTAATATTCAAGCACATACTTATACGGTTACAGGTCTTTCTGCTACAACTACATACAAAGTTAGCGTACAAAGTGTTTGCGATGATGGTTCTACTACAGAAACTACAACGGCAACCTTTACTACTGCTTGCGGTACTATAACAGTTACTAATACTTCTGCTTGGAACGCTGACTTGACTTCTATTGATTGCTGGACTATGGATAACGCATCTGATTGGGATATATATGGCACTGCATTAGTACACGAATATGGAAAATATAGTCCTGATCCTGACGATATCTATACTCCTACATTGGATATATCTAATGTTACAGCACCTGCAGTTACATTAACATATACATTAAAAGATTATATGTCTTCTAATATTGTTAATACCCTAACAGTCTTATATCGTGCTGATAGCACAGATAATTGGACGGAATTAAAATCTTATAATACTCTTGTTACAGATGCAGTTGATACAATAGCATTACCTAACAAATCAGCAACATATCAATTGAATCTTCGTTGGTCAGATTACAATATTGATGCGGATGGAATAGAGATTAGTGCATTAAAAGTATTCAACAATTCTTCTGACACTACTACCCCTGCTAATCCTTGTGTAGCACCTACATCTTTAACTGCAAGTAATATTGCTCAAACCACTGCAACAGTTTCTTGGGTTGGTACTGCTTCTTCTTACGATGTTCAATTAAACAACAACGCAGTAGAGACGGTTACTACTACAAGCAAACAATTCACCGGTTTAACCGCTAATACTACTTACACCGTTAAGGTACGTTCTAATTGTGGCACAACTACTTCCGATTGGGCAACAACAACATTTACTACTTTGGAAGATACTCCTGCTCCATGTAATGCTCCTACTAATTTAGAGGTAGTACCTACTTCTAACTCTTTGACATTATCTTGGTCAGGTGATGCTACAGCTTACGATGTACAAATAAACGATGAGACTGTTCAAACAACTCAACAGACAATATTCACATTTGCTAACCTAACACCTTCTACTACTTACTCTTTGAAGGTACGTTCTAATTGTGGCAATGAGGTTTCTGATTGGGCAACTATAACTGGTACAACCAACGCAGAGGCAACCGGAGATCAAGACCCTGTTGTTACAACCAACAACGCAACCGCAGGCGAGACTACTGCTACATTGAATGCCGTTGTTAGTGTTAATGGCAACACGATCACTAAATCTGGTTTCAATTACAGACAAATGGGTGATAGCGAATGGATTGATGTAGAGGCAACAATAGAGTCTTCTGGTCTAATGAGTGTAAATATAGATGGTTTAACACCTGAAACTACTTACGAATATCAAGCATACGTAGTAACAGATAAAGGTACTTTCAAGGGTACAGTTAAATCTTTCACTACCGAGCCAAGTGGTTTAACAGATGTTGAAAACATTGTAAATATTCTTACTTATCCTAACCCAACGACTACTAATGCAACATTAGAAATTAATGGTCTAATGGAGGATGCTAATATCATTCTTACAGATGTTAATGGTAGAGTAGTATTTAAGGATATTTATTCTGTTAATCAATCATCTATAACGATTTCTACTGAGTCTTTACCAGCAGGTGTTTATTACATACGAGTAGTAAACAACAATATTACAAAGACTCAAACCTTAATCAAAAAGTAATCAAGCGTTAGCAATAATAATTGATTAATAATCTAAATGGTGAAATACTTATGTGGTATTTCACCATTTTCTTTTTCTCTTTTCTACTCCTTTTTCTTTGTTTTTTAGTCGTCTTCTCATATAGGTGCTAATGTTAGATAAAAAAAAACACGCAAAATGACCCATACGCCGAATATTTTCCCATGAGTTTAAAACGTTGTAACTACCATATTTATTAGATTGTTACAAAGATTTTACCATCAATTTTGTCCATTAACCCTTTTTTTAGTCGTCTTCTCGTGGTTTATTCCCAAAAAGTAGACAAATTACGACTAATAGAACAAAAAAACCATAAAATTATTTGCAATTTCAGAAAAAAATATATAATTTTGCAAAATAGTTTTTCATAATGAGGTTGCATAGTTGTGAAAAACTGGAAATTATTTGCAGAACTACAAATTTATAATACCATGACAAATATTTCAAAAAAGGTAGCGTTGTGGCTATCTACGTTAGCAGTAACGTCAGCTATTTTCATTGCTTGTAATGAAAATAAAGAGATGAAAGAAAGCGATACCTTTGGGTATAAAACTACGCTAACAACTCCTTCAAATTCGGCTAATCCTTACGATACAATAGGATCGAGACATAACACTCTATTGTATAGGTTATTATCAGCAAGAGCAACTTACGAACAACAAAACAGTTATTCTTTCACTGGTCGTTATAATGAATTGCTCAGTTTCTATTCTGAAACAGCTGCACGTTTTGGCGAATATGTCCCTTCTTGGACAAGTGGGTTAGTAAATGATATGCTCACAGCTACAGAAGACAGAAATTGTTTCTTTAGTTATATCGATAGACAAAATCTATCTACTCAAACTAAATCTGTAGTCAAAAACATTATCCTTCACTCTGTTTCGATGTCTATTAATAATCCTCATATACCTTATGGTAATTACTATAGATATATAGTAAGTGTGGAAGATAGCATACTAACAGGTTCTATCAACATTCCCGCACAAGAAATGAAATCTGTTTTAGCATTTACATCTATTTTTAGACATTCTATGCAGTTTTGGTTAACTTATGATGGCGAATTTGATCGTTATAATCCAAATACACCAGGTCCTCAATATTCTTTTTGGGGTCTTTTGCTCGGTGATGCAATTGGAGGTTTAGTTGGATCTCTACTTAGACCTAATGGTACTGTAATAGGTGCAACCCTTGTTAGTGGTTTAGTCGCCGAAAAAGACGTAGAAAATGGAGACGCTCAAGTTGAGATTGAGACAGACGATGAAGGACATACAACCATCTCTATTTCATACGGTGATGGTAATGGTGACAATAATTCCAACAATCAATAAAAAATAGGAGGATATTAGAATGAAAAAGATTTTTGCATTAATAATGCTTTTAAGCATTGGTTGGTGTGCTATGGCACAAAGTAATAGAGTTAATACTAACAAAAATTCTGTAGGATTTGAGTTTTCTATCCCTTTCACGTATGCAACCGACATGGGTGCTATGAATGATTATTTATCTTCAGTACCGAGTTTATATGCCTTAAACTATGACCATATCAAGCTATTGCAAGTCGGCTTTGGAATAAATCTCGAATATTTCTTTGCTAATAAATTCGCATATAATATCGGATTAAAAAGTGTTATGGGTAAAGATTATGCAGCTAAAGATGATCTACATACTACATCAACTGACTTTATGGGATTTATTGGTGTTGAATATTATTTCTATCAAAGAAATAAAATATCTTTAAGTGCAAATCTTAACCTTGGTTGTGATATAATAACATTTGATTATGGTCAGTATAGTGGTTCTTGGGTTAATCTTACCTTACCTTTTGGTCTTACTTTTTGGTATAAACAATATGGTTTCCAATTGAATTATGCTCCTACTTTGGACAAACAAGATCCAGAATCAGAATGGGGATTACCAAATACAGCCTTAAATAATTTAATATTTACTTTCCGCCTAAAATTATAACACATAGTAGAAAATTTACAACCTTTTAAACTAACGATAATAGTTTAACCTTTCGGCATAAAAGCGAGGATTCTTCCCCTTTTATGCCGATATATAGTGCAAACAGATATTAACAAACTACAACAGAAACATTAACACAAGTCTCAAAAAACATTAATTTTATCGATTAACCCTTATTCTCCAATTTTTCTATTAAAAATTTTCTTATATTAAAAAAAAATGCTATACTTTTGCAAAATCAAATATTTAGTTAACAAAGACAAAAGGTTAGTTACCATGAAAACGTTATCAAAAAATTTATTCGTCGCTTTGGTAAAATTTTAGTTACCGTAGGCGGAAATGCGTTTGCACAGAATTTCAAAATGCAAAGAAAAGTAGACTTTCAAGCTATGTTCTACAACGAAATGTTTTATTCTTCGGATTTAAGCATCCTTGGATCAAATCCTCAAAAAAGTATGCTTAGCAATACTTCCATAGGAGCTAATGTTAGATACGTACTTAGTGATACGGATAGTCTTACAAACAAAGGTCTTGGATCTTTTTATGGAATTACATACGGGAATACATTTCTAACAACCCCCTCTAATGAAGATATATCTCTCTTATCAATAGGTGTGTTGACAGGTTATTTTCTTAAATGGGGTAATAATATCTCATTAGATATATCCGCCGAAGTTTCTTGGGCAAGATACAAGAATGAGTTTACATATCAAGCAACCGATTATGATTATACAAAGAATGGTGTGAAAGGAGCCCTTACTACAACGGTCTATTTCTCTCCATTCAATAATATAAGAATTGGATTTGGCTTACATTCCAATGTTTATCTCTTTAATGATAATAAAAAGGTAGATAATCTTGATTTGCAATTGCCTGATAAAGCGAGAATAAATTCATTATCTCCATTCATTACGGCAAGTGTAGTGTTATAGAATCATTGTACGTATTTATTGATACAATAAAATCAAATTTCATTGGGATGAAATTTGATTTTATTTTGGTAATATGTGATATCATTTTGACAACTTGCGTATTAATAAAAATAGATATATTAGTCATTCAAAAAGAGAGTGCTTTTCTCTGAATAACACTCCACTTTATTCGAATAATATCAGTACTTATTCAAATATTATAAGTAGTTATTAAAATATTATAAGTAGTTATTAAAATATTATAAGTAGTTATTAAAATATTATAAGTAGTTATTAAAATATTATAAGTAGTTATTAAAATATTATAAGTAGTTATTAAAATATTATAAGTAGTTATTCGAATAATATCAGATATTATTCTAACGATATGTGATAATATAAAAAACGAAACAACAAAAGAAAGAGACAAAGTAATTATCCTAACTTTGTCTCTTCTGAAAAATATAGTAAAATGATTGCTTAAGAAAAATTCATCTCTATAGAAAAATAATTTCTATTCTTTATTATAACATATTTATTAAATCCTCCTTACTGATATTCAACTCCTTCATTGCTTTTTTCAATATCGGCAAAAAAGATTCTGTAAATTGTTCCCTACGTTGTTTCTCTATTATCTGTTTGGCTTGCTTTGTAACAAAATAACCAAGACCTCGCTTTTGATATACAATATTCTCTAAGGCAAGTTTCTCAATAGCGTGCATAGAAGTATTATTATTGACCTCAAACTCTGCTGCCAAGTCCCTAACGGAAGGTATCTTGGCGTCTATTAGTAGGGAATCGTTAAGGATTCTATTCTTTATTACCTCGGCAAGTTGAATAAATATAGGCTTATCTCCACTATGTAACATAATCTAAATTGTTTTTTTCTTGTATACAAACCAACTACTAACCAAGAATGCCAAACTCATTACAGAGATTACAATATTCCAAAATACATTACTAAGAAACCACGGCACTCTATCTAATCTCTCGCCATTATAATACAAGACTTGTTTAGTAACCCAATTGCCATTGCTATCTTGTAGTGGCTCGGTAATATAACTATAAGGAAAAACATCCGTATTATTACTTACCTTTTGGACAACATATATCGTAACCATAATTAGCAAAACAAATGATATACTACCAACAATAGTCCAAATCTTAACTAATCTATATTTCTTAAATAGAACAGAACCAAAGAAAGAAATAGACATAGCCAACAAAATCCTTAAAAAGAATGCAGAAAGAGAAGAAAATAGCGTCCCCGAGAGAGAAAAATTCATATTTATAAGAGCATTTGGATACACTAACTTACAGAACTCTGCCCCTAAAAACATAGCAATCATATCAACAAGAAGGATAACCGTCGGAATAAGAACAAAGCAAACAAACAACTCTACTATAAACTTTTCTTTTTGTGAAGCTGGGTATAATAACTCAAATATCCTATTGTTTCTATTGCTTAATTCCAAGAAAGGAATAATACCTGCCATAATAACTACTACAAGTGTATCAAAAGATGGCGAAAAACTTATAGTACTAGTAGCAATTGCCTCATTAGTAAGACGCATTGAGGAATACACAAAACACATAAACAAATCAATAAAAAAGAATATTGTTAGAAATATTAAATATATCTTTCGATTTGTAACAAATTTTCTTTTTAGAATATCTATTATTCTAATAAAACTAAAACTTCTATTCATTTCCTCTCTTCCTCCTTATTTATTAAATATTTGTTTGAATAAATCTTTACTCTCAAAGGCAGCATTGAATAGCAATTCTACGTCCAAATTACTCTCCTCTCCCATAGTATTCAATCTTACGATTTGATTACCTGCAATAGAAGACTCCTTATATAAGATATCTTGTGGATTTTCTTCTCCGGTCTCAATACCAAAATATAATTTCTTGGTAATCTCTTCGTTGTCTTTGTCTAGTAGTGTGTTCGTTTGGTCAATAATTATTATTGCGTCCAAAATGTTTTGCAAATCTCTTGCTTGATGAGTACTTATCATAATAAGTTTATCCTCGCTCATATTCAATCTTAACAACTTACGCAGACAAGATTTAGTTGGTATATCCAAACCATTAGTTGGCTCGTCCATTAATAAATATTTAGTATTACATGCCAAAGCGAAGGCGATAAATACTTTCTTCTTTGTCCCCAAACTAAGTTTGCTAATACGCTGTTTAGTATCTGTTATCTCAAACTCTGCTAAATAAGTAGCAAATTGTTCTTTTGAGAATTTAGGATAGAATACTGAATTGATTTTCTCAAACTGCTCTATCGTTAGATGAACTTCTGGCATCTCCTCTGAAAGCAAAAATATTTCCTTACATAGAGCTACCTCACGTTTATGTGGCAAATGATTATCAATAAGAATACTACCATTGTTGGGAAATAACAAACCTGCAATTAAATGCAAAAGTGTTGATTTGCCAACTCCATTCTTTCCCAACACACCAACTATTCTACCCTCATGGATTGATAAGTTGATATCTTTTAGTATAAAACGATTTTTCTTATAATAGAAATCCAAATTTTTTATTTCAATCATCTTCGTATAGTTATTATTAATTTGTTTTTTGTCCTTGATTCTTTATTGCAGAAGACTCACCACTTGAACGAGAGTCCATATCATCGGATTGAATACGTTGTAGAGTATTATTATTGGCTGACTTACCGAAATTATATGTTATATTGAAGGTAAATTGTGGGTATTGCCAACAAAGATTCATATCCAAACGATAATTTTTGTTGTAAGTATTGATATGAAAATCTCTTTTAGGTAGATTATCTACACCAAGAGATACTTTTAAGTTCTTGTTCAAGAAGTCTTTTGTGATATTTGCCGACAACATTAACATACCATCGTATTCTCCTCCCATTTGTACGCCACCTGTGGAGTAGAAACAAGAAACAGACAACTTCGTTTTGAAAAAGAAATCCACTGCCAAAGACTGCCAAGTCATAAAAGAGAAACGCGATATATCTACTTGCAGATATGTATCATCACTTTTTGCTTGTTGATATGCTCCTTGCAACCACAAAGTCCATTCCACCGGACCTAATGGCAACATAGAAGACAGACCAATATTAAGATCTTGCGAATAACCGTTATTATAAGGTTTTTGAGTTATTGCAAGGGTATTAGCGTTGGCGATAGCAGTTTGATTGATTTGATTATTCGTGTATCCGTATGAAGCAGTAAGAAATACTAAATAGTGAAAGGCGTAATTTAATGACAATTTGTGAGTATATTCAGGGTTAAGATAAGGATTACCAGTAGAATAAGAATAATCAGAAGTTTTGGTAACAAAAGGATTTAGTGAATTATAGTCAGGACGAGAGATACGATAAGTATATGATAGGGAAATATTATCCATTTTGCCGATTCTTTGGTTAAGAGTTAAAGAAGGAAAGAGAGAAAAGTAATTATTAGTATATTTTGTTTCCATAGTATGCAAATCAAATGAAGTATAGGTATGTTCTGCTCTCAAACCTGCACGAAAAGAAAACCTTTCAGTCATTTTATCCGAAAAACTAACGTAAGCAGCAACGACATTCTCTTTATATTTGAATGCTTGAGTGCGATTTTGGTCTAAAATATCATTAACAGTAGCCGAAAAATCATTATCAACTATTGCAAGACGTGTCTTTGCACCAAATTCTAAACTATATTTGGAGTTAAAAGGCTTCACAACATCCATTTTGAGAGAATAAGCATCGTATTTATTATTGCCCTCGTTGAATAAATTCTCTTCTCTTTGAAGAACATCTTTTAGACCACGATAATAATAAGTATTAGATTTAGAAATATTATCAGTTGTATTGTGATTGAAGTCCAAAGATATAGTATACATACCACCTATAGTATCCAAGCGACGATTGAAATACAAATTACCCATAAAATTATTAGAGGCAAATTTGTCTTTACTCTTTGTAGCGTACGAAGAGTCTATAACAGTGTATGGATTTTTGGAAATAGTCATTAATTGTATAGGATTATCAATATAATCTGTCCAATTGCGATCAAAACTAAACATAGCACCCAAAGAAGAGTTATCATCAATCTTATAATCAGCCGAAAGATTAAAATCTACTCCATTGAAACTATTTTTCATTTTAGTCTCATCCATACGAATAAGAGAGGTATCCGCACCTAAACCCCAAATATATTGATCCATTTGCATTGTGTTGTGCAAAGCATATCTTGTAGCACTCAAACCAGAAGAAATAGTCCAACGATTAGTAACCCAATTCATGCTAAGACCTGTATTATTTTTGAAATCTTCGTTAATACCGCTCCAAGAATGCACCTCACCCGAAAAACCACTTGTTTTCTCCTTTGCCGTAACGATATTAATAATACCTGCAGTACCTTCTGCCTCGTATTTGGAAGACGGATTAGTAATAGTTTCTATTTTCTCTACTGCATTAGGCGACATACCCTTCAAAATAGACTTCATAGCCGAATAAGGTATACGAATATCTCTACCATCTAACTGAAACAAGACATTACTTTGTCCTTGTAGGGTAATATTTTCGTCTTTGTCTATAACAACTCCTGGCACTTTGCGAAGCATTTCAAAAACATTGGCACTCGTTGCTACTACCCCATCATCCACATTCATTACTATCTTGTCTTGGTTCATCTCTATTCTTGTCTGTTTGCCAATAATGGAGACTTCACTTAAAGATTGAGCATCAGTTTCTAAATATATCGTACCCACATCAATAGTTTTGTTTTTGATTGGGTATTCTTTTTGGTTAACTGCTAAAAATACATCCTTATAACCTAAGAAATTCACCTTCAAAACTATATCTTTTTGTTTGACCGATAGCGTGAATACGCCTTGTTCATTAGTCGTCGTACCAGAGATTAATTTTGCCGAAGAGGAACTATCACTCATCTGCATAACATTAGCAAAGGAGAGTTTTTCTTCTGTATTCTTATCCACGACTATACCTTTGATTGTAATGTTTTGTGCACATAATACTGTTACATTAAATATTATTATAAGCACTACTATTGTCTTTTTCATCTTTGTATTGTTTATTCTATTCTGTTTATTTATTCTTTTCTTTCGAATTACATTCTAAAAAATATATATAATGTTTCATTCATTTAAGTTATATAATTTACTATGTTTATATTTCTTTGTATTTCCTATAAAAAGTGCAAAACAAATACACGTAATAATTCCAAACTTTTTCATTTTACTTCCTCTATTTTTTATTATGTTAATATTTAATTTTCTTCATTGTCTTTTTTCTAAATTACTCACTAAGGGAGAAAGAAGAGAAAAAAGAATCTTTTCTTGTGTATTAGTGTAGTAATACACTGCAAAAATATAACAGTTATTTGATATAGAGAAATTTTTCTCCAAAAAAATTATATTTTTTATCCTCTTTTCTTTGTAATATATTGAAATTGTGGTAAATTCATAAACAAATAAAAATTCTATAATTCTTATAAATTTCTCAAAGTATTATTTTCCATAACTTATTTATAGTACCATTAAGAGAAGTTTTAGATAT
Organism: uncultured Eubacteriales bacterium; assembly: GCA_963627985.1. GTDB lineage: Bacteria > Bacteroidota > Bacteroidia > Bacteroidales > P3 > Scybalousia_A. The sequence continues at coordinate 16,566 of CAVGDP010000016.1, forward strand.
TAATTTCTTCTTTTATAAATAATTCATGCTTTTAGAATTTACACGCTTTTTTAATCCGATACCATTAAAATAACTTCAATACTTGTCAGAATAACTTCAATAGTTATCAAAATAATATCAATAGTTATCAGAATAACTTCAATAGTTATTTGAATAACTTTAATAGTTATCAGAATAACTTTAATACTTATTT
>CAVGDP010000017.1:0-41957 GCA_963627985.1 uncultured Eubacteriales bacterium
GCTGCTGCTTTCAAAGAAAGAATTGGAGAGTTCGGCAAAGATTAAAAAAAAGTTGAAAAAAAACACAAATTTTGAAAGAAAAAAATAATAAATGTATCTTTTTTGAGTTTTATGCGTAAAACACATATTGGAATAAAAAAAATAAAGAGTAATGATTGTTTCTATATTCAAAAGAAATTATTTTCTACAGTTGGTATTACTTATTGTTTTGCCGATATTGTGTTGGATACCAGCGTTTATCAATCCACCGCAGGTAATAATGAACGGAAGATTGGATATGCCTTTGTATGATGTTTTGCAGTATGTTTTTCCTTTGAAAAGTGTTCTAAATACAATAATTGCTTTTCTTTTAGTATTAGGGCAGGCATTTCTGCTTAATCATATTTTTACTTATTACGACCTAACAAAAAAGAATTCTTATTTCCCTGCCTTTCTCTATATGTTGCTTTTTAGTTGCGATTATAGGATAATGACTTTTAGTAGTATTTTGTTTGCTAATTGTTTCATTATATTGGCAATAGGAAGTTTTTTGCAATGCTATAATAAGAATGAGGGATTGGATCAAGTCTTTTTGACGGCTTTTTTGGTGTCTTTGTCCTCGTTATTTTATGTTCCGTATATACTATTTATGCTATGGATTTGGATAGGATTGTTTAATTTCAAAATATATAATTTCCGACCTTTTATCGTTAGTGTACTTGGATTATTGGCACCGTATTTGGTCTTGATAATAATCTATTATCTATCTAATCAAGTAGATACTATTATGACTTTCTTTCCACTCCATTTTGCTCTATTACCTGATTTCTCGTTTTTGAATCAACCTATTCAAATAGTTTATATGGCTTATTTATTAGTTTTGATTCTGCCTGCGATAATATACACATTTGGCTACAAAAACGAACAAAAACTATCCGTAAGAAAACGCTCCTCTACGATAGTAATCTTGTTTGCTTTCTGTTTGTTACCTTTTTCGTACGCACTTAGTCAACCTATTATGAGTTTGATATTTGCTCCCTCAATGGTATTTATAATGACTATTTTCTTCTTTTCCATAAAACGACAATTATATACAGAGATATTTGTTTTGATTTTTTTAATTTTGACAATTGCGAAAATATATATAAACATACAATAAATAAAAAGATAATAAGTAATGAAGATGACAAAATTAGCACCTGTATTGTTCTTTGCTTCGTTTGCAATGGGAACAATGGCACAAGGTCAATTGAAATCAGGAATTAATCTAAAAAATTTGGACCAAAGTGTTCAACCCGGTAGTGATTTTTATGAGTATTCTTGTGGTGGTTGGATGAAGAATAATCCTTTGCCTGCTGCGTATTCTCGTTTTGGGTCTTTCGACCAATTAGCAAAAGATAATAGCGAGAGATTGAATAATATACTTACCGACCTTATGAGTAAGTCGTACGCACAAGGTACAACAGAGAGAAAACTTTCGGATTTGTACAAACTTGCAATGGATTCTACTCGCCGTAACCAAGAGGGAGTAAAACCTGTTATGCCGATAATCAATGAATTAGAAGCTTGCAAGACAAATCAAGATCTTTTTAATTGGGAATTGAATCAAGGTAAGTGGGGCAATCAGGAGTTTATGTATTTAATGTTTAGTGCAGACGAAAAAGACTCCAAGAATAATATTTTGAACATTTATCAAGGGGGTATAACTTTGGGACAAAAAGAATATTATTTGGATAACGATGCTCCAACAACTGCTATTCGTGAGGCTTACAAACAACATATTGTGCGTATGTTCAAATTATTTGGTTTCAAAGAAAAAGTTGCCAAAAAGAAAATGGAATACGTTATCAAAGTAGAGACAGCATTAGCGAAAGTATCTTTGTATCCAACAGAAATGCGAGACGTTGAGGCTAATTATAATAAGATGACTTTGGCAGATTTCGAGAAAAACTACCCTAACGTTCAACTAACCAAAAGAATGTCTGCACAAGGAGTTGATAGCAAATATTTTCAAACTATGGTAGTCGGTCAGCCTACTTTCGTAAAAGGGGCAAATGATGTAATTGCATCGCTTAAACCAGAAGAGTACAAAGCGTATTTAGAGTGGGATGTAATAGTTTCTTCTGCGTCTTTGTTATCAGATGAAATAGCAGAGGCAAATTTTGACTTTTTCGGCAAAACACTTAGTGGTAGCAAAGAGATGCAACCACGTTGGAGACGTTGTACCTCACAAGTAGAGAGACAAATGGGAGAAGCCTTGGGTAAGATGTATGCAGAGAAGTATTTTCCAGAGTCTTCCAAAAAACGTATGGAGAAATTAGTAAAGAATTTACAGATTGCTTTGGCAGAAAGAATTAAAGCGCAAGATTGGATGACAGATAAGACAAAGATAGCAGCATTGGAAAAACTAATGACTTTCTATGTAAAAATAGGTTATCCAGATACTTGGACAGATATGACAGATCTAAACATAGACCCAACGAAGACTTATTATGAGAATATTCGTGAATGTAGTCGTTTTTGGACAAAACACGATTTGGACAAGAAAGTTGGCAAGCCTGTTGATATAGAAAGTTGGCAAATGTACCCACAAACAGTTAATGCTTATTACAATCCGACTACGAATGAGATTTGTTTTCCTGCAGGTATTTTGCAATATCCATTCTTTGACCCAACGGCAGATGATGCTTTCAATTACGGAGCGATAGGGGTTGTTATTGGGCACGAGATGACGCACGGTTTCGACGATCAAGGTTCTCATTATGACAAAGATGGTAATATGTCTGATTGGTGGTTAAAGAGCGATGTAGATAACTTCAAAACAAAAGGCGAACAATATGCTAACTTTTTCTCCAAAATCAAAATATTGCCTGACTTAAACGCTAATGGACAATTAACTTTGGGCGAAAATCTTGCCGATCACGGTGGTTTGCAAGTTGCTTGGTATGCTTACAAAAATGCAACTAAAACAAATCCATTGCCTGTTATAGACGGTTTTACGGCAGATCAACGTTTCTTTTTGGCGTATGCAGGTGTATGGGCAAGTAACATAACAGAGCAAGCGATTCGTTCGCAAACCAAGTCCGATCCTCATTCATTAGGACGTTGGAGAGTTAATGGAGCCTTACCTCATATAGATATGTGGTACGATGCGTTCAATATAAAACCGAGTGATAAAATGTATTTAGCACCATCGGAGCGTTTGAAACTTTGGTAAAACACTAAAATACAAAGATATATATAAATATATTCACGTATTAAGAAAGAGGGAGTATGAGGCTATTCCTTCTTTCTTTGTGTTGGGATTGTTTATGTTTTGATAATCAAAAGATAAGAGTTTTGTTTAGGATAAAATTAGGATAGAATTTATTTACAAGAATAATTATATTGAACGTTTTGTTAATAAGTAAAGATATTTAGATGATTATTGAAGATAAATGAATGGTTATTAAGTATATTTGTAGGATTTAAGATAGAGTAGAGATGAGCTATAAAAATGTTTTGTTTTTGGGAGACTTTCTTTGGGAGATAAATTTAAGGATAATATTTTTTTTGGAAAAAATGTTTGTATGTCCAAAAAATTTCTTAACTTTGCTCCTCTAAAACAAACATATATAAAAAAAGATGAACACACGTACAAAAATAATAAGTTTGGTTATTGCTATCATTTTTATCACAAATCTTAATGCTCAAGTAGTTAGCATAATACCCAAACCACAAAAGCTTGAAATAAAAAGCGGTAATCAAGTTTTTAATTTCTCTGCACAAAAGACAAAAATATTTGCTCCAAAAGATTGTCTTACAGCTCAAATACTTGCAGAGAGTTTGCAATATTACTACCCAAATAGAGAAGGTGTGCAGGTGAAAGATGATAATCTCCGTCAGAATATGGACGAAAGTATTATATTTGTACTTACAAGTCTAAAAAATTTGGGAGAAGAAGGCTATATAATGGATGTAAATAACCGTAGAATCACTATTGAAGCAAATACAGAGACAGGTTTCTTTTACGCCTTGCAATCTTTGTGGCAGTTGATTGGTACGGATTTCTATCTTAATAGGTATAATAGTGATTATAAGGCAATTGATGGGTATAAGAAGCAAATACCTGCTTTGCATATAGAGGATTATCCACGTTTTGAGTATAGAGGCAAACATTTGGATTGTGCTCGTCATTTCTTTGATGCTCAATACATAAAGAAATATATAGATTTATTGGCATTACATAAGATAAATGTCTTTCATTGGCACTTAACAGACGATCAAGGTTGGCGTTTGGAAATAAAGAAATACCCACGATTACAACAAGTTGCGGCATATAGAAACGGAACTCTTATAGGACATTATTCCGATAGACCAGAGAGCGAGCATATTTACGATACTATTCGTTATGGTGGTTATTATACGCAAGAGGAAGTAAGACAAATTGTTCAATATGCGAAAGATAGACACATAACCATAGTACCCGAGATAGAATTGCCAGGACATGCACAAGCGGCATTAGCTGCCTATCCAGAATATTCTTGTAAGGGGGAACCGATAGAGGTTTGTAAGACTTGGGGAGTAATGAACGATGTGTTCTGTTCAAAAGAAGAGACGTTTAAGTTTTTGGAAGATGTGTTAGATGAAGTAATGGCTTTGTTTCCATCGGAATATATTCATATAGGAGGCGATGAATGTCCTACTGTTCGTTGGAAAGAATGTAAGAATTGTCAATCTTTGATGAAACAAAAGGGTTGGAAATCAGAAGATAGCATACAAGGTTATTTTACCAAAAGAATTGAGGATTATTTAACAAAACATGGTAGGAGGATAATAGGTTGGGATGAGATTTTGGAGAAAGGTGTGCGTCCTACGGCTACAATTCTTTCTTGGCAAGGCGAACAAGGTGGAATTAATGCCGCAAAACAAGGCAACGATGCTATTATGGCAGCAAGTGCTTATCTGTATTTCAATTTCTATCAAGGTGTTGCACAGGGAGAACCTTTGTCTTTTGGGGGATTTACTCCGTTGAAAAAGACTTATTTATTTGAACCAGTGTCGAGTGTACTAACCGAAGAGGAGGGCAAACACATAATAGGAATGCAAGCATGCACCTGGACAGAATATATACTCTCAACAAACTTATTAGAATACAACGATTTGCCACGATTATCGGCAATGAGTGAAAGAGGTTGGAGTAATAAGCAAGTAAAAGATTATGATGATTTCGTAAAACGTTTAGATAACTTATTGAGTATCTATGAGGACGCAGGTTTTAATTATTCCAAATCGCATTATTCAGTTCAAATCAATAGCACCTCCAAAGACGGCAAAATAAATGTAGAAATGTTTTCTGCTTTGCGTAATGGAGATATATATTATACGATTAATGGTGAGAAACCTACACAAAATAGCACGAAATATACAAAACCATTTACGATAAAGAACGATGCTACCATACAAGCAATTGTATATAAGGGAGATAAAATCTATTCTCCGTTCTTTAAGGCAACATATCATATCAATAAAGCAACGGGTAAAAAATATACAATGCCAAATATTAATCCTCAATACAATGCCGGTGGGGGATATGCCTTAACTGACGGAATTAGAGGTAATAAGAAATCCTATGATGCGTGGGTTGGTACGTATGGTAAGGATTTTTGTCCTATTTTGGATATGGAAAAAGAGATTCAAATTGGTAATATAAATATCAACTTCTTAGATGAACAAGGTAGTTGGATATTTTTGCCAGAGTATGTAAAATTCTATGTTTCCAACGATGGCAAAGAGTGGAGAGAAATCACAGAAGTATACAAACAAGACGTAAAAGACAACCCAAAGGTTGTTAATTATTCTGTTTCGTGCAACGAAAAAGCAAGATATATAAAGATATTTGCAAAAAGTATAGGCAATTGTCCAAAAGGTCATTCGGGCGAAGGATATCCTTCTCATTTATTTGGCGATGAAATAGAGGTTAAATAATTCTATATCATTATATTATCTTACGAAAAGTAGATAGTAACGAGATAACTACTAAAAAGAATTTATCAACTACAATAACCAATCAGATAACTACGAACAAAATGAATCTGAAGTTAAAGAAAACTATAGTCAGAATATTTGATAAGTCTATAAAAGCAGGACGTTTTTTTAGATTTATGGTTATTTTGTCTGCGATTTGGGGATTGATTTATACGTTATTTAATCTATTTGTAGTATTTTGTAAACAGAATATAATTGATTATATTTCAACTCTTTTGGTTTCGGATAGTTTGTTTTTTTACAAAGAAAATCTTCTCTTTTTTGTATCTACTAATAGATTGATGTATATCTTTTGTCTCGTGGTAGGGTGTTTAATTTTGTATGGGTGTCATTTGCTGTTTAGGGGATATAAATGGGGGCTACTGTTTTATACTATTGCCAAAATATTTCAGGTAATCATTCCAATATTTTTCTTAGGTTATCGTGCGTTAGCCGTTGGAGATGTGATGATTATATTATTCTTTTTGGTGTATTACTATTATTATTCTTTCACTCATAATATAGAGAAATCTTGTAGACGATATAATCAAATTCAAGTCAAAGAATTATCGCAGGATGTTACAGAAAAAGAATCCTAATCCAATTCTAATTTGTAGATTGTCTGTGTTTTATTAGTTATCTTGTATCTATCGTCAATTCTTTCGCCAATTACCCAAACTATATCCTCTCCACTACACAACAACCATTGACTTTCTTTCTCTAAAAGCGAAAATTTATTGTTTGAAAAGTAGTCGGAAAGTTTTTGTTTTCCCTTGAAACCGAACGGAATAAAGTAATCCCCATTTTTCCAATGCCTTAGAGTTAGAGGAAATCGCAACTTATCGTAATCTAACATAGCAATACTCTTACTTTTTGGGATTTTGATGAATTTCAAATCTCTTAATATCTCTTGATGGAGACTAATGGGCGAGGAGATATTTGTCTGATAATCATATAAAAGGTAATCTTGTTTGAGTGTTTTGTCTTTTTCGGTATGAGTTATCAAAAGATGATTTCTGTCGATAATAAGACGATAATTTTCGCTGTAAAATTGTTTGCCCGATGAGTTACTTTCGTCTATTGCATCGCAAATAGAATTGATATTTGTCTCATTAAAACCATATTCACTAAGTATTTCAAACATATATATATGAATGGGTTTCAGTGATTTAATCTTTTCTAATTCTATTTCTATAACTCCATTTTTGGAGATTAGAATTTCTTTCTTTATTTTCTCAATTACTTCCCTAAATACTTGTTCTGTCTCCCTTAATCGCTCAATATCTTTGCGAATTATAATATCAAAATTAGGCGAAATTTCTCTTAAAATAGGTATTATTTCGTTACGAATCTTGTTTCTTGTGTATTTATTGTCGCTATTTGTGGAGTCTTCTACGTGTTCAAGGTTGTGTTTTTGAGCATATTCCTTAATTTTTCGTCTTGAAGTAAAAAGCAACGGACGAATAATATAATTGCTTTTTGGCAATATGCCATGCAGACCAGCAATACCAGTACCACGCAAAAGATTGATAAGAAAAGTTTCAGCACTATCATCGCCGTGATGAGCAGTTGCTAATAGAGTGAAACCGTGTTCTTTAACGATTTTTTCAAACCAATCATAACGTAGATCACGGGCAGACATTTCCAAACTTTTCTTGTTTTCCTCCATATAAGTAAAAGTATCGAATTCTTGTTTATACAAAGGAATGTTATATCTTGTAGCATAATCTGTTACGAACTTTTCATCACGCATAGATTCTTCGCCACGCAAATGAAAATTACAGTGTGCAATAGCATAATTACACCCCAAACGGCGAAATAAATCCACCATAACCATAGAATCTATACCACCACTAACGGCAAGTAATATTTTATCTTTATTTGGATCAAATAAGTTGTTCTCTTTGTTGTATTTAAGAAATTCTTGGTACATATTCGAAGTTGGTTTTCTTAATTTTTGATAAGTATATTAAATTCTTAATATTTAGTATTTTATCTTTTTTGTGAATTGTTTTTACTTGTCCGAATTTTTTTTAATTCTATCAAAATAATATTTGATTTTATTCTAATAACCTTTGATAATATTCTAATAAGTACGTTTATTATCAAATTCTTTACTGATATTAATTCATTTCTTGTAGGTCGATAATAAACTATTACCAGTAAAGAATATTTGATTAAATGATATTAGCGACATTATCTTTTATGTTATTCACATTGAATATATTATAGATTTTTTTCTAAAAAGTTTGTCATCATCGTATAGAGATGATAGCGAGTGTTTCCTCCATAAATGGAGTGGTTTTTGTCAGGATAAGTGAATTGTAAGAATTGTTTATTGTTTTTTATTAAGGCATCGGTGAATCGCATTGTGTTCTGTAAGTGTACATTATCGTCAGCACTACCATGGATTAACAAGAAATTACCTTCTAATTGGTCAGCAAAATTTATAGGACAATTCTTATCATAACCATCGGCGTTCTCTTGAGGCGTACGCATAAATCTTTCAGTATAAATATTATCGTATGTACGCCAATTAGTTACAGGGGCAACAGCAATAGCGGTCTTGAAATATTCATGTCCCCTTGTGATACACAAAGAAGACATATAACCGCCGTAAGACCAGCCAAATATACCGATTCTTTTGCTATCAATATAATCCAAAGACCCAAAATATTTTGCTGCTTCTATTTGGTCGATACATTCTTTGTCTCCTAAATTAAGATAAGTGCATTTTTTGAAATTACTTCCTCTCATACCCGTACCTCTTCCATCAACACAAGCAACGATATACCCCTTCTGTGTCAGACATCTAAACCACATATAATCGAAAAAACGAGCCTGAGAATTTAATACCTCCTGACTACCAGGACCACCATAGACATAGAAAAGAATTGGATATTTCTTCGTTTTATCAAAGTCAATAGGCTTCAAAATCCAGTAATGCAAAGTATCACCTAAGGTAGTAGTGAAACTATTAAACTCTTTGTTTGGAAGATTATACTTTTGGAGTTGTGTTCTTAAAGTTTGATTGTCTTGCAAAGTAGAAAGGACCTCTCCTTTATGGTTATTAATAGTGTAAATAGTTGGAGTAGAGGCATTAGAAAAGGTGCTAATATAATATTTGCCATTGTTAGAGAATTTAGCAGAGTACATACCTAAATTGTTTTTATTAGAGATTTGTGTTAGTTTCTTTCCATTGAAATTAATCTTGAAAAGTTCTCTATTATATGAGTAAGTACTTGCAACAGTGAAGTATATACATTTTTCTTTTTCGTTTACAAAGCAAACATTATCTATATCGAAATTATTAGAGGTTATAGGCTCGACCTGTTTTGTTTTCAAATCCAAAAGATATAAATTCATAAATCCATTTCTTTCGCTTTTGACTATAGCATGTTGTTTATCATCCAAAAAGATAGCGTTTTCGGGCTGTTCAACATAACATTTGTCAGTATCGGTAAAGACCAAATCGCTTTGCATTGTGGACATATCAACCAAATATAACCTTAATTCGTTTTGATGTCTATTCATCCAAGTGTAACACAATTGATTATCTGTTTTTGTCCAAGACATACGAGGCAGATATATATCATTATGCTCTGGGATATTGATTTTATTAGTTTTATTAGTTTGAATATCATATACATATATATCAACAAGAGAATTATCTTCGCCAGCCTTTGGGTATTTGTACGTGTAGTTATTAGGATAAATAGAATCTACTAAATAAAAAGGGATAGTGTATTCTTTTACATTGCTTTCGTCGAAACGATAGAAGGCAATTTTATCAGAAGAATTATTCCAATAGAAACCTTTTGTGATAGCAAACTCTTCTTCATACACCCAATCAGTTGTACCATTGATTATATGATTTTTTTCGCCGTCGAAAGTTATTTGTTTTTCGGTCATAGTAGTCAAATCGGTGATATAAAGATTATTATTCATAACAAAGGCAACTTTTTTACCATCCGGACTAAATTCTGCTAATTGTACTTTGTTGTGTCTTAACTTTACAACGCTTTTATCTTCCATATTATATATATAATAGTAGGCAAGAAATGAATGGCGATAAATATAATCTGGGTTAGAGGTTAAAAGAATTTTCTTATTGTCCTTACTAATTGCGTAATCTGTAATCATAGAGTTAGCATCTAAGGAAAGAGTAGAAAAATCAATTAAATAGCCAATTTTTTTACCTGTCTTGTATTCGTATTGTTCTATTCCCTTTGGAGTAAGTATGCAATATTCTTCTCCATTAGACAAGGAACGAATCTCACTTATATACATAGGACGAAATTTGTAGTTTAGCCAAATATCTTCTAGTGTAATACTACTTTGGGCATTGATATTACCAAAACAAATCAATGCAAATAATGAAATAATTAAGTTTTTCATTTTATATACTATATTTTTTATTTGTTTCTATTGTGAAATAATCGACGTTGAATCTATTTTCGTTTGAATATTAATCCATTAGATTATCAATTAATATGTCTTCGTATTTCAAAAGAGGGTCAATATTTTTTCTATTTTTAGGAAAAAGACTTTCTATAACCCACGCATCAATATCATTAGAAAAACGATATTTATTTAATGCTAAACGATGTACAAATTCTGTCATATATTTTCCCCAATCGGTCTCTGTATGAGCACGATAATAGGTTTGTAAGGCGTCTTTATATTCTTTTTTGATTACTCCTTTATCATCATAAATACTAGTATTCTCCAAACCCTTCGTAAGAATGAAACAAAGTTCTTCTATTTCCCTTGTAACTAAATCATTACGAGAAAAATCTTTCACTCTATACAAAAGTTCATCACGCCATTGGATTCTATTCATTATTTCTTTGATAGAATATATTTGAGTTGCGTGTCTATAAGGAGGAAATTTCTCAAAAGTTGGAGGATAGTCGTATTCTTGAATCCAACGTGAGCGATAAAATCTATAATCGTCCGTTAGATATTTTTCTAATTTATCGAAAAGAAAATTAGGATTTACTACAACAGCGTATGAAGTATCTTCAAAGGAAAATACTCTATAACCATATTTAGCATATTCTTTTTCAAAGGATTTCATACCGCTACGAATACCCCCAATTACTTCTATATCTTTTAGTTTTAAGGCACGAATTTCTTCATTTGACCAATGAACATGTAGAGTATTCGTTTTGTCCTCACAAGATATTTCATGATAGAAATAAAGTAATTGATAAGCCCAATCGGCACACTCTTTATCGTCCTTGAATTGCTCCTTGAACAAATCTATTGCCTTTAGGATAACGTCTCTTTCGGTAAAAGGTAATTTTGTTAAATCGTTTGCAAATTTTTCTAACTTTTTATCATCAAGAAATTGTGTATTCTGTCCATAACAAAGCACACTAACAAACATAACTATTGCAAAAAATATTTTCTTCATATCTCTCAATATTACTTTTTTAGTAAAAAAGCATTTAATTCGCCGTGCAAAGTTAAGAAAATAATCTAAAACTTAACACAAAAAGCAAGAAAATTTGGTAGAAATAAAAATAAATTGTACTTTTGCAATTCCATTTTAAAGCATTATAGAGATGAATAAATTAATAATATCAAAATTTTTGGATACTTTATCACTTATTGCGATGGTAGTTATATTTGCCTTGTATTTATTTCAAAAACCATCAGTTATATTACTTAGTATTTATTTGATATTAGTTGCTTTGATAAAAATGGGTGCTTCTATGATGAGGGCTTCGTATTATAGCAAATTATATAATGAAATCAAACAGGAGCGAGATATACTCAAAGAGCAGAATACATATTTGGAAAACGAGATAAAACAAAATAATAATAAAAAATAAAAAAAAGAGTAATTTATGGCAACAACTGCAGATATTAAAAAGGGACTTTGTATTGAGATGAACGGAGATTTGCTTTCCGTTGTTGATTTTTTGCATGTTAAACCAGGTAAAGGAAGTGCTTTTGTACGTACTACATTGAAATCTTTCAAAACCGGAAGAACCTTAGAACATACTTTTCCTTCTGGCACAAAGATAGATATAGCACGAATAGAAAGAAGAACATATACGTTTTCTTATAAAGACGATTTAGGTTATCATTTTATGAACTCTGAAACATGGGAGGAAATAACTATTCAAGAGGATATAATCAACGCACCACAATTCCTAATGGAAGGACAAAGTGTGGAGATGCTAATTCATGCAGATACAGAGACTCCTTTAAGTTGTGAATTGCCTGCATTTGTAGAGATGACAATAGTATATACTGAACCGGGCGTAAAAGGTAATACGGCAACTAATGCAATGAAAGACGCTACAGTAGATACAGGGGCAAAAGTAAGAGTACCTTTGTTTATAAATGAAGGAGAAAAAATCAAAGTAGATACTCGTACGGCAGAATATTCAGAAAGAGTTAAGAGTTAGATTTTTGATATTTTTGATTGAGAGTTCGGAACAAATCTTTGTTTCGGACTTCTTTTTTTGTGGAATTGTATTTATTTCGATTTGAAATAATAAAATAGACCTTTGTATAATAATGATTTTATGGTTATTATAGGGGTTATTGATTTAGCTTAAAGTCTATATTATATATTATTAAAAGGCAATTAAACAGAATTAATTGTTTATTGTTTTTAGATTATTTTTCCTTCCGTGAACCATTGCTTAAATTTTTACGATAGGGGAAATAGAACATTTTAAAGAAATAGAAAATAGAATAGTATCGCATTTTATCAAAATAAAATCAATAATCATTCGAATAAAATCAATAACTATTCAGATAAAGTCAATAATTATTTTGATGATTTTAGTATCTATTTTAATTATTATATAATCAAATCATTATAAAGACGAAAGAATTGTCCATTTTTGCTCAAAATATACCTCTCAAAAATACATTTATAGGAAAAATAGAATATTTTTGGGTATTAGGATAAAGTAGAATTTTTGGTGTATATCTTGGCGATTAATCCGCAACGGGCGATGGTGGAGATTTTATGATATTTCCCGCTTATAAGTAGAGAATATTTTTGTAGCAAAAATTAAACAAATGAAATAAATCTATTGTGGGTAAAGTTATATATTAGAGCAATAAATAAAAGGTCTTATTTGGTATATTTTACAAACGATAATATGCGGTGAATTTTTATGTTATGCAAAAAATTATACCCTCGTAATACAATAAAAATAAATTTTTTGTGTTATATACGTAATATTATTTTGTGTAGTTATGTTAAATAAGAGAATAAGCATCTTGTTATTGTTGTGTATAATGATAGGTTATAATCTTTATTCACAGGTAACTACCTATCCTCAAAACAGCGTTTTGAATAGTGGTAAGTGGTATTCTGTAAGTGTGATAGAAGATGGTGTTTATAAACTCACGTATAACGATTTTATAAAATTAGGTGTTGATCCGCAAGATATTAATTGGGATAATCTATCTATATACGGCAATGGAGGGAAAGCAATAGGAGAAAATAAATCATCTTATACTTTTTCGGACTTAAAGGAGAATGCGATCTTTGTAGATACGAAAGAGAATTGTGTCTTATTTTATGCAAAAGCAACTACACAAATAAATTATGATAAAAATACGGAAACCTTTTCTTTTACACTTCACCCGTATGCTACATCTACCAAATATTTTATTACTTTCGATCCTAATATTGGACAGAAGAAAAGAATTACCACAATGACCGGTGTGCCGAGTGAGGTAAGTAAAGAAACTAATACTGTTAAAGGATTTGCTTATCACAAAAGAGAGTTGAATAATTTGTATCAATCGGGTAGATATTGGGTTGGAGAAAAATTTTTATCTGTATCTGCTGACTTGCAAATACCGATGAATCTTACAAATATTCTCTCCTCGGATAGTGCTTTGGTTAAGATACAACTATTAACTAATAGTTCGCAAAAGAGTAGTTATGATATAAGTTTGAATAATAATCAAATAGGGTCGCTTAATATAGGAAACAGCAAAGGAGGTGGTCTATCTTCTGGGATTTTCTCTCAAAAGATGAAAATCTCTAATACCTCTAATAACTTTAATATTCACTTCAATTCCTCACTTTCAACAGCGGTTGGATATTTGGATTATATACTAATAAATTATACTCAAAAACTAACTCTAAATAATAATTATTTACATTTCTATTCAATAGGGCAGGAGGCAGAAAAGTCAATAAAATATAATGTAGATAATGTGCGTACGACAAATGTAATGATATGGGACGTAACAGAGGCAAATAATATTAGAAAAGTAGATTATGCTACATTAAACGATAATATACTATCTTTTTATTTACCATCGGATACGATTAGAGATATAGTTGTTTTGGCAAATTATTCTTTTCCTTCTCCGACATTAGAAGATACGGTAAAGAATCAAAATCTACACGGAATAGATTCTTCGGAATTTATTATAATAACTCATCCAAAATTTATCAATCAAGCAGAAAGGTTGGCTGAAATCCATAGAAAATACGATAATATCAAAGTTAGTGTTGTTCAATTGCAAGAAGTTTTCAATGAGTTTTCTTCTGGAACAAAGGACTTTTTGGCAATAAGAGAGTTTATCGCTATGGTTTATAATAAGACTAATGGACAATATCCGCAAAATGTACTTCTGTTTGGCGATGGGACGTTTGATAATAAGAATATTTTGGGTTATGATAATAACTATGTGCCTACATATCAAAGTATAGTATATAATTTATCGGGTGATAATAATTTTACCTCAGATGACGTATTGGCAGCCTTTGGAGTAAGTTCTACGAATAGTACGCAAGATACATTATTTGTTGGTATTGGTAGAATTCCTGTTGTAGATACGAATCAGGCAAATATTGTTGTAGATAAATGCGAGAGATATATAACCAAATCGGATATTTTGGCAGGAGAATCGGGTGATTGGCGTAATGCAGTTCTTTTGACAAGTGATGATATGGACGAATCGTATGAAAAATATTTTAGAGATAATGCAGAGCATATTTTCTACCAAATAGAAGAGAGTAATCCGGGTCTAAATGTTCAAAAGGTCTATGAAGACGCTTATAAAGAATATAATTCTTCTTCGGGATCTACATATCCTGACGCCTCGAAGGCAGTAAATGAAAGGATGAATAAAGGTTGTTTGTTGATGAATTATTTAGGACACGGTTCGCCCGATCATTTATCAAGTGAGAGGTTGATACAGATAACAGACATAACTTCTTGGAAAAATTATAATAAGTTGTGTTTGATGATTACTTCAACTTGTGAATTTAATCGCTTTGATTTGGCAGATAAACAATCAGCAGGTGAGTATGTTTTATTGAGTGAGAATGGTGCAGGTATTGGTTTGATTGCTGCTGCAAGAAAAATATCCTCTAATGATCCTATTAATCGTGCACTTTTTAGATTTGCGTTAGAAAAACAAAGTAATGGTAAGAATTATACGTTTGGGCAAATTATGAAAAATGCTAAAAATTTGGTTAATACGGGTTATTATGGAAGTAGATTAACAACAGCCGAGCGTAGTATTACTTTTATAGGAGATCCTGCTTTGAGGTTATCTATACCAGAATACAATGTGAATACTTTGGATGTATCAGTATTAGGAGTAGAAAAGACTAACAGCAAAGGTATTAGCGATACAATACGAGCATTATCTACCGTAACCGTTACAGGAGAGATAACGGACAATAACAATCAAAGAGTAGATTCTTTTAATGGAACAATACAAGTATCTTTGTATGACAAGAAGTCGGTATATTATATGTTGAATAATACTAATTTGGATATAAGTAAAGAAGATCTTGCATTTGAACAACAGAATAATGTATTACACAAAGGTATAGCGAAGGTAGAGAATGGATATTTTACTCATACATTCGTAGTACCAAAAGATATTGCTTACAATTATGGCAATGGCAAATTGAGTTATTATGCTCAATCCGATTCTATGGATGCTACTGGATATTATAAAGATTTTATTTTGGGTGGTATAGATACCAATAATGTAGATACAATGGTGGCAAGACCGCAGTTAAGATTATATTTGAATGATACTAATTTTGTGAGTGGTGGTATAAGTAATGAAAATCCTAAATTATACGCTGTGGTTTTCGATTCCTTACCTATTAATACAGTTGGTTCAGGTTTAGGACATAATATTGTTGCTCGTTTGGATAATGCCGCTAATACTTTTATTCTTAATGAATATTATGTTAAGAGTGAGGATGATGAAAATATTGGTTATATAACTTATCCTTTTGAAAGTCTAACTCAAGGAGAGCATACCTTAACTTTGAAAGTTTGGAATATATATAATCTTTCTGCCGAGCAGACTATTAAATTTGTTGTTAAAAATTCCAAAGAAGAGGAGTATGAAGCAATTGCTTATCCTAATCCTTTTAGAGATTTTGTAGATATAGAACTTCGTTATAATCAACCTCAAACAATTAGTTCGGCTTATATCAAAATTTTCAATACTCAAGGAGCAATTGTTAATGAATTTGATATTTCCAACAAAATAGGTTCTTATACTATTGGTCCTATACATTGGGATGCTACAACTATAGGAGGAGCCAAAGTAAATGAAGGTATCTATTTTTATAATATTATCTTAAATACGAATAATGGAGAAAAAATTGTGCGAGGTAACAAGATGATTCTTATAAAATAAAGAAAATAAATTATTTGATAAATAATAAAAAAGTAAATATAACGTTTTAGAAAAATATAATAAAATAATAAAATAAACAATTATGGAAATCAACAAAAAAATAATAGTTGTTACATTATTAACAATTGTGTCTATGTGTGGTTTTGCACAAACAAGTCCGAGTATTATTGATGATGAGGATTATCAAGCGAATGTATTGAGACAACAAAAAGAAGGAGCAAGAATAATTTCTACCGCTGTGCCATTATTAACTATATCGCCAGATTCTCGTTCGGGATCTATGGGAGATGTAGGTGTTGCTTCAACGCCAGATGCTAATTCTAATCATTGGAATGCTGCGAAATTGGCTTTTGCAGACAAAAAGATATCAGCTTCGTTTACTTATTCACCATGGTTAAGAGACATAGTTGGAGATATAGATCTTGCTTATTTGGCAGGATATTATAAATTGGATAATAAAAGTGCGATAGGTTTTTCATTAACTTATTTTTCTTTGGGAAATATACAATTTACAGATCAACAAGGTTCTTCTATAGGAATATATAATCCTAATGAGCTTTCTATTGATTTGTCTTATTCTATGAAACTTACAGAGAATTTGTCGGCTTCTGTAACGGGTAGATATATTCGTTCGGATCTAACGCAAGGACAAAATATTGGTACTACTTCTACACACGCTGCTAATGCAGTTGCTGCAGATTTGGGATTGTATTATCAAAAAGATATTGCGGCAGATAAGCCTCAACAAATGGCATTTGGTATGCAAATCTCTAATTTGGGTAATAAAATGTCTTATTCAAATGATGATATGGAGTCAAGTTTTTTGCCTACTAATTTGCGTTTAGGAGGTAGATATACCTATAATATGGATCAGTTCAATAAATTTTCTTTCATGTTAGATTTGAATAAACTTTTGGTACCTACTCCTCCTATTAGAGACGATGAGGGGAATGTTGTTTCGGGTAAAGAAAATGATATAAGTGTTGTAAAAGGAATATTTCAGTCTTTTTATGATGCTCCGGATGGATTTTCTGAAGAGATGAAAGAGATTAATGTTTCTCTTGGTGGAGAATATTGGTATAGTGATATGTTAGCAGTTCGTGCTGGTTATTTCTATGAAAATAAGAAAAAAGGAGATAGACAGTATATTACTATGGGTTTAGGTTTGAGATATAATTCATTAGGAATAGATGTTTCATATCTTGTACCGACCACATCACATAACACTAATCCATTAAAAAATACTTTGAGAGTTTCTTTGTCCTTTGATTTTTAATGTTTGGTTGTAGATAAATCTATAAAAAACAACTAAATATTTATTATTAGATTTATGAAAATAAAAGTAGGCATAGGGTACGATGTTCATAGATTAGAAGAAGGAAAGAAATTGTACTTGGGAGGAATAGAGATTATAAATTCTTCAATAGGTGCCGTTGGACATTCTGATGCGGATTGCTTAATACATTCTATAATAGACGCTCTATTAGGGGCGTCTAACTTAAGAGATATAGGGTTTCAATATCCGGATACAGATAATAAATATAAGGGTATAGATAGCAAAGAATTATTAAAAGATACTTTTTCAAAGATTACAGACAAAGGATATACGATAGAAAATATAGATTCTATAATTTGTCTACAACAACCCAAGATTAGTCAATTCATTCCTCAAATGCAACAAACAATAGCAAACATACTTCATTTGGATACAGAGGATTTGACTATTAAGGCAACAACAACTGAAAAATTGGGTTTTGTTGGTACAAAAGATGGAATAGCAACATATAGTGTATGTCTTTTGAAAAAAATATGAGAAAATGTAACCTTATTATAGAATAATAAGTATAAGATAAGAAGACAAAAAAAAGATTGAGAAATTAGTATTTAATAATATTTGGTGATATTTTTTTTAATAATTTTAGTGCTATGTCAGTTTTTTTTTGTAATATTGCAAATTGAAAAGTAAAACGAAATAAATAAAAATAAAATAGGACGTATGTTTTTATTATCTATAATGAAAAAGAAAGTATTTTGGTTATTAATAGTGTGCGTAACAATAGCATACAACTCGAGTGTAAAGGCTCAAGATCCACATTTTTCTCAATTCTTTGCTAATCCGATATACACCAATCCAGCTTTTGCGGGCTCTGCTGTCTGTCCAAGAGTTGGTATTAGTTATAGAGATCAATGGCCATCATTAGGAGCTTTTAAGACTTTTTCGGCAGCGTACGACCAATATTTTGATGCCATTTCTGGTGGTATTGGAGTTTATATTATGAGTGATAAGCAAAGTGATTTTTATAGAGTTAATTCTGCTGAGTTGATTTACTCTTTGCGTTTAAGACTAAATAGAGATATAACTTTGAATCTTGCTGTTCAAGCAGACATAACGAATCATTCTTTGGATTGGGATCAATTAATCTTTCCAGATATGATAGATACTCGTTATGGACATATATATAGTACAACTTTGGCACAAAAGCCAGATGAGACTTCTAAAACTTATTTTGACGTGGGTGCAGGTGCTGTAGTATTTTCAGAAAATTGGTACGCCGGTATTGCAGTTGTTAATTTATTGAGACCAGACGAAGGTTTTATTTCTTATAATCGTCTTCCTATTAAATTCACTGCTAATGCAGGTATGAAATTCAATCTTAGACGTGATACAAGAAGAACAAACGCATTCTTTGGTCAGCCGGTTATTTCACCAAATATAATTTATCAACATCAAGGTAAGTTCAATACTTTGAATTATGGAGCGTATTTAGATTGGAGTCCATTTATTTTTGGAGCATGGTTTCGTCAGTCTATGTCTTTCAAAAATAGAGATGCTTTAGTTTTGTTGTTTGGTTTGGAGTGGAATAATTATAAGATAGGATATAGTTATGATATTACAGTGTCTTCTTTGTCAAACGTTTCGGGTGGAGCCCACGAGATTTCTTTAGGAGCAAAATTCCCATGTCCACAAAAACATAAGAAGATAAGAGCTATAAAATGTCCATCTTTCTAATATAAATTGTAACAAAAAGAATATTTTTTGCGTATTAATAAGTAAGAATAAAAAAAGAATAATAATATGAAAATCGTAGTGTCGTTAAGTAAGATTGTATTAGGTGTTTTGATTGTGTCGCTATTTATTGGTTGTGGCAACAAGAATAAATCTGCTAAAACAGGTTGGAATTACGATGATTCCAAATGGGGAGGATTTGAATCCGCTAAAAACACAGAGATGGCTACCCCTCCGGGTATGGTATTTATAGAAGGTGGTGCCTTTGTTATGGGTAGGACTACAGATAACGTAAAATACGAATGGGATAATCAACCTCGTAAAGTTACAGTTTCATCTTTCTATATGGATGAGTGTGAGGTTACTAACCAGGATTATAGAGAATATCTATATTGGTTAAATAGAGTTTATGTAGATTATCCTGAATATTGCGAGAAACAATTGCCTGATACTTTAGTTTGGCGTACAAAACTTACTTATAACGAACCTATGGTTGATTATTATTTCCGTCATCCTGCTTGGGCTAATTACCCAGTTGTAGGTGTTAATTGGGTACAAGCAACAGATTATTGTGCCTGGAGAACAGATCGTTTGAATGAAAAAGCGTTGATTGATGCCGGAGTATTAGAATTGGACCCAGACCAAAGTAATGAAAATGTGTTTACCACAGAGGCATATCTTACAGGACAATACGAAGGTTATGTAAAGAAAGATCTAAAAGACTTGGATCCAAATAGCGAAGGAACAAGAAAAGTTAATATGGGTGATGGTATAATATTTCCTAAATTTAGACTACCGACCGAAGCAGAATGGGAATATGCTGCACTTGGTTTGATAGGTAATACTACAAAAGAAGGACGTATTATAGAGAGAAGAATATATCCTTGGAATGGACACGTTGTACGTACAGATCAAAAGAAATATTATGGTGAAATGCTTGCTAATTTCAAACGTTCAAGAGGTGATGGTATGGGTGTAGCAAGTGTATTGAATGACCATTGGGAATATACTGCTCCTGTTAACTATTATTTCCCTAATGATTATGGTCTTTATAATATGGCGGGTAATGTATCCGAATGGGTAATGGATGTTTATCGTCCTAACACTCATGCAGATGCAGGTGATATAAATCCTTTCCGTGGTAATGTTTATATGACAAAAGTATTAGACGAGGATGGTATGGTTGCCGAGAAAGACTCTTTGGGACGTATACAATATAGAGAGGTTACCGTTGAGGATAATATAGGTAGAAGAAATTATAGACAAGCTGATAATATCAATTATCTTGACGGAGATTTGGCTTCTCAATTAGATCAAAGTGCGTGGGAAGAGAATAGTAAAGAATATGCAAGAAGTTCTGGCCTTTCTACTTCCGCAGACGATGAAGAAGATCTTACTACTTCCGCAGACGATGAAGAAGAATCAACTAATGCTAACCAGTCTATATCTAATGGTATGTACGAGTATGGCAAACATTCTTTATTGAATGATAAAGCAAGAGTTGTTAAAGGTGGTTCTTGGAAAGATAGAGCATTATATTTATCTCCTGGTGAAAAAAGATACTTGGATCAAGCACAAAGTACAGATTGGATAGGTTTCCGTTGTGCAATGGATAGAGTTGGTTCAAGAGAATTGAAAAAGAAATAATGTAAGATTAATAATGAATTTACCAATGATATTGTAGGGTTTTAGAATAAAAATAAAGTAAATTCATATAACGAAAAAAGAATCTTGTGTGGTCTATTTATTACATAAGATTCTTTTGAAGTTAAATACAAATAGGCTTATTGAATAGTATAGAAAACACGAAATATAATTTAGAATATCTATATCTTTCTTGATTGAGACTAAAATTGATATTTAAATAAGTGAATGAATTATGGCTGTGGCAACATCTATTGATACTCAAATAAAACAAATTAGAAATGATATAAAAAATAAAAGTTTATCATCTTTGTATTTACTCAAAGGCGATGAGCAGTATTATATTGATTTGATTTGTAATGATTTTGAGAATAAGGTTATAGATAAAACCAGTAGAGACTTCAATCAAGCAATAGTTTTTGGTAAGCAAACAAATGCCTCTCAATTAATATCTCTTTGCAGACAATATCCTTTAATGGCAGACAAAAGGTTAGTTATTCTCAAAGAAGCACAATTAATGGATAAGAATCAATGGGGCAAACTATTGATTTATTTGAAAAGTCCTCAACTTTCAACCGTGTTTGTTATTTGTAACAAGGTCAAAGAATTTGATATTAAATGCAAAAATGCCATAGTTAAAAGTGGAGGAGTTGTTGTAGAAAGCAATAAACTCAAAGATTATCAGGTACCTAAATGGATAATGAATTTTTTTGCAGACAAAAAATTCAAAATAGATGATCAGTGTGCAAATATGTTGTGCGATTACTTGGGCAATGATTTACAAAAGATTGCTAATGAAGTAAATAAAATGCTTCTTAATATAAAGGATCGTACAGAGATAACTAAAAACGATATTAACGAATTTATAGGTATAAGTAAGGATTATAATGTTTTTGAACTTCAAAATGCTTTAAGTAGGAAAGATGTTATAAAAGTTAATACTATAATTAATTATTTTGAACAAAATCCAAAAGAAAACCCTATACAATTAATATTCCCTATTTTGTTTTCTTTTTTTTGTAAATTATTGATTGCCTCCCAAGTACCTACAAGAAACGATACCGATATTGCTACTGCACTCAATCTCAAAAGTATTTATGTTGCCAAAGATTATATAGTTGCTCTTAACTATTATTCTACCAAACAATTATTAAATATTGTTGCCTTATTCAACGAATATGATCTAAAATCCAAAGGTATAGGTGCTTCACCGATGCTAACCGAAGGTAATTTATTAAGAGAATTTGTTTTCAAAATATTACATATATAAAAACACTTACTAATACGTACTAAAATGAAAAAAATATTTTCCTTATTCATATTTGCTTTTGTTTCTTTCACTTTGTTTGCTCAAACAGGTACAATAAAAGGATTTGTATACAATATTATGGACGGAGAGCCAATAATGTTTGCTAATATTATTGTAGATAAAACTCAATTAGGTGCAAGTTCGGATATAAATGGTTTCTTTGTAATTAACAAAGTACCTGTTGGTAAGCAAAATATCAAAGTTCAAGTAATAGGTTATGCAGATACAATAATAAGTTTGGAAGTATCGCAAAACAAAGCCTTGAATATAAAAATAGAATTGACTCCTCAATCACAAATACTTGAAACAATAGAAATTTCTGCTGCAAAAGAAATGGCTAAAACAGAATCGCGTGTGTCTGTAAAGAAAGTTACCGCTGTTGAAATTCAAAAAATGCCTTCTGTCGGAGGACAAGCCGATTTTGCACAGTATATACAAGTACTTCCTGGTGTTGTTTTCTCTGGCGACCAAGGTGGACAATTATATATTAGGGGAGGTTCTGCAATTCAAAACAAAGTTCTTTTGGATGGTATGACTATCTATAATCCTTTTCATTCTATTGGTTTATTCTCTGTTTTTGAGACAGATATTATTCGTAACGCAGATGTTTATACGGGCGGATTCAATGCTCGTTATGGAGGACGATTATCCTCTATTATGGACATAACTACTCGCGATGGTAATAAGAAAAGAACAACAGGTAAAGTCTCTTTATCTACCTTTGGAGCGTCTGCCATTGTAGAAGGACCATTAATTGCCGATAAGGAAGATAGAGATTTCTCCGTTTCATATCTATTAACCGAAAAGAATTCGTATCTTTCGCAAACATCCAAATCAATTTATTCTTATACAAATACAGAATTGCCATACGACTTCTTAGATTTGTATGGTAAATTAACAATAGCATCCAGAACAGGTAGTAAGGCAAATATTTTTGGTTTTAATTTTACGGATAAAGTAAACGGATACAAGAGTATAGCAGATTTTAATTGGAAAAATAGTGGAGCAGGTGCTAATTTTGTAATTGTTCCGCAAAATTCGTCCTCTATCGTTCAAGGTGTAGTCGCTTATTCTAATTATACAATGAATATGAACGAGACGACTAATCAAAGTGAACAAAAAAGTAATATAAGTTCTTTCAATGGTAGTATTGATGTTACACAATTTTTCAACAAGAATCAATTGCGTTATGGTGTTGATTTGATGTGGAATACTACCAAAACATTATTCGAAGGACAAGAGGAAGAACAAAAAGATTATTCCTCCGATTTGGGAGCCTATATGATATTCAAAGGTTTTGTTGGTAATCTACTCTATGAACCAAGTATTAGATTATCTTATTATGCCTCTTTGGCAGAAGCTGTTTTTGAGCCTCGTTTATCGTTGAAATATAATCTTACAGATAGATTTAGATTCAAAGCTGCATTAGGAAAATATTCTCAAACCTTTATTGATACTAAATCGGATAGAGATATAGTTAATTTATTTACAGGTTATTTGACCACAAGCCCCGATCTTTTTGGTGGCGTTGTGAATACTTACAAAGGGGACGAAGTTACGCATTATATAGAAAAATCTAATCATTATATCTTCGGATTTGAATACGATATAATCAAACAACTAACCGCTAATATAGAAGGATACTACAAGACTATGACCAATCTTATTTCCGTTAATAGAGATAGAATTTATGATAATGATAACGCTCATGCTTCATACCCAGATTATTTGAAAAAGAATTTTGCCGTAGAGGAAGGCAAAGCGTATGGTATGGATATGAGTTTGAAATATGATAACGGTAGGTTATATGTTTGGGCGATATATTCATACGGTAAAGTAGAGAAAACAAGCGAGACACAGACCTATAATCCTCATTATGATAGAAGACATAATGTTAATATTTTGGTTTCATATCAATTAGGAATGGAACGTTCGTGGGAGATTAGTGCTCGTTGGAATTACGGTTCAGGTTTTCCTTTTACTGCTACTGCAGGATTTGGGGAGATACTTTCTTTCTCTGGTGGAGTTAATAGCGATTATACTTCTCGCTCTGGTAGTTTAACTACAATGTATGGTAGTTTGAATGCAAAGCGATTACCATCTTATCATCGTTTGGATGTTTCTCTCAAGAAGCGTTTTACTCTTTTCCGCCATTCTATCTTGGAAGTAGAAGCAAGTGTTACCAATATTTATAATAGAAATAACATGTTCTATTACGATAGAATAACTTCCGAGCGGATAGACCAATTACCAATTATGCCGTCCTTAGGTATGACCTTACGGTTCTAATATTCTTCTCTTACTAATTAATATTTCTTCTTTTACTAATTAATATTATTCTCGTGCCGATTAATATTACTAACCGACTATTTGATTAAGAGGCAGGAAGGTTATATCTTTTTCGGATAGAACGGCAGAAGAAAATAAGAAAGATTAATAAATATTCTCCCTTTTCCATAATAGAAGACCTTGTTCTACTAATTGGTCGTTTATCTTCTGTGCTAAAACGTCCCTTGCATCAAAAAATTCCTTGAAGATTGGCAAGTACTCACTA
The DNA here is from genome assembly GCA_963627985.1 of uncultured Eubacteriales bacterium. Classification (GTDB taxonomy): domain Bacteria; phylum Bacteroidota; class Bacteroidia; order Bacteroidales; family P3; genus Scybalousia_A. The sequence continues at coordinate 25,165 of CAVGDP010000017.1, forward strand.
TTTACTGCATATTTTATTGTGTTTCTACCGAAACCTCTTGTCCCTTTGGTAGTCTTTAGTTTGGTTATACGAGTATCTTTGTCCGTTTGTAAGTCTTGGAAATTCTCGGGGTCTTTTCCCATAATAGCATTAGTGATATCGTAGAAACTATCGTTCTAATCCTTGTTTTTGTAGCAATCTTGCGAATGATAATATTTGAATACTTGCAAAGCAGCAGCGTACAAATTCTTTGCTTCCTCGGAATACTTGAAACTATGAAAGAACTCTCTAAAATCAAATGGTTGTTCTGCTTTATCGGAGAATAAATCCGTATTTGTATCTTGAGGAAATAACACATTTAGATCATTTTTCGCACACCCCAACTCTTTACTCATAAAAGGCATTATATAGTTCTTTTGTCCCTTATTAGTAAACGCATTGCCTATATAGAATTGCGAAAACATTATTGCATTATTAAATAACTCTTCGCTAATATCTTCTATTTCTCCTTTATATACATAGTCATTCCATTCAAAATATTTGGCATGTGTATTAAAACAAATCCCTTTGGAGAGTAAACAATATTTTAGATTATTTACTGTTACACAATTTAAGTTCTTTGCTTGTTTATTAGTCATATTAATACAACTTTGCACATAACTAAAATTACCTAATAATAGTCCTGTTTGATTTTGTTTGATAATATTTTGCAGGTTGTTAAATAGGTCAGGACGAGAATTGTTGTAAATATATGTTCCCTTATAAACAAAATCTCCTCTTACTAATTCATATCTATTCGTTTCTATATGATTATCTTGTATTTCTCTGCCATTATCTTTATCGAAGATTATTTGAGAAATAGGCCATTCGGATAGTTGAAACGTTGTTTTAGCATTAGAAAAAATATGTGAGACTATTTTGTAGTTGGATTTCTTATACTGCTCTATTTCGGAGCGAAGAAAACTTTCTGTCATATAATAGAATACTATTACTTGCGGTTGTAATTCAACTACTTTATTAAAAAATTCTATTGCAAGATTATATTGAAATCCTTTTTGGCGAGTATATGGCGGATTCATTATTACCATAAGTTTTCTTTTCTCCCTTTTGCAGATCTCATCTATACCGAGAAGCAAACCTTTGTACTTAAACTTGGGTTGAGTATCGTCTTTGAGATAATCGAATTGAATGGCATTCTCGAAATCTTTTATCTTACAAATATCAACGTCCGTCTGCTCCAACGTAGATAAATAAACATATTGCTTATAGTCCTTACCAAATTGATTTTCCAAATTACCAACGCCACAACAAGGGTCAAAGACGATATATTCATTCAAATCGTAATGTTGGTTGAGGATCTCATTTTGTTTTTCAACGAAAAAGAAAGGAGTATATTCGCCTCCGGTATCTTTACGATACTGCTCGGAATAAAGAGTATGGGAGTGCTCCAAAATTTTTAGGAACTCCTCCTTTTCGGGTGGGCGATTATATTTATTCCAAAAGAATTCGTACTTGTCTTTATCGGAAAAGGTATAATAAAAAGACTTGTTATGCAGAAGTTGTTTGCTTTCGTAAGTTATAATCTTTCTACCGTCCGAGAAACTTTCCAATTTGTAGCAATTAAGATTAGTACCCTCTCTTATCAAGTCTTGTTCGTTCTCTGCAAGAGTGGATTTGGTTTTCGTGGGTTAGAATAAGGAGTTGTCATTAATATCTTGTATAACAGATTTCTTATATACAGCACCGTTAAGTATATCTACCAAAAAGAGATTAATCAATTCCTGCTCGTTTTTGATAGTTTCCTTGAAGGTAACATCTCTTTTCCAGGCGTTATAGACAACATTAAAATTCTTATCCGTTATATCTATTTTGGTATTCTTGCCATTTTTGAGGGCAGAATACATTTCCTTGATTTCATCGTTAATATATCTTGTAATTTTACCTTTGATTCTGTCGTTTATTCTATCTACTGCATCTTTGGTTGGGTTACTTGGTCGTTCTTTTTTCCAATTAATATCATTATTATACATAACCGAATCGGTAGAGCAATCGATTAGTTCCAAAATATCGTTATTCTCTTTGTCTTTGTATATTAAGGCTACTTCACTTAGGATATTGTTTTGTTTTTTTGTTAGTAAGAATAACTTGTGCGAGGGCTCTACGATGGTCGTTTTCGTCATTTATAATATACTTACTTTCAATATAAAGCAACAAGTTACCACTTCTATCGGTTAGGATAACATCTACCATATTTATGTCCAACTTCCAAACACCGCTATCAAAATATTTTTCGCAGAAATCTTTCTTAAAATTTACCTCAGGCATATATTACAAAATAATTATAATTGTTCTTTAATAAATGAGTTGCAAAGATATGATATATTTTTAGAAAAAAGGGGATAAATCAACAAGTTTTTTAGAGAATAGATACAAATATTGTCTTTCGTGGTAAGATATTTTCTCTATTATTACTCTTTATCAAAATAAAATCAATAACTATTTAAATAAAATCAATAACTATTTAAATAAAATCAATAACTATTTAAATAAAATCAATAACTATTTAAATAAAATCAATAACTATTTAAATAAAATCAATAACTATTTAAATAAAATCAATAACTATTTGAATAAAATCAGATGTTATTTCAACGAAATCAGATATTATTTTGCTGTTTGGGGTACTTAGTCTAAATATTGTATAATCAAATTATCACAGAGGTAGGAGTTTTTTCTATTTTTTGCTAAAAAACAATTCTCAAAAATACACATACAAGGAAAATAGAATATTTTGTGGCAATGAAATAATATAAGATTTGTGTGTTTGGACTAAATAAGTTTCTAAATGGAAGCAAACAAGTCTATTCTTTACAGATAGAGTGTTATATTTGTGAGTAGAAAAAAGTCAGGTATTCACTTTTGATATGAATACCCGACAATATTTAGATATAGAACGAAAATTTAGTTTTCTTTCTTTTCCATCTCTTCTTTTAATGAAGCCAAAACGTCCAAATCACCGAGAGTAGTTTTCTCTAAGTTTTGATTGATTTGTTTCATAACGTTACCTTCTTTTCTTGGTTTGTTTTCGTCTTCTTGTTTCCAAGTTTTAGTGTGAGAAAGAACGATACGTTTTGCTTCTTTTTGGAATTCTATTACCTTAAATGAAAGTTTTTCATCTACTTTTGGCATAGTCTTGTCCTCTTTTTGCATTTGACCTTTTGGACAGAAACCTTCTATTCCGTATGGTAAATTAACAACTGCACCACTCTTTTCATTAACACTTGTTATAGTGCCTTCGTGAACAGAACCAACGGTAAAGATGGTCTCGAAGACGTCCCAAGGATTTTCTTCTAATTGTTTGTGTCCCAAAGATAATCTTCTGTTTTCAGGATCTATGCTAAGAACAACAACATCTAACTTCTCGCCAATTTTTGTAAATTCAGCAGGGTGTTTAATTTTCTTATTCCAAGACAAATCAGAGATATGAATCAAACCATCTACGCCTTCTTCTAATTCTACAAAGATACCGAAATTAGTAAAGTTGCGAACAGTTGCAGTGTGTTTGCTTTCAACAGGATATTTCTTATCAATATCTATCCAAGGATCAGGCATTAGCTGTTTCATTCCTAAAGACATCTTTCTCTCTTCTCTATCCAAGGTCAAGATTATTGCCTCTACTTCATCACCTACTTTCAAGAAATCTTGGGCAGTACGTAAGTGTTGGCTCCAACTCATTTCTGTTACGTGAATTAGACCTTCTACGCCAGGGATTATTTCTACGAATGCACCGTAATCTGCTATCACAACAACTTTACCTTTAACCTTATCACCAACTTTTAAGTTTGGATCTAATTGATCCCAAGGGTGAGCGGTAAGTTGTTTCAAACCAAGAGCGATTCTTTTCTTTGTCTCGTCAAAGTCTAAAATTACGACTTTTAGTTTTTGATCCAAATGAACAATTTCTTCTGGTGAATTAATTCTACCCCAAGACAAATCCGTAATATGAATAAGTCCATCAACGCCACCTAAATCGATAAATACACCGTATGAAGTTATATTCTTAACTATACCTTCTAATACTTGACCTTTTTCTAAATGAGACATAATCTCTATCTTTTGAGCCTCTATCTCATCTTCTATCAAAGCCTTATGAGATACTACGATATTCTTGTATTCATTGTTGATTTTGATAATCTTAAATTCCATCGTCTTATCAACAAATACGTCGTAATCTCTTATAGGTTTTACGTCTATTTGCGAACCTGGTAAAAATGCTTCTATTCCAAAAACGTCTACAATTAGACCTCCTTTGGTTCTTGACTTAACGTAGCCTTTTATTATCTCTCCACTTTGGAATGCTTCATTAACTCTACCCCAAGATTTTAGAATTCTTGCTTTCTTGTGGCTCAAAACCAATTGACCATTAGAATCTTCTTGATTCTCGATAAATACTTCAACTTTGTCACCTATCTTCAAATCTGGGTTATAGCGAAATTCTGAAGCAGGTATAACGCCATCGGATTTGAAATCAATATTTACAACAACTTCTCTGTCGTTAATAGATACAACAGTGCCGTCTGCTAATTGATCATCTCCTATGCTACCGAATGTTTTGTCGTAAGCAGCTTGAAGTTTTTCCCTGTCTTCTTTGCTGTAAGTTTGTTTGGAATCAACCGAAGCCCAATCAAAATCTTGTAAAGGCTGAACGTCTTTTAAATCTCTCATATTGAGAATAAATTTGTTTGTTTTGTACAATTCCCTGTTGAATTGAAAGATTAAACACTAAATTTTATTTATTCGCTTAATGATAACAGGCTCATTACTTGCGAATATCAGGGTGCAAAGATACAAAAATTTTCTATTCTACCAATATTTTTGCAGTTTTTTACTATTTTTAAGGTCATTTTTTGTTATTTCCTATTTAGTTTTCTTTCAACAAAAACTTTTTTAATACTACCTCTTAAAACAATATCAGTATCCTTCGAAATAAGTATTGATTTTATTTTAATAAGTATTGAAGTTATTTTGATAAGTACTTTATTTATTTTGATAAGTACTTTATTTATTTTGATAAGTATTGAAGTTATTTTGATAAGTACTTTATTTATTTTGATAAGTATTGAAGTTATTTTGACCAAGTGTGATATTATGAAAATGTTAGATTTTTAGAAATATGTTATTTCGCTATCTGCTGTTTTCTTACTTAAAGATAATACTTCAAAGAGAGACAATTTTGGAATGGAGTTTGTTTTTGGTCGCTCCGAACTACTAAAACTCTATTTCTTTATTCAATTTTAAAAGAGAATACGAAAGATTATTAAGCAAAGATGCTTGAAAATTATAGTAGAATAAAAATTCACCAAAACACAGATACGATTTATTTTATTTATTCTTATATGTAGACAATTATAAATAATTATAGTATCTTTGCAAACTGAAAGTTAGAAAAGAATGACAAAGAAAAAACTAAAAATATGGGGTTATATAGCAATAATTATTGCTGTTGTTTTGTGGGGAATGAGTTTTGTTTGGACTAAACAACTTTTGCAACTAAATTTTCCTGTCTTTACTATTATAATAGCACGATTGGTGATTGCGTCTATTGTTTTACTTCTGATATTCAAACCAAAAAATCAAATAGAACATATAGATAGGAAAGATTTTCTTTTGTTTATTCTCTTGGCTTTATGCGAACCGTTCTTGTATTTTATAGGTGAGAATTTTGGATTAGTATATGTTTCACCCTCTCTTACTGCGGCAATAATAGCATTAATTCCCATAGCGACAGCATTTGGATTGAATATATTTTATAAAGAAAAATTGAGAAAAAAAATATTCTTTGGTGCAATAATCTCTACTATTGGTATAGTGATAATGAGTTTCTCTTCGGAGGGTTTTGTTATTGGTTGGCAAGGGTTATTATTGCTTTTGTTAGCAGTTATTTCGGCTACTGGTTATGGTCTAATCTTGCAAAAAATATTAGCGAAAGGTTATGGACCTGTAACAATTACGACTTGGCAAAATATTATCTCTATAATATATTATTTACCTTGTTTTTTGATCGTTGATTGGGATAAATTACCTACGATAAATTGGTCTGCGCAAGCAATTTTTAATCTAATAGTATTAGGAGTCTTGTGCTCGGCAGTGGCTTTTGCTTTGTATTCTGCTTCTGCCAAAGTAATAAGTGTAGCAGGTGCGACAATATTTACTAACGTTATTCCCATCGTTACGCTTATTGTTAGTGTGGCAATAGGTTTGGAGGTGTTGAATATACAAAAAACAGTAGGGATATTAGTAGTTATAGGAGGGGTATTACTTAGTCAAATAACATATCAACACAAGAGTAAATTGAGAGGAGATAAAGAAATATCAAAATCTAATAAGTAGTTAAAAGAAACAAAAAAAATGAAAGTCAAAATTGGTATGATACAAATGTCTTGTCAGAAAGATAAGACGAAAAATATAGAGAAAGTAGTAGAAAATATAAAGGATTTGGCGAAAAGAGGAGCGAATATTATTTGTACTCAAGAGTTGTTTGCGTCTTTGTATTTCTGCGATGTAGAAGAGCACGATAATTTCTTATTAGCAGAACAAATACCAGGACCAACGACAGAAATTCTATCCAAATTAGCAAAACAATTAAATATAGTAATTATTGCCTCAATGTTTGAAAAACAAATGGCGGGTTTGTATTATAATACTACGATAGTGATAGATGCTGATGGGACGTATTTAGGAAAATATCGCAAGATGCATATACCAGATGACCCGGGTTATTATGAAAAATTCTATTTTACGCCAGGAGATTTGGGTTATAAGGTATTTGAGACCAAATTTGCTAAAATAGGTGTGCTTATTTGTTGGGATCAATGGTATCCGGAGGCTTCTCGGCTTACGGCTATGAAAGGAGCACAAATTATTTTCTATCCAACGGCGATTGGTTGGGCTACTTCGCAAGATGAACAGACAAATAAAGAGCAGTATATGGCATGGCAAACGATACAAAGGGGACATGCTATTGCTAATGGCGTACATACTGTTTCTATTAATAGAGTTGGACAAGAAGGAGATATGATGTTTTGGGGAGGAAGTTTTGTTTCTAACCCTTTTGGTACGATTTTGTATGAGGCTTCTCACACAAAAGAAGAAAATCAAATCATAGAAGTGGATTTATCTCAAACAGATTATTATCGTGTACATTGGCCATTTTTTAGAGATAGGAGAATAGATTCCTACAAAGATATTACACGAAAATATATAGAAACAAAAGAAGAATAATAACAAATATTTAAGTGATTATTGCTAATGAAAAATATACAAATATACGATTCTAAACCAGTAGAAGAGAATTTCTTTTTTCCTGCAGAGTGGATAGAGCATCAAAGTACGTGGTTGTCTTATCCACATAACGAGAATTCGTGGCCGGGTAAGATAGAAAAGATTTTTCCTTACTACAACGAGTTTATAAAACAATTAGCAAAAGACGAACAAGTTAATATAAATGTAGAAAATGAAAAGAAATCAAACCAAATAGACAAAGAGTTGTCCTTATTAGGTGTAAATATGAAAAATATTTGCTTTCATATCTTTCCAACTAATGATGCCTGGATAAGAGATCACGGTCCTGCGTTCGTAATAAATGATAACCAAAAGGCAATAGTTAATTGGAAATACAACGCTTGGGGAGAAAAGTATCCGTATGATAAAGATAATTTAATACCTCATAAGATTGCAGAGTGTTTATCATTAAAAGAGTTTGTGGCAGATATAATTATGGAAGGCGGAAGTGTAGATTTTAATGGCAAAGGAGATCTTATTACAACAGAAAGTTGTCTTTTGAATAAGAATCGTAACAATAATCTAACGCAAACAGAAATAGAGCAACGCTTGTGTGATTATTACGGAGTGAATAATATTATCTGGCTAAAAGAAGGTATAGAGGGCGATGACACAGACGGACATATAGACGATTTAACGCGTTTTGTGGATGCAAATACAGTTATTACGATGGTAAGTGATAACAAAAATAGTGCGGATTATGAAATTTTGCAGACAAATCTTCGTTTACTAAAAAAGGCAAGACTACAAAATGGCAAACAAATTGATATAATAGAGATGCTTTTGCCACAAGATGTAATATATGAGGAACAAAAATTGCCGGCTTCTTACGCTAACTTCTACATTGCTAATAAGAAGGTAATAGTTCCTTTGTATAAATGCGAAAATGATGATAAAGCGATGCAAATATTTGAAAAAGTTTTCGCAGATAGACAAGTTATCGGTATAGATTCTACTGATATTGTTTGGGGATTAGGTAGTTTTCATTGTTTATCTCAACAAGAGCCTCGTTTGATAAGAAAAGAATAAAAAATATAGAAATAACAATAAAACAAAATAATAAAAAGGATGAAAAAAGTAACATTTTTGTTAATTGCTTTGATTTTTGGAATAAATCTTATAGCACAAAATACTTTCGAAAAGATGTATAATCAATCGGATGCAATACTTCCTTTGGGTAATGACTTCTTTTCGGTAAAGAAAGGTAGTAAATGGGCGGTTATGAAGAATAATGTAATGATACTTGATTATTATTATGATTCTATTGACGTATTAAGCGATGGTATTATTACATATATCAAAAATAATCAAGCAGGTTTTGCCGATACTTTGGGAAATATTATAACTTTGGCTATATATCCCTTGAATACTCCTTATATTCGTAGCGAAGAATCATTATTAAATGTATTTCAAAAGGGTAGTGCTTTGGTCTATGACAAAGATAAATTAATTCTTTTGAGCAAAGAGGGTACTCAAATCAATAATGAGGACTGTCAAATTATTTCTAAGGCGGATAATGTAGTAATATTTAGAAATAAATCTGCATACGGCTTAATGGATGCCAAAGGAAATATAATTACACAGAATAAATATCGCAGAATTGAGACTGTTATAGCGGGTGAATTGTATGCTTATATCAAAAATATAGATAATAGAGATTATGTTGGCTTAATAGATAAGAACGGAGTTATAAAATCGGAGGCTCTTTACGATGATATGACAATTATTAGTAAAAATGATAAATTCTATATCAAAGCATTTGTTTCTTCTGGCAAACAAGCGTTGTTTGATAATGAAGGTAATCAAATTTTTTCTCCTTTGTATCAAAATATAGAGCCATTAAGCAAAGAAGATAACTATTTTATCTATACTGACAACGGACGTAAAGGTCTAATAGATAGAAATTATAACATTCGTATTAGTGCTTCTTACGATGATTTGAGACTTCTGTCCATTAAGAAGGATACTTTTGTGGTTGCAAAGAATGATAATATAACTTATATCGTTACTTTGGATAATCAAATGGTAGATTTTCTCACTGGAGCCATAAAAGATTTTGTTTCATACACTAATAACGAGTTGATATACATAGCAGATAGTATGCTTAACTATGGTATTCGTTCCAATAAGAGAGGTTGGTTGGTTGAACCCAAATATTTGGATATTTTTGCCGAATGTAAAGGTACTTATATCGTGCGTCAGAAGGATAAATGGGGAGGAATTGATATTAATGGAACAGAAAAAATCCCGTTTGAGTACAATAAAGTACGTGCCTCCAAAAGTAAATCTTGTATTGTCTTCTATGACGGCAAGAAGAATTCTATATTATTAAAAGAAAATGGTCAAAAAATGGAATTTACCAAAACTGATAATATTTTCCCTATGTCTAATTATGTGGAATACAAAACAAAAGGCAAGAGATATCGTTTATATTTTGATGGTAGAGAAATAAAAGGTAATTTTACTTTAATTGCTTCCGATAAGGATGGTATTCTGTGTGCTAAAACGAAAAAAGGATGGTCTTACTTTGATAATAAAACCTATGAGAACCTAACTAATGAGTATTTTGATATGGCAACTTACTTTGATAAGGGTGTTGCGTACGTTGTTAAGGATAAAAAATTATATCAAATAGATACTTCTTTTGCTATTATTCAAACTATTTTGGATGATAATTACATGGATCTGAATGATATCGCAAGTTCGTTGAGTGCGATAGGTAAATTGAAGAAAAATTACATTATTCTAACCGATAAGAATAAGAAAAAAACTTTATTAAAGATAAATAATTAAAAACAATGAAAGTAATGAAAACAACAAAAGTACAAATAATTATTCTATGTTTTGCCATAATGATACCTTGGTGTTTATCGGCACAAACATATAGGTCATATCCGTACAACAGTGGTAAGAATATAACAGAGGGTACTGTTTATTATCTACCAAAAACGGATTTGGTTATCAAATTTCAAGTAAAGAAAACAACAAGAACGAAAGGTATTTATTCAGATAATGCTTATCTTTTGGGAATAGATAATTCTGCTCTAAAAAATAGTACAACGTATCAAATAGTTGGCGTTGATATTCAAGAGAAAACATCTGCCGATGCGGATAAATGTTATATCTTGGAAACAGATAAGAATATTACCGTTGATAAGACTTCTATTGGTACATTAAGAAGTATTTTGCAAAAAAACGCTAAAGAACAAAATACAGGAAATAGTATTCAAAAGCCAAGAAAATGTTCTCAAAAGCAAGAGAATAGACCACCTGCTATGCCACCTACACTAAACAAAGAAGATAATAGTCTAATGGTAAGACCAACGTATGAAAAGATTTTGATGCAAGAAGGTTTGCTTACCAAATATCCACAAATGACTGCCGAGAAAGTAGTTGCCGAGATAAAAAGATTAAGAGATAAGCAATTAGAGATACTTACCGGTGCTATGGAGGGTACATATATGAATACGACCGTTGATTATATGTACAAACAAATAGACGAAATTATTTCTTCATATATTGCCTTGTTTACAGGTATAGAAAGCAGTACAATAGAAGAATATGTTTTTGTTATTACACCACAAAAACCTATAATATTAGAGGAAGATTTGGTAGTACCTGTTTGTAAATTCTCTACCACACAAGGACTTATGGATTTGAATAGCAAACAAGAGGGTATAAGAATTAATGCTTCTATTCATTCATTTGTTTCGAGCGAGGAAAGCAATAAGATTAATTCTACCGAGTTTGTCTCCAAGAAACAAAAATCAAAAATTGAGAACGAGGGTGTTGGAGTTTATTATTTGAATCCGCAAATGGTTAGGGTTACTTTGCAAGGTGCAGATATAATGACAACTTCCAAGATGGTTAATCTTATGCAATACGGCAATATAGGTTATACAACGTCTCATACTTCTAATATTCTGTTTGATAATCGCACATCGGAGATTATCAATATGTGGTAGTAGGGGATAAGTATATTGAATTACTACAATTTGTCTTAATAAAGGGATGAGTTGTAGTAATTTCTTTATTATTAGTAGTTAATAGGGTATGATAGTCTATGCGAATATTTATAGAAAGAGTAATTTTATCAAAATAAAATCACGAATCATTTGAATAGAATCAGATTTCATGAAAATAGAATCACATTTCATGAAAATAATATCAGTACTTATTAAAATAACTACGCTACTTATTAAAATAACTACGCTACTTATCGAAATATCTTTTGAAGTTATTAGAATAAAATCAAAGATTATTAGGATGAAATCACATTTTATGAGAATAAAACGACATTTTGTTTTGATAGAAGCGATTTTTCTTCTAAAATCTCTATAATTACTGTCCAGGAAATAGATTTCTGTGTTTTTGAGTAATATATTTAGTAATTGATATGCAGTTTTTTATACGCAAAAATAAGATTTGAGTAAAATAAATTGTCTAAAAATTTGTATAGTAACAAAAATGAATATAATTTTGCAATCTTAAAGTAAGTTGATTGGATTATTAAATTTTTACTAAACTAAATAGATTAGATAGACATAAAAAAAGAAATGAAAAATAAGTATATTGATCTTATTGAACAGACATTTGAGTTTCCGCAAGACGAATTTTCTGTGACAGGGAGCGAATTAAATTTCCACGATATCCCATTGATGGACATTATTAAACAGTATGGAACGCCGTTGAGATTGACTTATTTACCCAAAATATCTTTTCAAATTCAAAGAGGCAAACGTTTTTTTAATGTAGCAAGAGCAAAATTAGATTACAAAGGTACATATAATTATTGTTATTGTACAAAATCTTCGCATTTTGCTTTTGTTTTGGATGAGGTATTGAAAAATGAGGTTAATTTGGAAACTTCTTCCGCTTTTGATATTAATATAATTGAGGAATTGTATAACCAAAAAAAGATAACTAAACAACAATTTATTATCTGTAATGGGTTTAAGCGTCCGCAATACATTGAGAATATTTGTCATTTAATTGATGATGGTTTTTGCAATATTATACCGATTATTGACAATATAGAGGAGTTGGATGCTATGGATAAGCGAGTTAATGTTGATTGTAATGTTGGTATTCGCATTGCAACAGAGGAGGCTCCGCAATTCGATTTCTATACTTCTCGGTTAGGAATTCGTTATAACGAAATACTTGATTTCTACAAAAGTAAAATACAAAATAATCCTAAATTCAAACTAAAAATGCTTCATTTCTTTATTAATACGGGTATAAAAGATACGGCGTATTATTGGAGTGAATTGGGTAAGTGCGTTAATGTTTATTGCGAATTGAAAAAGATTGCTCCTTATTTGGATAGTTTGAATATTGGTGGGGGATTTCCGATTAAGAACTCGTTAGGTTTTGAGTACGATTACGAATATATGACCGAGGAAATCTTGGGACAAATCAAGGATATTTGCAATAAAAACGATGTTGAGGAACCAAATATCTTTACTGAGTTTGGATCATTTACTGTTGGTGAATCTGGATGTATTCTTTACTCTATTATAGACCAAAAACACCAAAATGATAGGGAACTTTGGTACATGATAGACTCGTCTTTTATAACAACCCTGCCGGATACTTGGGGAATAGGACAGAGATTTATATTGTTGCCGATAAATAAATGGAATAATGAGTACGGAAGAGTATTTTTAGGAGGATTAACTTGCGATTCGCAAGATTATTATTCGGCAGAAACTCATTCTAATGCGATATTCTTGCCAAAATTTCAAAATAATGATAACGAACCTTTGTATATAGGATTTTTTCATACGGGGGCATATCAAGAAACATTGGCAGGATATGGAGGAATACAGCATTGTTTGATTCCTCAACCGAAACATGTTATATTAGATAAGGATGAAAATGGAGAATGGACCACAAAATTATTCGCCAAAGAGCAGTCGCATAAGGCTATGCTCAAAATATTAGGATATTAGGACTAAATATAAGATTAAATTGTATATAGAATTGTAGAGAAATTCTTTCCAAAGGGCGATTTGCAGATAGGAGAGAATTTTTTGCTATTATAATAAGAATAAGAAGGAAAGAGAAGATACGATTAAAGAATAATAATGGGATTTAATCAAAAGAAGAGAGGATAAATTATATTATTAAATGGTTAATGAGAATGATATTAAAGAAAAGGTTAGCAGAGAATCAAAAATTTTTTGTAATTTTGCAGACGTTTTGAATATATATGATAATAAGATGAAAAAGAGAAGTTATGCTTTCAGTCTTACCATAATTGGTATTTTGTATTTTACATTTGGATTTATTACATGGTTGAATAATCAATTGATACCTTTTCTCAAAATGGCTTGTCAATTGTCTGATACGCAAGCGTATTTAGTTACATTTGCATTCTATATATCATATTTTGTGATGGCATTGCCTTCGGCAGAGATATTAAAGAAAACAGGTTTCGCAAAAGGTATGTCTTTGGGGTTATTGGTAATGGCATTAGGGTGTTTGATTTTCATACCTGCTGCAATGAGTAGAAATTATATAGTATTCCTAATAGGTTTATTCGTACAGGGAACAGGTTTAGCATTATTGCAAACGGCGGCTAATCCATACGTTACCATATTAGGACCAATAGAATCCGCAACTCAAAGAATGTGTATAATGGGATTATTCAACAAGATTGCAGGAATTATTGGTATTTATATTTTCTCCAAAGCGTTGCTTTCTAATTTTGATACTATTTCGCACAATATTACTACTGCTCAAGGAATAGAACAAATTACTCTGTTAAATGATTTAGCAAACAGAATAATAGTGCCTTATATAGTTATGGCGTGTAGTTTGGTGTTGATATCTTTAATGGTTTATGTTGCAAAATTACCAGATATTAACGCTTCAAGTGATAGTGTGCTGGAGAAAGATGATAATAGAAAGAACAAATTACCAATCTATCTATGGTTAGGTGTTTTGGCTTTGTTTTTCTATGAAGGAGCGGAAGTTATGGCAATAGATACTTTGGTACCTTATAGTAAAAGTATAGGTTTGTCGGATACTGTTTATTCCAAAATAGGAATGTTTGCTTTAGCTGCTTTACTAGTAGGTTATATATCAACAATAGTATTGATACCTAAATATGTATCACAGACAAGAGCATTAATCTATTGTTCTATTTTATCGTTAATCTTTGTTTTAATCGCATTGCTAACGAGTGGTATTGTATCTCTGACATTTCTTATTTTACTTTCTTTCTCCAATTCTGTAATGTGGGGAGCGATTTGGGCTTTGGCAATTGATAAATTAGGAAATAAAACATCGTTTGCTTCTGCTTTGTTGATTATGGCAATTGTTGGTGGAGCACTTATACCATTGCTTTACGGAGGATTATCAGATTTATTAGATAATAAACATTTACCTTATATTTTATTTTTACCTTGCTACCTATTTATATTATGGTATGCTATTAAGGGGCATAAAATTGATAAAAAAGACTAATTCATGGCAAAAAACGATAAAACTATATGTATTTTCTGCGGAAGAGACGATAAGCATGTTAAGAATATGAATACGTCTATGTTTGAAGGCGTAGGTATATGCGAAGATTGTTTGAGGGCAATTAATAAATTTAACGCAGAAGATAGAAAACAAGATACTATTAAGGGTAGTGGTGAGAGTATAGAATTGAAAACTCCCAAGCAAATCACTTCTTTTTTGGATCAATATGTAATAGGTCAGAATAGAACCAAGAAAATACTTTCTGTTGCAGTTTATAATCATTATAAAAGATTGAATTACATTTCGCAAGGACGGAATATAGACGATGTAGAATTAGAAAAATCTAATATAATAATGGTTGGACAGACAGGAACAGGTAAGACATTATTAGCACGTACGATAGCAAATCTATTGAATGTTCCTTTCTGTATTGCAGATGCGACTACATTAACACAAGCAGGGTATGTGGGCGAAGATGTTGAGAATATTATTACACGTTTATTGCAAAATGCTAATTACGATGTAGAAAGAACCCAAAGAGGTATTGTCTTTATTGACGAAATAGATAAAATAGCGAAAAAAGGAGACAATCCCTCCATAACAAGAGATGTTTCGGGCGAAGGAGTACAGCAATCTTTGTTGAAAATATTAGAAGGTACGATAGTAAATGTACCACCCGAGGGAGGAAGAAAACATCCCGAACAACGTTTTATTCAAGTAGATACAAGAAATATTTTATTTATTGCAGCAGGTGCTTTTGATGGTATAGAAAGATCTATTGCCACAAGAATGAACTCGTATGCTATTGGTTTTGCAGAGTCATTGAAAAGAGAGTCTCTAAATACGGATAACTTCTTGAAATATGTACAGCCACAGGATCTTAAAAAGTATGGTTTAATACCAGAACTAATAGGTCGTTTTCCTGTTGTTACGTCATTAGACAATTTAGACGCCAAAGCATTGAAACGTATTTTGATAGAACCTAAAAATGCTATCACAAAACAATATCAAAAACTTTTTGAAATGGATGGAAAGAAACTTTCTTTTCAAGAAGATGCTTTGGATTATTTTGTACAAATTGCCTTGGATTATTCTTTGGGAGCAAGAGGTTTGCGAGGTATAAT
This sequence comes from uncultured Eubacteriales bacterium, assembly GCA_963627985.1. GTDB lineage: Bacteria > Bacteroidota > Bacteroidia > Bacteroidales > P3 > Scybalousia_A. Next base: position 41,082 of record CAVGDP010000017.1, read on the forward strand.
GGAGAATGTAATGAATGATTTAATGTACACTATTCCTGATAGCAAATCCAAAAAAGAAATAGTTATCACCAAACAATATGCGAAAGAAATATTGGATGGTCAGATGATGGAATTAAAAAAAATAAAATAATAATACATTAACGATGAAAAAGATAATAATTCTATTTGTATTGGTTTGTGCATTATTCTCTCTAAAAGCACAAAATGGAGGAGGAATAACAGTGTTTGGTACGATATATCAAGGAGATACTATTCCATTATCTTATTTGGAACCTGTTATTGTCAAAGGTTATGTTACTCCTTTGACACCTGCCGAACAGAAAAAGTATTCTAAACTGATTCGTAACGTTAGAAAAACTTATCCTTTGGCAAAACAAGTCCAACAGTTATACGATTCTTATTCTTATATGATAGAAAATGCACAGAATGAGGCACAAATAGATAAAATAAAGAAACAAGCATATACGGATATAAAAAATAAATTCAAGGATAAGGTAAGTCATTTCAATAAAAGTCAATCTCAATTGTTTTCTAAATTAATTTATCGCCAAACAGGTTATTCATCCTATAATCTAATTAAAACATTTGGCGGTGGATTGCGTGTAAAAATGGCTTCTGCTACTTCCAAAGCGGTGGGTATTAGTCTAAAAGATAAGTTTGACCCTCAAAATAATGAAGAGGATAGAATAGTAGAACGTATTATCTATTGTTTGGACGCAGGTAAGTTATAATCAATAAATAAGAAGTCTTTTTACTTGGATAAGAGTGCAGAGAAATTAATTATTAGAAAAGAATAGAGTTGTCTTAAAGCAGAAACATAAAAATAAAATCAATAACTATTCAAATAACTTCAATAACTATTCAAATAACTTCAAT
>CAVGDP010000018.1:0-6975 GCA_963627985.1 uncultured Eubacteriales bacterium
TAAAACCAGGACAATACATTCTACAACTTATCTCGGAAAATAAAACTATTAGTAGGGTTTTTATTAAAATGTAAAATTATTACTTTTTTCTTGCTAATTAAAAAAGTAGTATTTTTGCAAAAAATTAATTACATTTATAATATAAAAAAACAAAAACACCATGAAATCAATAAGATTAATTATCTTTTATATATGTCTTCTACTTTGCAGTATTATTGCCATAAGTCAGGAAAATAATGATTTCAAAATAGGTATGTATGGTTTTAGATACATGCCTGATACAAATAATATAGGCAACGAATGTGCTTATAATTATGTAATAGGGGGCACGCACAGTCAACTTAATGTCTTAAGCGAAGATGGTTTCAATATTGTCTTTGACTATATACCTTGTTGGTGGTCTTTATCCAAAAAATTTATGCGTAGTTATTTAAATCTAATAAAGAAAAATAATCTGCAATATATGTCAAACTTATCGGGCTTTTATAAACCAACACAGGCTAATTATTATACCGATACATCCATTTGCGAAGGAATGAATGTATATGATTTCAATAATGGTTCTTCTAATTGTGGAGCAAGACCATCTTATAATATGTTAATGGATAGTGTTTATTTTGATAACTTATATAAAGATGTTATTTGGGGGCATCAAGTCTGCGAAGAAGCCGCATATAGACATCTATACGCAAGTACAAATAGTATGAGACAATCTGAAGATGATACTAATAATACATTATATTCAGAAGTACCAGTGGACAATATTTCTAATGCGATTAGTCATTTTAAGAGTAAAATAGATTCTGTCACATCGTCTCAAAAACTAATCTTAATGGACGCTTTTCATAATGGTACTGTTTATGATGGCATGCATGACCGAGAAATCAGAGTAAATAAAAATGATACAAATGGGTTTCGTAAATCTCTTCTTACAGGCGATAGGTTTAGCTATTTTCAAGTGGATGAATATCTTAGAACCATAGAAAATAAACCAGATATTTATTTTGAAGGTTCTTATATTGATCTATCGTTTATACATATAAATGATCTTAAATATGATTCTACTGGTCATATTAAAACATACAAAGACTTTCATAGAAATGAGAACTATAATAATTATTTTGATACTACTTATTATGAGTACTATCAACATTATTTAGGCGGACAAGTGTCTATGGATTGGGCTTACAAATATGTAAATAATGTCCATAAAGTAGTAAATATAGAATATCAAACAGATTCACGCAAATGGAAATATTCATTATGTTCTGATACAAATATACAAAATGGCAATTTCCTTTGGTTTGAAGTTTATACTTCCATTATCCATAATGCAAAAGGAATTTGGTTTTGGGATTTGAATAAGGCTCTAACTCCCGAGGAACAATTAATTTGGAACAACATTTCCCCAAAAGATTCAAGCATATACACAAGAGAATATTTCCCAGCAGTGTACAAAAATTTCGTTTCCCCATTAGCAAGAGAATTGCGATACTTGGTTAATAAAAATTTGATTAGCACTGATAGCACTACATATATAACAAGTAAAACAGATAAGCAAGATAAATATAATCTTTTTAGACCTTATAAATGTTCAATATCCGATATGTCGGCACTCTTTTCAGAATTTTATAATTCGGACAGTAGTGTAAATAATCATTATAACCTTAGATACTCAATTAGAACAAATGGAATAGAGAACTTAATAATATTTACCAATCCTTTACTTAATACTAAATGCCAAACCAATATAGATTTGTCCGAAATTGCTAAACAAAATGATATAATCAGAAATTCAAAACAATGTAAACTTCTATTTGAAAACTTTGTTCCCAACGATACTACTATGATAGGCAGTATGTATAAGACTAATAGAGATTATAATAATATTAATCTACAAGATACCACTATTAACGACAACTATGTACAAACGATAACCTATGACACCTTTTTTTCTCTTGCTTTTGGTGCTTCTGATGTTCATCTTCTCTTATTTGATAGTATAACTAATCAATATTTTGATGAAAAACTTGATACAACTCAACTTAATTATAATAATGCTGCTCCACTCTCTCAAATACAAACAGATGCTTTCGGTAAAGTTTATTATATAAGAAATGATCTAAAATTTAATTATATAGATATAACCAATCCTCTTAAACAACCTGAATGGTTAAGTGGTAATATAAGAACAGCAAGTTATAATTCTGGGTTTGATATTGATAAAGATAATGGCATCCTATATTACCAAGATCAATCAAATAGACTAAATAAAATAAATCTATATACCAATCAAAGTATAAACATAAGTGAAGATTCTAACATAGATTCCAATAGTAGAATATTTTATCATAACAATTTTATTTATTGTCAAAGAAATAATAGTTATATAACAAGAACCGACCTTTCTTCAGGAAATACTATAATAATAAATTCAGAAATACAAAGTAATAAATCAATAGGTTTCACTATTGATAAACAAAATAACGAATTATATTTTCAAGCAATTGATCGTTGTATCTATAAAATTAATCTAAATGATTTATCTATGGAAAAAATTTACACTTCTGTTCCAATAAAAAGAAATTCTAATCTTCATTATGATAATAATCTATACCTAATAAAAGAAGATAATTCTATAATACATGTTTTATGGCAAGACACTCTCGGTTATCATTTAGATTGGTTGAATAGCCAGGCAATAGTAAGGGATACTACAGACTTTTGTGTAGAAAACAATATTGTATACTATATAGGAAACAACAATTTAATATACACAATAAGAAACAATCAAATTGATACCTTAAGTCCTACAATGTGGGTCAGGGGTAATAAATCTACCATATTTGTTGATGGTGAAAATATTTTTTATAGAGGTATAGAGGGAAAAATACACAAACTACAATATAGAAGCAAAAACTTTTATCATAATTTAGACTTGATGATAAAAGATTCTCCTGAGGATATTGGCATAGAACCGAATAATAATTCTGAAATATTATTTGCAAGCAACGATATTTGGATAAGAAACCAAATGGACGGATTAACAAATCAAGTAACTGAAAATCCTATATATATACCTTCACAACCTGTTTATGTATATGTCAGAATTAGGAATAATAGCAACTACACATCTACTGGCACAGAAAGAATTCGTTTAAGTTGGACAAAAGCAGGTGCTGATTTACTTTATCCTTACACTTGGAATGGTTCATTAACCACTTCTGATAATTATCCTTTGGGAAATATCATTAATGAAAAAACTATCCCTGTTATCAGTGGTGGTCAAGAAAAGATAATCGTTTTTGAATGGCTTTTACCTAACCCATTACATTACAACGTAGATCAATGGCACTATTGTCTCTTAGCAGAAATTCTATCCAAGGGCGAAGACACTATTCATAATTTCGGTCAACAACAAGACACTTGGATTTATGTTAAAAATAACAATAATGTTGCTTGGAAGAATGTTACTATTTCTAATAAACAAAAAACTAACTCATTTATTAGTTTGTACAATGCAAGAAGAAGAACTTATAGAGGACGACTAATATTCCAAAGCATAAGTGAACAAGGAAATATATCAATTAATGATATTGCAAATGTTATTTTGATTCCTGATAGTTCTTTGTTTGAAAACATTACACGCAATATTCGCACTGCAAGTGGAATAAGAATTCTAAATACAGAAAAAAGGCAATTAATAATTACTGATAGACAAGCAAGTATAGAAATAGATATGCTTCCAAACACACTCAATCTTTTAGAGATAGTTTTTGACTTCAATAATAAAGTCTCTAATAAAAGTAAATTTAGATATAATATTATTTTACAGAATATTAATAGAAATATTTATTCTATTGGAGGAGAGCAGTATATCATATACAACAATTAAAAAAAAAGAAATTTAGTAAAAACTAATACGTAAAATACTTAATATTATGAAAAAGTTTTTTTTGTTTTGTTTGATAGTATTATCAACATCGTTCGTAGCGAAAGCACAATGTTTCTTGGAACCAAATTCAGATGGCGATACTATCGCATATAAAATAAAAGATTCTATTAATCATTATGTAGCAGTAGTTCAATATCTCGGTCCATATAACTCCTTAAGTCATACACCTTTTTATTTTAAATATAAAGATAGTTTAAACATTCCCCAAACCGTAATACATAATGGTATAGAATATACTGTAAAAACTATAGGAGAGAAAGCATTTAGTTGTTGCGACGTTAAGTATTCCATCAATAGTGATAAAGCATGGGATAGTTTACTGAATGTAACCCTACCTTCAACAATAGACACAATTGAAAAGGATGCATTTAGTTGTAGATCGGAAATAAAAAGTTTCGTACTTCCTAATAGTATAAAATATATTGGTAATAGAGCATTTACTGGAGAACCACCTCGTGGAACACCAATAATGGGTTTTTATGAAACTAGGTGGTATGACCTTGATATAAATATGTCAGATAGTATAACAGAAATAAATCCATATACTTTTTTTAACACAACATTCAAAGATAATAACATAAATTCTTTATTACCTAATAATATTAGAAAAATAGACTCATGTGCATTTATTTTGAATTACTGGCAATATTGTCATGAATACCGCAAACAAACTTGGGAAGAATATAAACAAGAACATCTTTATGCCATAAGCATATATGGAGAAGATGTTGTATTAGAGTGGTTTGTTAAAAATGAACCAAACGTCGTTACAGTACGATTCTGTTCACATGGATCATTAAGAATACCACCTAATGTGGAATATATAGGAAACAATGCTTTTCAAAATAGATTTTTTGATACAATTTTTGTTACCCCTTTAACTCCGCCAATCGTGGAAGGAAGTCCTTTTCTTATACCCGAAAAAGAAGAGTTTCCTTTGGATAGTACTATTTATATCGTTCCTTGTCAATCATATTTTCTTTACAAATCAGCAGATTTTTGGAAGGATCTAAATCTATATTGTATGGATATAGATAAAGTAGTTTTTAGACCTAATATAGACCATTTATCTTTCTACCCTAATCCCGTGGATAACATTTTGTTTTTCAAGTATGAATATATGATTATGTCTGCAAATATCTACGACATAAATGGCAACTTCCTAATGAATAAATGTATTAATGCCCTTTCTGGTTATTTCGATGTTCACAACCTAAAACCAGGACAATACATTCTACAACTTATCTCGGAAAATAAAACTATTAGTAGAATATTTATCAAAAAATAACGTTTATAATAGAAACAACATTTTCAAATACTTAATATTATGAAAAAGATTTTTTTGTTTTGTTTAATAGTATTATCAACATCGTTAGTCGCAAAAGCACAACGTTTCTTGGAACCAAATTCCGAGGGCGATACAATAGCATACACTATAACAGATTCTATTAATCATTACGTAGAAGTAAGTCGGTATATAGGTGACGGATACGTCTACCAAAGTAGCCACACTTATTTTAGTTACTATTATTCTTTATATAAAGATACTCTAACGATTCCTCCTTACGTAATACATGATGGCATAGAATATACAGTAAAATCTATTGGATACAGAGCATTTTTTGATTGTACTTATTATGCTAGTCATCTTTATTATGATTATCATGTAAATAATCTATACAAAGTAAATCTGCCTTCAACAATAGATACGATTAAGGAAGATGTTTTCAGTTGTAGACAAGAAATGAAAAACATTATACTCCCCAATAGTATAAAATATATTGGTAGGGGAACATTTGCTGGGGGCTATCCTGAGCGTGGTCATGAATTTTATACTGCATACGACTTATGGAAAGATCTTATTATAGATATGCCCGATAGTATAACCGAGATACATCCATATACTTTTTTTAATACAATACTTAAAGATAGTAATATAAATTCTCTCTTAACAGACAATATAAGGAAAATAGACTCTTTTGCATTTGCCTTTTCTGATCCTCCTAGTTTATGGACAAAAGTTGATACAATAGAATGGGATGAAAAAGAATGGGAAGAAGCATGGGATAAATACAAATGGGAACATCTCGACGAAATAAAAGAAAAAGGAATCGCTGCCGTCAAAGAGCAGTTTCGTCAATGGACAAGATATGTACGTACCAGTGGATACTACCCATACAGAACATCATTAAGACTACCTCCTAATTTAGAATATTTAGAACATGGTGCTTTTCAGAACAAATTCTTTGATACAATTTTTGTTACTTCCCTAACTCCACCTATTGTTACAGGAGCACCTTTCGTTACATACGCCGGCTACACAGAAAAAGTAGATTATTATTATAAATTTATTATTCTTATTGTTCCTTGTCAATCGTATTCTCTTTATAAGACAGCGGATTATTGGAAAAATTTTAATAATATACAATGTATGTATGACCAGACGAGCAAAATTGTTGTAAAACCTAATATAGACTATTTTGATATGTATCCAAATCCTACGGACGAGATCTTATTTTTCAAGTACGAGGATACGATACAGAAAGCGAATGTTTATAATATGGAAGGCAATAAATTAATAAGCAAGCGTATAGATGATTTATCTGGTTATATAGATGTTTGCAGGTTAAAAACAGGACAATACATTCTACAACTTATCTTCGAGGACAAAACTATTAGCAAAGTTTTTATCAAAAAGTAATGTTTTAATCGAAGTATTTCTTCTAAGGTTATATTCAAAAACCTTGATACTCTTGTTGCCAGAAGGGAGGAAAATTTTGCCACTCCTCTTCTTCTCGTTGCCACTTGCGAGATTATCATCAAAAAAAATCCCATTTTTCTACTAAAAAAATCCCATTTTTTATTATTAGTGTCCGGTAAAACATATTTATTTAGATATAACTAATTTGTTTTCAGTAAAATTTTCAAAGAGAAAAATATCCCAAGCCCCCTTTTCTAAAAAAATGTTAAGTGGTCGTTGAATTATAATTTTTCTAACTTTTTTCCTTCCGTGAAACATT
>CAVGDP010000019.1:0-2132 GCA_963627985.1 uncultured Eubacteriales bacterium
CTGAAAATAAATTAGTTATATCTAAATAAATATATTTTAACGGACACTAATAATTATTTTTTATAATTTTGCAAAATAATCAATAAAAATATAAGACAATGAAAGTAAAAAAAATTAAATTAGCATTTTTGTTATTGGTAAGCACTTCAATATTTTTTATGGGGTGCAATGAAGAAAGCGACGACTTATTTAATCGCAAATCCCAAGAGACCGTTAGAAATTATAGTAATTTCTTGTCATTTATTAATTTTGATGAGATGAATAGCACTATAGATATGCTTGCCAATATGGATAGTGCAGAGGTTGCAACTTGGGAAAGAAGAAATAATTTTATTTCTTTAAATTCTATCTCTGATTATGTTGCTTCAGAAGAAGATAGACTCTCTGATTCTTTGGAAGCCATCTACAGAACGCCGGAGGATATTCCTAATATTCGTCATTCGGAAGCATTTGAAACTTTTTCAGATGTATTTGTGCAAAAAACTATTCCTGATGATGACGGCGGTATTTATTATGATTTAAACATCTCTAATGAAAATTACGCTAATGTCGTTAATAGATATGGGATTGTGAAAGTTGGCGAAAATATCTACCAATTCAAAGAAAACACGATAAAAATCATTTTAGGTGGCGATATTTCTAAAATAAACTTACTTGATGCTATTACAGAAACTGATGAACAAGAGGGTATAGTTGTGTACACAAAAGTTAGAGTAGAGTATACTACTAACAAAATGCACCACCATGTAGTTGAAAAAAAAGGAAAGTATAAAGTCATTTTATACCACACTTTTGATCAATGGTTTATTGGTAACGAAGTATGTACTACACATGATATAAAAATACGATCATTGAAAAAGAAATGGTATCTTGCTAATACCTACAATAATCATAAGACTAGGATAACAACAAATAGTTCTTTTGTTGGCAATACTACTGAAGGATATATACAACCCATATTTCTCCCCAATGCCTCTGTTCTAAACTTAACACGACAATGGTCATACACAGGTTCTAAAGTTTACAGAAAGAATACCACAGGGCAGGAATATTTTTTTGACTCCTATTACTTCCCATTCTTCTGCAATAAGTATAATAATGGGCTTATTGACAATACGAAATATCCAAAACTACAAAGTGGCAATTTTGTCATAACAACAAGTGATAATGTAATAGTTTCATTAACATTTTAATAATCAAATAATATGAAAATTAGAGTTTTAGTATTAAGTGTTGTGATGTTGTGTGCATCTTTAATTACCTTCGCACAAGAAGGACAAGCAACAAAAAAACACAATTTTGGTTTAGGTCTATCTTCTAAAATAGTAGGATCTACTAATAATTACTTAAAAGGACCTATAAATAACTTTCCCGGTCTTTTTGGTAACATAGATAAGAATTTGGATTTGAGTATATCCGCTCATTACGAATATTCTATAAATCGGAATATATATTTAGGTACAGGTTTAACGTATATGTTCAATCGCACGGAATTAACCCTTATGAATAGTTCATCTTCTTGGGGCGAGACTTCGTACAATATGCATGACGTGGAGATACCTTTGTATATAGATTACAAATTCCCTATTATGCATAATATCAACCTATTCGGCGGTGTCGGTGTTGCAGGAATGCTTAATCTTTCTTCTTCGGAAGATATAATAACAAAGGACACTTTCTCTCCTTATTTATTGTTTAGAGCCGGTTTTGATGTTTTGTCTAATCATAGACTACAGTTTGTTTTGCAATATCATCTATCTTTTAACAACAATTACCAAATCAACACTATAACTTCTGCTATTTATAATACTGAATACAAGGTAAATATCTTTGATATTGGCTTTAATTTCTACTTCTAATATTTTTTTTGCTAATTAAGATTTATACATTCTATTAATACATATTATACTTTTGAAAATAAGATAAACATCTTTAACTTTATAGGAATTTTAATAACATTCAACGAAACTCTTTATAAAAAGGGTTTCGTTTTTTACGATACTAATAAAAGATATTCGTATGTAAATTTATAGAATACAGATGGTTCTAAATAGATATAATTTCTTATCCTAAAAGGGTGTATGGATATGAAAATTGTGCTATGTTTAGAAATTCCAAAATGTTCTATTTTT
>CAVGDP010000020.1:0-19098 GCA_963627985.1 uncultured Eubacteriales bacterium
ATTTTCATGAAATCAGATATTATTCTCATGAAATGTGATTATATTCTGAGAAAAAGAATAGAAAATAAAAATGTAAAAGTAGAAAATTTATTAGTGAAGAAGCAAAAATTCCCCAGTCTTTTTATATTTTTTACCTTTTATATTACGAATATAATAATCTATCTCATAAATATATACACCTTGCTGACAGATTTGATTTTTGTATTTACCGTCCCAACCTTTTTCTTTATCGTTGGTCTCAAATAACAATTCTCCCCAACGACTAAATATCCTAAAAGACATAATATCAACACTATCACTTGATAGTGTGATTTTGAACTCATTATTATCGGATGCCTGCGGAGTGAATGCAGTAGGTAACCAAATTTTCCCTTCTTTTACGACCGTAAGATTAAGCACGATAGAACTATCGCAACCATATTTAGTGCTGCCAATACGAGAATATACACCTTCTTCAGACTCCAAGAAACCATATCTATCATAAATTTGACCTTCTTGTATTATTTCGAACAAAGTATCAGAGTATGAAGGATATACATTTAATGATAATACAATAATAGAATCATTTCCATTGTAGGCTTGTAGGGTGTCCATATAAATTCCGGTTGTGAATAGAGTATCATTGCCCAAAATAAAAATCTCACCACTACAGATACTCGCTTTTTGATATATCTTGTCATTTACGATAAGCCTCAAAGTAACAATACTATCACAACCTGAAATGTTTTTATTATTAGCAAAATAAGTTCCTGTTTTTGTCATTTTTTCTCCGTTGAAATAATAATCTTGCCAAGCATATATCTCTTCGTTTAGAGTATCGTAAATTGTATTTATAACAGTAACAGTCAGAAATACAATACTATCGCACCCTTTTACGCTTTTCAATGGAGCCTTGTATGATCCCTCATTGAATATTTGTTGATTATTGAAGTATAAATACTCACCTTCGCAGATTGTAGTGTCCAAATGTATCTCATAAACGCTATCAACATTCAATATTAATGTAACAAGAGAGTCTATATTGTTGATAGTTTTTAGGGTTTTGGTGTAAGTGCCACTTTGAGAGAGCTGTTTGTCGTCAAATTCATAACTTTCGTTTTGGCAAATAGTAGCCTCTATGGTATCATGTAAGCGAGTATCGTTAATAATTCTAATGGTATCATAACTAGTACACATTTTGCGGAAAGTAATATTATCTATAGCAAAATCATTACCAGCTGCTGTTGTGTTTTGATTGAGAATAGTTATCGTAGCTGTGTTATTAGAGCCACTATTCCATATTTGATAATATTCTCCCCAAGTACAGTTGGTAGAAGAGGTAGTAAAAACTTCACCTAATTTGGTACCACTTACGGAGAATTGCAATTTAGGTAGACCAGTTGATGTACAAGAAGCCGAAGATATTGTTGCAGCATCAAAGGTTACAATATAATTTTCGTTAGGTTCTACATCGAAAGTAGCAGCATAGACTATTTTGTCAGTTCCTTGATTCCCATTTGCTATTAACATATTACCGTATGAAGAATTACTAAAATTGCAGAAATCATTATGATAATATTTGGGGTTATTTCCGATAGCATAACGACCTTCTGGGTATAGACCAGTAGAACCTCCGCTATACGCTTGTGAAGTATATTCATAATCGGTCCAAAAACCTTGATTGCCTTCATCAAAAGTACCATTATAGACAATATTATCTAATTCTTCTTTCATAGACTTTAATATGTAGATGGCGGTATCTTGTGTATGAACTTTGATTTGAATAGATGTTGAGTTCGTTGGACCTATAATATTAGTTTTGTTTTTAGAATCTAACGAGTACCACTCATAAAAATCCATTGTAGTGTCATTAATTGTCAGTGTTATGATTGTATCCGAAGTTGTTTTGAAAATAGAGTCGCCAAGAATTGTTACTTCACAAGATTGAGAAGAGGTATTAATAGGTTCAAATGTAATTATATAAACAGTATATTCGTTAGAAGAGCCACTTTTCTTAAATTTGAAAGTACCAGAATATGTAATAACTGAATCACCTATTATATATGCTTCACCATAATATTTAGTTGTATAGATAGTGTCGTTATCTGTCCTGCAAACTGCGTTGTTAGATAGGAGAATTATAAATAATATAAGAAATAATACAAATATCTTTTTCATAATCTTAAAATTCGATTAGATGGTTTCTTTATTAATTAGAGTGCAAAAATAGAAAAAAATATTTAAAACAAGGAAAAAACTTACAAAAAAATAAGAAAAAAGATCTAATTGAGTAGAATTTTACTAAAAAACAAATACTATTTTACCTTTGTTATAAGATATAGAGATAGATAGAATAATGCATAAATCAATCAATATAGTTGATTATCAAGTTTAATAAAGGATTTTGATAAATGATAATTAACAATGAAAAAGATTTAATGTAATAATATGGATAGGTAATAAAATCAATTTATTTATAAGAAAAAGTTAGTCAAAGCAAATAAATGTTGTATCTTTGCGTTTTAATTAAGTATTTTTGTGTAAAGAGAAAACATTTTAAAGACTACAAAATAACTTGAAACACTATATTGTAATCATATTGATAGCATTGTGTTGTTTGAATGTACAGGCACAGATAATAAAAGGCGAAGTCTTGGATATGGAGGGTAATGCTCTTGAAAATGTTAGTATCGGTACGATTAATTTATACAAACCTATCGGTACGATAAGTAATAGCAAAGGGCAGTATTCATTAAAATTGAAAGCGAAAACTAAATATGTTATTCGTTATTCTTATATCGGTTATGCAGATTTTGATACCTCTTTTGTTTTGAATAGTGATGAAGTTAAGATTATTAATGTTCGTTTGATAAAGAAATCTACTAACCTAACAGAAGTAGAAATTGTTGGAGACGAAAGTCGTCAGGAGGGGATTACAAGAATAGATCCCAAAACTGCTAAGACAAGTGTTGGCGTTAATCAAGGTGTAGAAAATACGATAAAGGCACAAGAAGGAGTCTCGTCTAATAATGAATTGAGCAGTCAATATAGTGTAAGAGGAGGAAACTTCGATGAGAATTTAGTTTATGTTAATGATATTGAGATATTCCGACCTCTGTTGATTCGTAACGGACAACAAGAAGGACTTTCGTTTATTAATCCCGAGATGATTAGTGATATTAAGTTTTCTTCGGGAGGTTTTGATGCCAAATATGGAGATAAGATGTCCAGTGTGTTAGATATTAAGTATCGCAAGCCTCAAAAATTTTCTACTTCGGCAAGTATTTCTCTACTTGGGGCAAGTGCACACGTGGAGGGGTTAATTGGTAATAATATAACATATCAAATTGGATACAGAAACAAATCTACGGGGTATATTTTGAATTCTTTAGAGACGGAGGGCGAATATAATTCTACTTTTAATGATTTACAGGCGTATCTTACGTATGATATAAATAAGAATTTGGAAATTGCCTTTTTGGGAAATATATCGGATAATAAATATAACTTCATTCCTCAAACGAGAGAGACACAATTTGGAAGTATATACTCATCTATGAATCTTAAAGTCTATTTTGATGGACAAGAAGAGGATCGTTTTACGTCTCTTTTTGGTGCTTTTGCACTAACTTACAAACCACGAAAGGATATTGTCCTAAAATTTATTACCTCTGCCTTTAATACAAATGAGAAAGAGACTTATGATATTCAAGGACAGTATTGGCTATATGAAACTGGGGGATTAGGTTCTGAAGAAGACTTTGATAGAGGAATTGGTACATATTTAGAGCATGCTCGTAATAGATTGCATGCTAATATATATAATATAGAACACAAAGGTTATAAATATTACGATAATGGGTATTTGTCTTGGGGATTGAAATTGCAAACAGAGAAAATTGAAGACAAGATTAGAGAATGGAAAATGGTAGATAGTGCAGATTATACTATACCTTCTAATTGGGATATTATAGGACAATATGATCCTATTACACCTCCGCAATTGCAGAATTATTATAATTCTCATCACGATTTATCTTCTTTAAGAGGTATGGCTTATATTCAAAGACAATTCCATTTGTATAAGGATTATGGTACATACTATTTCAATATAGGTACAAGAGGTAGTTATTGGTCATATAATAAAGAGATTGTTTTCTCTCCTCGTGCGTCTGTTTCCTTAAAACCTTATACGGAGAAGGATATATTATTCCGTTTTGCTACTGGTATTTATGCTCAAAGCCCTTTTTATCGTGAGTTTCGCAACGAACAAGGCAATCTAAACAGCGATATAAAATCTCAAAAGTCTTTGCATTTTGTTCTTTCTTTGGATTGGAATTTTAGAATGTTAGATAGAAATTTCAAATTCACAACTGCTGCGTATTATAAGTATCTTTGGGATTTGATTCCTTATAGAATAGACAATGTTCGCATACGTTATTCGGCTCAAAATAATGCTCATGGGTACGCTATGGGAGTGGATATGAAACTTTTCGGAGAATTTATCAAGGGTATAGACTCTTGGCTAACTCTTTCTTTATTACAGACCAAACAAAAGATAGATGGAGATAATCGTGGTTATATTGCAAGACCTACGGACCAATTACTTAATGCGAGTGTATCATTTCAAGATTATTTACCTAATATGCCTTGGATGCGAGTGTATCTTAATTTGAATTATGGTTCTGGTTTTCCGTATTATCCAACTAATAGTGAGTATATATTTCGTTATCCTTCGTATTTAAGGGCAGATATGGCGTTTATTTTTAGATTAAAAGATGAACAAAGTAAATGGGCTAAAAATAATTTTATGAAATATTTTCAAAAGATTTGGTTAAATTTGGAATGGTTGAATGTATTTAATAATAAAAACGTAATTTCTTATACCTACGTGCAAGATTATGCGGGCGTATCGTTTGCCGTGCCTGATTATTTGACACCTACACGTGTTAATGTAAGACTTATGTTTGAATTTTAGTAATAAACAATGAATATACCGAGTATAGATAGTATTAGAATAAAGGATTATATTCCTAAAAAGATGACAATGGACAATAATATTCCTGTTTATTGTTTTGAAAACAATGATATGGAAGTTGTTTATATGAAAATAGATTTTTATAACGCAGGATCTATCTTTCAGGATAAACCTTGTGTTGCTAATCTAACCAAAACACAACTATCACAAGATACTCAAAAATATTCTGCTTTGAACTTATCCGAACAAATAGACTATTATGGTATTAATATGTCGCAAATATGTTCAAATGAAAGGACGGTATTGAATTTTTCTTTCTTGAAAAAATATCAAAATCAAGCAATAGATATAATAGAGCAAATGATATTGTATCCTCTATTCAATCAAGACAAACTAGATATAACTATTCAAAACTCTAAACAAAATCTTTTGATCAAATATCAACAATCATCTTTCCTTGCTCACAAGAAATTTATCTCTAATCTATTTGGAGAAAAAAATCCGTACGGAAAATATGCCACCGTTGAGGATTATGACAAAGTAAAAAGTGAAGATCTGCAATCTTTTTATAATAAACGTTACACATATAATCAATGCTATATCATATTAGCAGGTAATATAGATAAGGAGTTTATTAATCTTCTGAATGATATACTTGGTAAGAATACTTGGAACACAGAAACGGCAGACACTACTCCTAATAATATAACAATAGATAAAGAGAATTATAGCAAAACAATAATTACTGATTTGCCTACTGCCGTTCAATCTTCTATTTGTATGGGGAAGAAATTCCCTACAATAGATAATGAAGATTTTTTCTTATTAAGGATTCTCAATTGTATTCTTGGCGGATATTTCAATTCTCGTCTGATGAGCAATATTAGAGAAGACAAGGGTTTTACGTATGATATAGCCTCCTATATTGTACCTTATTCAAAAGGATCAATTTTCTTTATTGCAACAGATGTAACCGGGGATAAGGATAGTCAAACAATAGAAGAAATATTCAAAGAAATAAAAAAATTAAAAGAGCAAAAAGTAGATATTACAGAATTGAATACGGTTAAGAATTATTTGATGGGAGAGATATTAAGAATGACCGATGGCGTAAGCGATATAGCCGAAACGTATGATTATATTCTTAAATACAATTTGCCACAAAATCATTATAGTAAATTATTTGAAACACTTAAAAAGACAGATAGTGAAGATATTATAAGATTAGCAAATAAATATTTTGCAAAAAATGACTTTATTATCTCTCTATGTAAACACAACGATAAATAAAAGAGGAGTAATTATGAAAAAGATATTTTTGATATTATGTTTGATTTGTGCATGCGTTTATTCTCAAGCACAATGTATACAAATTAGCGAGGAAGGTGTTCCTACTATTACCATAACAGACGTAGAAGACGGCACAGCAATACAAAGACAAGAAGGAGATACGTGGATAGAGGCCGGAGTTATCAATAATGGTACTTTTATTGATAATCTTGTAGATGCCGGAGTGAAATCTATCTATTATCGTGTCGTTATTACTAATCAAGGTGCAGAAGATCAGTATATTTATTTCGCTACTATTTATTGTGAAGCCTCAACTAATAGCACCAATACCTCTCTTGTAGATATTACTTGGACAGAACAAACTACTGCTACCTCTTATAGAATTTATAGAAAACTTATAGGAGAGGACGATTTCGTTTCTATTGCAGATGTTAATAGTGGTCAGACAACTTATCAAACAAATAAACCGAACGATTGCGAAATACTTTATAAAGTGGAGGCAATTACTTCTAATTGTTCTTCTTATAGTAATTTTGCTTCCTTAATGAAAAGTGATAACGAAGCACCTAATACTCCACAATTAAGTCCTATAGATGTAGATCTTTCATCTCAAAAAATCATTATTAGTTGGCAACAATCTACAAGCGAAGATACCAAAGGTTATGTAGTATGTAGATTAGATGAAAATTCAACTCGCCAACCTTTGGATACAATCTATGGTATTTCCAATACAAGTTATACATGTAATAAATGTAATACGAATGACATTAATAAAATAACTATTTTTGCTTTTGATAATTGTAATAATACTTCACCTAATAGTGAAATGCAATGCAATATAGTTTTGTCTGCCGATAGAGAAAATTGTACAGATCCCTTACGTTTGTCTTGGAATAAGCCAGATGAGAGTAACGAACAACATAATTATGAGATTTTTATGGCAACAGACGAGGATATGACTTATAAATCTGTAGGTACTACCACTAATCTATTCTATGAAGTACAATTACCAGAAATTAATGGTAATGTTTATTTCTATGTTAAATGTGGTGGAAAATCTAATACAACAAGAACGAATGTTGCTTTGGCAGACACTTTGGATTATGTTTATTTAGAGGGTGTTAGTATTTCACAAGATAATCTTTATGCAAATATTTATATCGCTCTTGATGCAAGTAAGAAAGTTAGTGGATACAAACTTTTTAGGAAAATGGACGATGAAGATTTTCAAGAGGTACAAATTATTGATTATACAGGTTCTTACAAGTTAGAAGTATTAGATGCTTTGCCTTTTGACGCAAGTGAGCATACTTATACCTATTATGTAGCAGCTCCGGATATTTGTGGAGGTAATTACACCTATTCTAATAAATTTACATCTATGCGTTTGGTGGTCGATGCTACTAATCCTTCAAAAATCAAATTAAGTTGGAATCCTTTCAAGCCTTCTAATTGGAAAGTTTTGGGTTATGAGGTTTATAGATACGAAGAAGGAGATTTCGACAACGCAGAATATATCACTCGTACCGTTGCTACATCCTATACTGACGATGTAGAGAAATTTCTTTCTGCAACAGATCGTATTTATTATTATGTAAAAGCTATTAGTAACCAAACAAATGACACCACTTTGTCTTCTTCTGGTTATAATTCAGCAAGTGCTTTTGCTAAATTTGAAAGTACGCTATTTGTTCCGAGTGCATTTTCTCCTAAGGATGGTAGACACGAGAGTCTTCGCTCATTCAAACCTTCTTGTTTATATGTTCGTGCAGGTACTTACAAATTCAAAGTTTTTAATCGCACAGGAACTCTTCTTTTTGAGACCTCTGATACAGAAGAAGGTTGGAATGGAAAATACAAAGGTGAATATTGTCCTGTTGGGGTCTATGTTTATGAGATTTCTTACATAGATTCCGAGGGTATGCAACAATACAAAGGTGGGCAATTCTTATTATATGATTAATAAAATGCAAGTTAGCACAATATTTTCTCCTGCTCTATTTGAGTATTCTGTTTTTAAGGAAAATTTTGTTTGTGTGGTTGTAGATATTTTGCGTGCCACGACAACGATGTGTACTATAATAGAATGGGGTGGGGAGATTATTCCCGTTGCTTCATTAGAGGAAGCGAAAAAATACAAAGAAGAAGGGTTTTTGGTTGCAGGTGAAAGAATAGAAAGGAAAATAGATTTTGCTGATTATGGCAATAGTGCATTGAATTTCAGAAATAAAGAAATAAAAGGTAAAACTATTGTCCATACAACAACTAATGGCACACAAGCAATAAAACTTGCACAAGATTCTTCTGCAGATGAGATATTAATAGGTGCTTTTGCTAATATAGATGCTCTTGCGGAGTATCTTTCGAGGGTTAATAAGAATGTTGTTGTACTATGTTCGGGGTGGAAGAATACTTTTTGTTTAGAGGATACGTTATTTGCGGGTGCCTTAATGCAAAAATTATTGAAAACAAACGATAATAAAACGAATAATGTGTTTGTTTGTAAGGATGATTCTACCTTTGCTGCAATGGATTTGTGGGATAAGGCAAAGGAGGATTTAAGAAATTATTTACAGAAAGCATCTCATATTCATAGATTGCGAAAAGCCCAAATGGACGATGTATTTGAATATACTTTTACGTTAAATACTTGTCATAGTGTTCCAATTCTAAAAGGTAACAGATTAGTAAAATTAGACTAAATTTGATTTTGTATAATTTTTGGTTAATCTTTTTTACCCTCAAATAGAGACAATAAAATGTTTTAGAAATACGATTTTGATAGAATCTTATTTTATAAAAATAGTATTTGAAGTTATTGAAATAGTATCGGAAGTTATTTGAATAGTATCGGAAGTTATTTGAATAGTATCGGAAGTTATTAAAATAGAATCACATTTCATCGAAATAGAATCACATATTATTAAAATAAAACTACGTATTATTTTGATAAAACAACTTTTTTTTGGAGAATAAAAAGGTAGTTTTTTTATAAATTACTAAATACATACTTAAAAAAACGAAAAATCTCCCATTGGAAAGACTAATTTTGGTGATTGATAAGCAATTAATAGGGAAAATAGAATATTTTATAGTACTATTTTGACTACAGAACAAACCGACTACAATACACTTCTCTTTGTAAGTATTTTTAAGGATAGCAAACAATTTTATAAAACAAAATTCGTTTTCTATTAGAAATACGAAAAAGCAATAAACTAAATTATTGAAAAGGATAATAATCTATATATTACTCATTATTAGTGCAAAGCAAATAATAGCGCAGGACACAATCCAATCCGTTGATTTGGATACTATTACCATTAGAGCAAAGAGTGAAAATTTTATAGAAAAAATACCAAGTGGAGATAAATTAAATATTAAGCAATTGCAGACTATAAATACCTATAATGTAGGAGATGCTGCTAAATTTTTAGGTGGTGTTTTGGTGAAAGATTATGGTGGTTTGGGGGGAGTTAAGACAATAAGTGTTAGGGGATTATCTGCTAATCATACTTCTATTTTATACGATGGTGTTAGTTTGTTTGATAATCAAAGCGGACAAATAGATTTGAGTAAATATTCTCTTTCAAGTATTAATTCTTTATCATTAGCAAATGCGGGTTTTACGGTTTTTCTGCCCACGGCAATATCATTAGCCTCTGCTTCGAGTGTAGATATAGAAACAAAAAAGCCTGTTTTTTATGAGAAAAGATTTCTTGGGGACGTATCTCTAAACTATGGTTCATTTAATTTATGTAGTGGAAATATTTTTTTTGCAAGTAAACTAACTAATAGAGATATAGTTACATTTATGTATGATATTTTGAATACCGATGGACGATATGACTACAAGATTTATTATGGTGAAAATCAAAGATTATCTACTCAAAAGCAGAAAAGAGAAAATAACGATGTGTTTTCTACTCATGCCGAAATGAATTGGTATCATACATTTTCTATAAAGAACAATTTGAAAGTCAAAGCGTTTTATTATTATTCTAATAGGGGATTGCCTGCTAATGTTACGCTTTATTATCAAAATTCTAAACAAAGGTTATGGAATAAAAACTTCTTTTCGCAAATGGAATTTACCTCTTCAATAAGCGAAAAGATAAAATATAAGAATAGTATCAAATTTGATTGGAATTATACGCATTATATTGATCCTCATTACTTAGGTTATACAAATGGTTTGGACGATAATTATACTCAAAAAATGATTTATATGAATAATGTAGTTTCTTATCAAAAAAATAATAATCTTTGTATGATTCTAACTAATGATATTTCATATAATTCGCTTAATTATACTATTTTAGAGACTATACCAAAGAGATTTTCTTCACTTTCGGCGATAGTTATCAATTATAAAAAGAATGATTTTACAATAGTTGGAAATCTGTTGCATAGTTTTTATCAAGATTGGTTCAAACAATCACGACAATCAAAGAATTTTCTCTCACCATTTCTCAATTTGAAATACACAAAAGACATTTGGACTATTTCTTTATTTTATAAAAATATTTTTAGAATGCCGACTTTCAATGAATTATATTATAGAAGATTAGGTAATACAGATTTGAAACCCGAGACAACTAATCAATATTCAATAGCAAATATTTTTACATTTTCTTCTAATGAATATTCTTTGCAATTGGAGGGAGATGTGTACTATAATAATGTAAGAAACAAGATTGTAGCAATAGCCCAAAATCAATTTCTTTGGACTATGTTAAATTATGGCAAAGTAGATATTTACGGAATTGATTTTAAGATTAGTTTTGATTATTCTATAAACAATAATTGGCATACAGATTTGAAGATTAATTATTCTTATCAAAAGGCGATAGATACAGACGAGAGATCTTATACATATAAGCAAAATATTCCATATATGCCTGAGAATGTTGCTAATATTATATTCGGTATAGATTACAAAGGTTGGCGTTTAGGTTATACTTGTTTGGTGGTTGATAAACGTTGGTCCTTGCAAGAGAATACTCCACAAAATTTATTGAAAGCGTATTCCGATCATAGCGTAAATATTTCATATACAAAGCAAACAAATAAGAGTATAATCAAAAAATATTTCGTAACGTTCTCAATAAATAATATTTTTAATTATCAATACGAAATAATTCGCTCTTATCCTATGATGGGAATAAATTATAATTTTAAGGTTCAATTCTATTTCTAAATTCTTTTCTATTTTTATTCTATTTATTTGATAGATATTCCCGAGAAATACTATAACTAATTGATTAACGAAAGATTAATTGCGTATATCTATAATAGTGTTTGGATTAATTGAGGTAGAAAAACTATAAAGCAAACTACCCGAGAGGTCAAATGCAAAAACCTCTCCCGATACTTTATAATCTTTCACATCGCAGACATATATAATATTGTTATTGATATCTATACGGTAAGGTTGTACTAATTCTTTTGGAACGGTTGCAAACGCAGTAGGGGTAGAGTGCAAACTATTTAGATTAATTTTGTTTAATGTAGCGGTATTATCACTCCAAGACTTATGTACATAATATATAAATCCGTCATTAATAGCAAAATCGGTAATATTAATATCCAACGAATCTATTTTTTCGCTATTTTCAATAACAGTAAGACGATATGTTTGGCTATAATTACCCGTTGAGACAACGAATATTTTATTTCCGTAAGATTTCAGTACTTGTGGGTTATCCATAACGGTAATTAATCGCTCTAATTTGAAACTATTTATATCAATAACAGATACCGTATTGTCATAATTAGGATAAGATAATCCGCCACTATTTGCTACATAGATTTTATTATTTGCAATAGCAATACCTTCTGGGTTTCTTCCGCCCGTTGCTACAACGTCTATAATTTCTTTCGTTGTTATAGAAATCTTTACTATATTGCCGTCAAAACAAGATACATATACAAAATTATTATCGCTTACTAATGCTCTCGGTTCTCTATTTGTGGGTTCATCTTTTGTGTTACTTTTGGAATTATCTACAATAGGTATCATTTTTTTTATTTTCCCATTATTTATATCAATAACCACTACCATAGCAGAGCCATCCACGGCAATCCAAATCTCATTGCCGACCCTTATCATATCATTAGCAGTCTCGCCTAAACCTTGAAAATTAACAGAATTGAATAAATCTTTTTTTGTTGTGCTATCCACGAAAGAAAAGAAATCTAATGCTGAATTATTATGCCCAAATAATCCCTCGCAGAGTACATATAATCCGTTCGTTAAGTCTTTGTTGATAGGTTTTTCTTGTTCATTTTCCTTATTGCATGCAACAAAACAAAAAACTATCGCAAACAATGATAATAAAGTAACTAATCTTGATTTTTTTATCATAATTAAATAGAATTATTCTATTATTTGTATCAAAATATTCTATTGATAGATATGCGATAACACATATCTACAAAGTGTTTTCAGTATTATTATTTTCGTTTAATGGTAAATGAGCGGCAGCTTTAACAAAGGCTACAAATATTGGCGAAGGTTGCTCAACGGTAGAAGCATATTCCGGGTGGAATTGTACTCCTACATAGAAAGAAAGCGATGGGATCTCAATAACTTCTACTAATGAAGTATTAGGATTAACACCTGTCGCAATCATACCTGCTTCTGCAAAATCATTTCTATATTTGCTATTAAATTCATAACGATGTCTATGACGTTCTTTAATAGATTCTTTGCCGTATGCTTCATAAATTTTGCTACCTTTAGATAAATGGCAATCATAATTACCTAAACGCATGGTATGACCTAAATTAGAGATCTTCTTTTGTTCTTCCATCATATCAATTACAGGATATGGAGTAGCAGGTTGTATTTCTATACTATTAGCACCTTTGAAACCTAAAACATTACGTGCAAACTCTATAACGGCACATTGCATGCCCAAACAGATTCCTAAAAATGGGATATTGTTTTCACGAGCGTATTTGCAGGCATTTATTTTCCCTAAAATACCTCTTGACCCAAATCCAGGACCTACTAATATTCCGTCCAAACCATCTAATTTTTCTTTGATAGCATCTTCTCCGTTTTCTAAACTTTCGGAATGTATCCAACGAATATTTACTTTCGTTTGAGTAACTGCACTTGCGTGTATAAAGGATTCAGTAATAGATTTGTAGGCATCGTGTAATTCTACATATTTACCAACTAATCCTATTGTAATCTCATTAATAGGGTTATCCAAACGATAAAGAAATTTCTTCCAATTAGATAAATCTGGCTCGGGACAATTAGTTACGTTCATAAGTTTTAATACTTGCGTATCCAAACCTTCTTTTACCATATTTAATGGTACTTCGTAAATAGTACTTGCATCTATTGACTCTATAACACTTTGATTATCTACATTACAGAATAATGATATCTTGTCCTTGACGGATTGTGTTAGGTGTTTTTCACATCTACAAACGATAATGTCGGGTTGTATACCAATGGATAGCATATTTTTTACGCTATTTTGAGTAGGTTTGGTCTTTAATTCGCCTGCTGCAGCTAAATAAGGTACAAGTGTAAGATGAATAACAATAGCGTTGCGACCAAATTCCCTTTTCAACTGACGAACTGCCTCCATAAATGGTAAGGATTCTATATCTCCTACAACGCCACCTATTTCGGTTATGATGAAATCATATTCTCCTGTGTTGCCAAGTATTTTTATTTTATTTTTTATTTCATCTGTTATATGAGGAATTACTTGCACCGTGCTACCAAGATATTCTCCTTTTCTTTCTTTTTCAATTACAGAACTATATATTCGTCCTGTTGTAACGTTATTTGCTTGTGAGGTGCGGACATTAGTAAATCTTTCATAATGACCTAAATCCAAATCCGTTTCTGCACCATCTTCTGTTACGAAACATTCTCCGTGTTCGTACGGATTTAATGTCCCTGGATCTACATTAATATATGGGTCCAACTTTTGATTAGTTACCTTGAAACCTCTCTTTTTTAATAACAAAGCAAGAGAAGAAGATATAATACCTTTTCCTAATGAGGAAGTAACTCCACCAGTTACAAAAATATACTTAGCATTTATCATAATGAAGTCGTTTTTAGCGTGTTTTCTGTTTTGCAAAAATATAAAAAAATATTGACCCATAAAGATTTTTTTCCAAAAACTTTTTCTAAAAATCGCTATCTGTCAAATTTTGTTTAACTTTGCCAAATTGAAATAGACAAAAATAATGAGAACATTAATAAAAAACATTAAGGTTTTATACCAAATAGAACAAAAAACAAGAATGGCTGTCTGCGGATTAGACATGCAAGAATTACCATTTATAGAAAATGCTTATCTTATTGTAGAAGATGGTATTATAAAGTCTTTCGGAGAGATGAAGGACTTAAAAGATACTAATGCAGAGAAGATATACGATGCTTATAATTGTTTAGTTTTGCCTACTTTCTGCGATTCTCATACGCATTTGGTATATGCCGGCAGTAGAGAGATAGAATATATTGACAAAATCAAAGGACTTTCGTATGAAAAGATTGCCGAGAGGGGTGGTGGTATAGTTAATTCTGCTATTCGCTTACAAAATACTGACGAAGAGCAACTTTACCAAGAGGCTATGGAAAGAATTTCTTCTATGATTAAGTATGGAACAGGTGCAATTGAGATAAAATCCGGATATGGTTTCACAACAGAAGCAGAATTGAAGATGTTACGAGTTATTCGTAAGATAAAAGAGAATAGTCCTGCGGTAATTAAGGCAAATTTCTTAGGTGCGCACGGAGTACCTTTGGAATATAGAGACAACGTAGATGCTTTTGTTGATAAGGTAATAAATGATATGTTGCCAAGAGTAGCAAAGGAGGGATTAGCAGATTTTATTGATGTATTTTGTGATAAAGGCTTTTTTACCGTAGAACAAACAGATAGAATGTTATTTGAAGGTATGAAATACGGATTAAAAGCCAAGATTCACGCTAATGAGTTGGCGAAAAGCGGAGGTATACAGGTCGGAGTAAAATATAATGCTTTGAGTGTGGATCATATAGAATACACAGGAAAAGAGGAAATTGAAGTATTGAAAGCCTCTCAAACGATGCCAACTATACTACCAGGTGCAGCCTTCTTCCTAAATATGCCTTGCGCTCCTGCAAGAGAGATGATAAATAGTGGTTTGCCAATAGCAATGGCAAGTGATTTCAATCCGGGATCATCTCCAAGTGGTAATATGCAATTAATTCTTACTTTCGCTTGTGTAAATTATCATCTTATTCCACAAGAGGCAATAAACGCAACTACAATTAATTCTGCATACGCAATGGATGTTGTGAACGAATGTGGAAGTATTGCTGTAGGTAAACGTGCCAATTTCTTTATTACAAAGCAAATACCAACGCTTGAATATATTCCATACTTCTATGGCGAAAACAAAGTAGATAAAGTATTTTTGAACGGAATAGAGCAATAAAACAATAGAAAGAGTGTTTTGATTGAAGAGAATAAAAGTAATAAAGAAAAGATAAAATCTTGTTATTAAGGAATATATTCTAAATAATAGAGATATAATAATAGAGAAACAGAATATATAAACATAGAAAACAAGAAGAGCAATAGGGAAGAATACAATAAACTTAGAAGAAATAATAAAAAACATAGGATTAGAACAAATGAAAAGGTATTTGTTAATATTTGTGATTGTGATTGTATCGGGGATTGTATTAAGTTCTTGTTCGGATGATGATTGTGGAGACTGTACTACTAAATTAATTACCCAAGATATTAGTATAGACGGAGCGACTTTGCAAATCTATGACGGCAGACCGACAATCTATACCGAGATACAAACAGGCAATTATAAGGAAGTTGCATATTGTTTTATCTGTAATGAGAATAAGGCGAAAAAATTAATAGAAAAAGTAAGAAATGGCGGAACAATAAGCGTAAATGTAAGAGGTAAGTTTAGGGAATTAAGAGATGGTGAGCCAAATTTATCTAAATACGATGCCTCTACACAAACACGTATAACAAGTTGCGATATAGAAATTCTCAAAATCAAAAAACAATAAAAGATTAAGGAAGTATTTCTTATCTAATATATTGAATATAAGTAATATATCAATACTAATAGGGTGCTTATTTGTTTTTATTTATACCACCCTTCAAATCAATAAAACGGGTATCTATTTTATAGAAAAGTAACGGCGTTTTTAGAAAATAATATGTGATTTCGTTGGAATAATATTTGATTTTATTTTGATAGAATCTGATTCTATTTTATCATCATTTATAGTTACCAAAATAATATCGGTACTTATCAAAATAACTATTGAAGTTATTTGAATAATTATTGAAGTTATTTGAATAGTTATTGAAGTTATTTGAGTATTATCATACAAAGATTATTGCAAAGAAGTGAAAAGAGGTATGTATCTTAATATTAGAGAAAAAGGATAACTTATATATAAAAAAGAATTAATAAAAAGAGGGGTAATTTCAAAAGAATAACACACAAGTAAAAACTTCTAATGTAATACTTGTGTGTTAGGCATGAAAATTATACTACTAAATAATTTGGTTGAATATCCAAAATGATTGATAGTTATTAATTTAGATTAGATTAATAGACAAAATAAATTATTATTAATATTCTTTCCAATTTCTAAACTTCAAACGAAAAACTCCAAAGAAAGCTTCCTTAAATATTTTCATACTCATCTTGCTTTGTCCCAAAACTCTGTCCGTAAATACGATAGGAACTTCGGTAATTTTGAATCCTAACTTATAAGCGGTGTATTTTGTTTCAATTTGGAAAGCATAACCAACAAATTGTATCTTATTGAAGTCAATTTTTTCCAAAACATTTCGTTTGTAGCATATAAAACCAGCAGTAGCATCGCTAATCTTTACATTCAAAATTAATCTTACGAAAACACTTGCATAATAAGACATTATAACTCTACCAATAGGCCAATTAACTACTGATATTTTGCCATCCAAATAACGAGAACCTATGGCAACATCGTAACCGTCTTTGGAACAAGCATTATACATATCAATAAGTTTCTTTGGTGGGTGAGAAAAATCCGCATCCATCTCGAAGACATATTGATAATCTCTCTTCAAAGCCCACCTAAATCCGTGGATATAAGCCGTTCCGAGTCCTAATTTACCTTGTCTCTGCTCCAAAAATAATCTATTAGGAAAAAGCTCAATAAGGTGTTTAACAATATCGGCAGTTCCATCCGGGGAACCATCATCTATTATTAGAATATCAAATTCTTTTTTGAGTTTGAATGTATATCTAATAATATTTTCTATGTTTTCTTTTTCGTTATATGTTGGTATTATAACAAGACTATCAGACATTTGTGTATTTATTTTTTATTTGTAAATTGTATCAATGAACCACTTGACGGAGAGTCAAAAGGATTGCGTTTTATTGTACCATCCTTATCTATTAAGATAAAAGTAGGGAAGAAATGCAAGTTGAATTCCTCCACTATTCGCCAATTCTTGTCAAAATAAAGGAATGGAAATTTGTATTTGTTGCCAACTTTGGAATTTCTTACGAAGTTATACATTTTTTCAAAACTATTATCAAAGCAAATTACTGCAATATTGCATTTTTCTTTGATACTATCATAATAATAATGAATAGTTTCCAACTCTTTTAAGCACGCAACCTTATCTAATTGAACAAGACAAACCAAAAGGGTCTTATCCATAAAATTTTCTAAATTTACTTCTTCTCCTTCTATGTTTTTAACTTGTAGAGAGGGTAGTTTCTTTCCTTGAAAATCCTTATTAAGAAGATATTTTATTAAGTTTGTTGCAATTTGTTTGTGTTTAACGAATTTTGTTGTGTTTTCAAACTTTTCTAACATTTTCAAAATTCTGTTTCTATTGAATGTGCCATCCCAAAAGGCGTCTTTCATACCTTGTAAAAAGACTAATTCCCTAATGATTTCATTTTGTAGAATCTCATCTCTACCCAAAGCATCGTTAAGTGCAGAATAGTTATTAGCATCTAACCATTTCTCTAAATCTTCTTTTGAAATAAATTTATAACCTTGTGAAAAATAATGGCTAAAAACAGAAGAGAAGCAATCCATATATCCTATGTTGTCATACAAAATAGGAGAGGATTGAAAGATATCTTGTATTAATTTCTTTCTATTGCCTATTGCAAGGGCAAATCTTAATGAGGCAAACTCGTATTTAATATAATTAGATGCGTAATCATTAGTTACGTATTTTAGAGATAATTCTTTTTCTAATTTATTCAAATTTTCAAGGGATAAGGAGTCTTTTAAGTATAGATTTCTAAAGTTTTGAGTAAGAAAATTATTGTAGATAGAGTCTATATACTCTAATGGTAAGTTGATATTATCATCTTTTTGCATACTAAACTCAATAGGTAAAATATCTTTATATGTAAAAGAGACCTCGTTACTATCGTAGGGTAAAATATTAATAGTATAGGTATTGCCAGGAACTGCCAAAAAATGATATTCTCTTAATCCTACTTTAAGAGCAACTTCTTTTATATCAGATAAACTAATATTTATGTTGGTATTTGTAGTATTGTCATCTAAATTAACAGAAAAAAGAGTCTGTTCTAATAAAGAAATTCTATCGTCAATACAAGATAATCTTACGTTTTGACCTTTGAGATTATCGCCATCAACTCTTATAAAGACATTTTGAGCATTTAATTTTGTCAAAAGACATATAAACAAAACAGAATATGTAATAAATTTTATTTTCATTTACAAATAAAAAACCATTTGATTTAACGACTGCAAAAATACAATAATTTATTTGAAATTGATAAGTTTAATGAGAAAACAGTAAATAAAA
>CAVGDP010000020.1:19108-22280 GCA_963627985.1 uncultured Eubacteriales bacterium
GGGGTAAATTCTTTTTGTATTCTTTTTGTTAGGTTGTATAATTAGTAAATTCTTTTGAGAAAAGGTGTTTAGAAAATCATTTTTTATTTTAGAAAAGTATTAGAATATAGAATTTTTGTAATTTTGCAATTGTGAAAAAGATAGATAAAAAAGAGTTTATTACACTTAAAGGTATCAGGGTTAATAACCTAAAAAATATAGATGTACATATTCCTTTGAATTCTTTAACAGTTATCACAGGAGTATCTGGTTCGGGCAAATCTTCTTTAGCATTTGATACATTATATGCCGAAGGGCAGAGACGTTATATAGAATCTTTGTCCTCGTATGCACGTCAATTTATAGGGAGAATGAAAAAGCCCGAAGTAGATTATATAGAAAATATTCCACCTGCAATTGCTGTTCAGCAGAGAAAAATGAATCGCAATCCAAGAAGTACAGTCGGTACAACGACAGAGATATATGAATATTTGAAATTACTATTTACTAAAATAGGACGAACATATTCTCCTATAAGTGGACAAGAAGTCAAAAGAGATTCTGTTAGTAGTGTCGTGGATACTATCTTAAAGGATTTTAATGAACAAAAAGTATATATCTTGTGTCCAATAGAATTAACCGAGAATGAAACATTGAAAGAGAAGTTAGATATTCTTCTTCAGAATGGTTATACGCGTTTGTTTAAGGATGATAAAATTCTTAATATTGACGATGTTTTGAATGATAAGAAGTCTTATCGTAAGGACAATTTCTTTCTTTTGATAGATAGATTAATAGTAAAAAGGGATAATGAGGAACGTTATCTGCGTTTGAGCGAAAGTGTGCATACTGCTTTCAATGAATCTAATGGCGATTGTATGATATGGTCGGACAAGAAAAGTAGAAATTTTTCTAATCGTTTTGAAAAAGATGGTATTAAGTTTATAAAACCGACTGAGAACTTCTTTTCTTTCAATAATTCGTATGGAGCTTGTCCTCGTTGCAAAGGTTTAGGCAAGGTAGAGGATATAAGTGAGGAATTAGTTATACCTAATCCGAATTTAAGTTTATATGAGGGTGCTGTAAATTGTTGGAAAGGCGTTATAATGAGTCAATTTCAAGATGATTTCATAAAGAAAACTCATAAAATATTCCCAATATACCGTCCTTATAAGGATTTAACTGAACAAGAAAAGCATTTACTTTGGCAGGGTAACGATAAAGTTGTTGGAATACTCAAATTCTTTGAATTGTTACGCAAAGATAATTACAAAATACAAAATAGAGTCTTGATTTCTCGTTATACCGGCAAAACAAAATGTCCAGATTGCAAAGGCACAAGACTAAGAAAAGACGCACAATATGTAAAGATTAATGGCAAATCAATAATTGATTTACTCTTATTACCAATAGATGAGTTGTATGACTTTTTTGAGCATTTGGAACTTACAGATTATGAGTATCAAATAAGTGAAAGAATAGTCAAAGAAATTAAAATGCGATTGCATTATCTGTTAGAAGTAGGTTTAAGTTACTTAACACTTAATAGACAATTCTCAACTTTATCAGGAGGTGAGGCACAAAGAATAATGCTTGCTACCTCTATCGGCTCGCCATTAGTTGGTAGTATGTATATATTAGATGAACCTACAATAGGATTGCATACTATAGATACGAATAGATTGATTCGTGTCCTAAAAGATTTAAGAGACCAAGGCAATACAGTAATCGTTGTAGAGCATGACGAAGATATTATACGTAATGCCGATCATATAATAGATATAGGAGAAAAAGCGGGAAGAAATGGAGGAGAAGTAATCTTTGAAGGTAATGTGCAGAAATTATTGAAAGATAAAAAATCCCTAACTGCTAAATACCTAAGGAATGAATTAGAAATACCTATACCAACTATTCATATCCAATCAAAAGAATATTTAGAGATAAAAGATGCTTTTGATAATAATCTTCAAAATATAGATCTCCGTGTGCCGTTACAAGAAAAAGTTGTTGTTTGTGGAGTATCTGGCTCTGGGAAAAGTACTTTAATCAACAAAACTTTCGTAAATGCTTTGCGATTGCACCTAAATATTCCTGTGGAATATACACCTAAATGCTCCAAGATAATGGGTTCTTTGTCCGTTATCAAAGATATAGAAGTTTTTGACCAAAATCCTATTACTAAATCGTCTCGTTCCAATCCTGTATTGTATGTAGGTGCGTTTGATTATATAAGAGAATTGTTTGCCGACCAATCTCTTGCAAGGGTAATGGGTTATAAGGCGGGTTACTTCTCATTTAATGTGGAAGGAGGTAGATGTGAGTATTGTCATGGCGAAGGAACGGTAGATATTCACATGCAATTTATGCCCGATGTTACATTAGAATGCGAACATTGTCACGGAAAACGCTACAAAGATGAGGCTTTGGAGGTGCAATATAAGGGAAAAAATATCTCTGATGTGTTGAATATGACAATAGATGAAGCAGTAGATTTTTTTTCGGATAACAACAACGGATATTGTCAGAAAATTAATCAAAAACTTTCCGTTTTGCAACGAACAGGTCTTGGTTATCTGCAATTAGGACAACCATTAAGCACAGTAAGTGGAGGAGAAGCACAAAGGATTAAATTATCTACTTATTTGCAACAACAAGATAATGCTTCACCTATTCTATTTGTTTTTGACGAACCAACAACGGGTTTGCATTTTGATGATATTAATAAATTGAATCAATGTTTTGATGATTTGATACGTCTTGGGCATAGCGTATTGATAATAGAACATCATTTGGATATAATTAAGACTGCAGACTGGTTAATAGAACTTGGTCCAAAGGGAGGAAAACAGGGAGGAAAGATTATTTTTGAGGGAACAATAGAACAACTTGTAGAAAAAGATACTCCAACGAGTAAATTTCTAAAAGAGAAGATAATAACTAAATAAAGAATAATCACTATAATGACTTAATAAAAGTTATTGTTGTCTTATTTGGGAGAAATGTCTTTAAGAAAAAAATACCTAATAAGAAAAATAGAATATTGAAAAGAAATAGAAATTAGAATAAAATCATATTTCGTCGAAATAACATCAATAACTATTCGAATAACATTAATAACTATTCGAATAACTTCAATAACTATTCGAATAACATTAATAACTATTTGAATAACTTCAATAACTATTTGAATAAC
>CAVGDP010000021.1:0-11545 GCA_963627985.1 uncultured Eubacteriales bacterium
TTATGTTTATTAGATTATTACAACGATTTTACCATTAATTTTGTCCATTAACCCTGATTCTATTTGAATGAAATCTGATTTTAAGAAAATAACTTCAAAAGATATTCTAATAACTTCAATACTTATTTTGATAACATCAGAAGTTATTTTGATAAAATGAAGAATTATTTTAAGAGTAGGTTAGTAGATAAAGAAAAGTGCAAATTCTTTTAGTTCAAATGTAAATCATAATCCTTTGGATACTTAACAGTGTAAGAGAATTTTAATTCTTTTATCTCTTTTGGTTGAAGTTTTAGATTCCAATTGATTATACCTGTATTAGAATTCAAATCCCCCGATGGTGTGATTACATTTGTAATCTTAATATTTGCATCTTGCGAAATAGGTATTTGATCCTTTATGGATAAGTCTATTTCTTTGTCTTTCATATTCTTAATATTAAGAGTTATTGTTACAGTTGTCTCTACATTAGAAGACAAGAAACCTTTGTCAGGGGAGGACTTTCTAACTTTTCTTGCGATCTTGACTTCTGAATCTTCGCCAACAGAGAATTTTAAGGTGTCTTTGGTGGAATTAGTATTGATATAAGATTTGGCTACATACTTGTTATTCAAAAAGATATTGCATACAACATCTTGAAGTCCTAACTCATCCCAAGAAGGTAAGAGGGCAGTATAATAGACTTGTTCATTGTTTTTGGGAGTTGAGAAATGTTTGAAAGATACTTTGGTAGTGTCGAATTTTAATGGGATAGTCTCCGGTTGATCGCTATTACTTATTACTTGATTAGTGTTTAGGGTGTATTCTCTACTTAGTGTAAGATTTTCTTGTGTAGAAGCAGAACCGAGAGCGTAATTTATATTATCTTCGGTTGTTACTTCGTAAAGAACTTCTCCCTCTTGACTACTAACGGCTTTTGCTTCTTTCAAAGCGAGGTTATTAGTTAGCATACGTGTTTTTGCCAGAGAAGTTGGTTTTTTAGTTTCGTTGTTTAGATACCAAGTATTTAATTCGCTGTCTTCTCCAACTAAATCGGCTTCATTAGTAGAAAATACAATTTTGCAATCTTTCCAATTCTCATTAGTATTTTGTGAAACATTTGTTTTGAGATTAAATATTGCCGAGTGCATATTTTCGTCCAACATTACGTCATAGAAATATTCGCAAGACACATTATCTACCAGGTAATTGTATTGTAAATCTGTTGTTAGGTTACGATTGGAGTATATACTCACAACAATATTATATGATTTGGTTGTAAGGTTGCAATTGTTGTTATATTGTTTGATTAAGTCTTCTAATTCGTTTTTGTTTTCGTTAAGGGAGATGATTAGATTTTGATTTTCGTTTTTTGTTTTGGTAAGTAAGTTATTTAGTTTTACACTTTCTTCGCGTTGAAAAACAAATTGATTCTTTATAATCTCTACACTATCCATTGTTGCTGTATTTTTTATTGCTTTTATGTTTTTCAAAGCACTTAATTGTTGATTATAAGCGGATATTAATAGATTATTATTCTTTATTTGAGAATTAATTTGTTCTATTTTGTTGTTTAGAGTGTTTATTTTTTCAGCAATATTGGTAGGAAAACTATTCTTGCTTACTTGTTCAAAGGTCTGATTGATCTCTTTTAGACTAACATTGGTTATAAAGAAGTCATCGTTTTGAGAAAAGTGCAAATCATCCTTGGTAAAAGAAGTAGCATTGGAGGTAATAGTGAATTTATTCTCTCCTTTTACTAAATTAATGGTAGCACTCTTTTCTATTAAGGCGTGATTAGGGTATATGGTTACTCTGTTAAGTTTACTTTTTACTTCCGTATTAGGTTTGGAAGTGGAAACTTGCGAGAATATTGCTGTATTTATTGATAGCAATACTATTGTTAAAATCAATTTTTTCATAATTATAGAAGTTTTATTTTGCAAAATTACAAAATATTTTCATAGACTTCGTTATTTTATTGGTTTTTTTATGTAATTTTGCAATCTATTTAATATCTATAATATTACGACAACTATGGTAGAATTAGAGTCTAAATATATTGCTAAGAATATTGAGCAAAAATGGTACAATAAATGGATGGATAATAATTTATTTCATTCTATTCCTAACGAGAAACAACCTTATACGATAGTTATCCCACCGCCTAATGTTACTGGCGTATTACACATGGGACACATGCTTAATGAGACTATTCAAGACGTACTTTGTAGAAAAGAGAGAATGAATGGTAAGAATGTTTGTTGGGTACCAGGTACGGATCACGCAAGTATAGCAACGGAAGCCAAAGTTGTCAATTTTTTGAAAGAAAAAGGTATCAATAAGAGCGATATTACAAGGGAAGAATTCTTGAAATATGCTTGGCAATGGAAAGAAGAAAAGGGAGGTATCATACTTCAACAATTGAAAAAATTAGGATGCTGTTGCGATTGGCAAAGAACCAAATTTACGATGGACGAAGATATGAGCGAATCTGTTGTAGATGTTTTTTGTAGATTATATGACAAAGGTTATATATATAGAGGGGTTAGGATGGTCAATTGGGATCCAAAGGCTTTGACTGCTTTAAGTGATGAAGAGGTTATATATAAGGAACAACATAGCAAATTATATTATTTACGTTATTACATAGAGGGAGAAGATAAGTATATAGTTGTAGCAACAACGAGACCGGAGACAATAATGGGTGATACTGCCGTTTGTGTTAATCCAAAGGATGAGAGATTTGTGACTTTGAAAGGTAAGAAAGTTATTGTTCCTTTGGTAAATAGGGTAGTGCCGATAATATTTGATGAATATGTTGATATGACGTTTGGTACGGGTGCCTTGAAAATTACTCCTAGTCATGATATTAATGACTACAATATAGGTATTAAACACAAACTTGACGCTATTAATATATTCAATGACGATGGTACACTTAATGAGAATGGATTACAATACAAAGGTAAGGACAGATTTGATTGTAGAAAATTAATAATAGAAGATTTGCAAGACGCTAATCTGATAGAAAAAATAGAAGACTACGATAATAAAATAGGATTAAGTGAGAGAACTTCCGTACCAATAGAACCAAAATTGAGTATGCAATGGTTTTGCCGTATGACAGAATTAGCAAAGCCAGCATTAGAAGTTGTAGAGGATAATACGATAAAGTTTTGGCCAGATAAGTTTAAGAATACTTATAGATATTGGATGGAGAATGTTAAAGATTGGTGTATTTCTCGTCAATTGTGGTGGGGACATCGTATTCCGGCGTATTATTTACCTAATAAGGAGTATGTAGTTGCTAAGAACGAACAAGAGGCGTTGGAGAAAGCGAGAGAATTATATCCTAACGAAAACTATACACTAAAAGACTTGCATCAAGATGAGGATGTGTTAGATACTTGGTTTTCTTCGTGGCTTTGGCCGTTGAGTTGCTTTGATGGCATACGTAATCCTAATAATAAAGAGATAGAATATTATTATCCTACGAATGATTTGGTAACGGCTCCTGATATTATGTTCTTTTGGGTGGCTCGAATGATTATGGCAGGATTGGAATATAGGAAAGAAATTCCTTTCCGTAATGTTTATTTCACAGGAACAGTGAGAGACAAGAAAGGAAGAAAGATGTCCAAATCCTTAGGTAACTCCCCAGACCCATTAGTATTGATAGATCAATATGGAGCAGACGGTGTAAGAATGGGAATGTTGATGGTATCTCCTGCGGGTGGGGATTTATTGTTTGATGAGTCGTATTGCGAACAAGGACGTAACTTTGCAAATAAAATATGGAACGCTTTGCGTTTGGTTAAAGGCTTTACGATAGAAGGGTTGCCACAACCTACGCATTCAAAATTAGCAATTGAGTGGTTCTATCAACGTTTGAATATAATGATAGAGAATATTAATAGCGATTTTGCTCGTTTTAGATTAAGTGAAAGTCTAAAAAATATATATACATTTATTTGGGATGATTTTTGTTCTTGGTTATTAGAGATAGTTAAGCCAGACTATCAAAAACCGATAGATAATACAACTTACGAACAAGTAATAGATATTTTTGAAAAGTTAATGAGAGTTCTCCATCCGTTTATGCCGTTTATTACAGAGGAGATTTATCATAATTTGAAACAAAGACAAGAAGACGATTTCATAATGAATACCTCTTATCCTACATCAACAAGTAATCAAAACCCAATGGATGAGGAGTTTGTTTTCGTAAAAGAGATTATTACGGCAATTCGTGGATTGAGAAACGCAAAAGGAATTTCCCCTAAACAGACTTTGGATTGTTATGTTAAGATATCTAATAGCAAAGAATTGATAACCAAATATGAAAGTGTGATAATTAAGACTGCAAATGTGAGTGGAGTGGATTTTGTTGAGAATAGTCCAATTGGGGCAGTATCATTAATGGTTAGAACAACAGAGATATTTATACCAATAGCAAACAACATAAATAAAGAAGAAGAAATAAAGAAAATAAATGAGCAAATAAAATATTACGAAGGCTTCAAGTTGTCTATAAATAAGAAGTTAAATAATGATAAATTTGTTTCTAATGCACCACAGAAGGTAGTAGATTTGGAAAGAAAGAAATTAGCTGACTGTGAAAGTAAATTGCAGGCATTAAATGAGGAATTGAAGTCGTTATTATAAGAAAACAATAAAAATTTGTTAACTTTGCAAATCGTAAAGGTGTAGAAATTTGTAAAAAGAAAATAAAAATAGATAACAAAAATATAAAGGATATAATGAGACAACCAAAAATATCAATTATTACTGTGTGTTATAACGCAGAGGATACGATAGAATCCACTATATATTCAGTTAGAAATCAAACATACACAAATATAGAATATATAGTTATAGATGGAAACTCCACAGATAGAACAAAAGACATTATATTACAACATAGACATTTTATTACCAAATTTATCTCCGAGCAAGATAATGGTCTTTATTATGCAATGAATAAAGGTTTGGATATGGCGGAAGGTGAATATGTTTGGTTCTTAAATGCAGGAGATAGGATACCTCATAGTAATACTCTTGCCAAAATAATGGCTTCTTCTTATTTACTTCAAGATATTTATTACGGACAAACTAAGATTATTAATAAAGAAGGTAAAGTTATTGGCAAAAGAAGATTATCTGCACCCGAGATTCTTACCAAAGATTCACTAAAATGGGGTATGCTTGTCTGTCATCAATCGTTTATTGTCAGTAGAAAAATAGCTGTTCATTATAATACCAAATACAAGATAACTGCTGATTATGATTGGATGCTAAGAGTAATAGAAAGAGCTAATCCTTCTTTGATTAGACGCTCTTCACGTACTTATTGTTACTTTTTAGAAGGCGGTCTATCTACAAAAAAAATGAACAAAGCCAACAAAGAACGCTATCAAATAATGATAGAACATTTTGGTTTTGCGAAAGCAACGTTTTATAACTTCTTAATGTTATTCCGTTTTATCAAATCAAAAATAAAAGGAGAGTTATAAAAAGAGAAGATGGTTGTTCGGTTTGTATGATTTTTCTATTGCAAACTATAAATAACGAAAAAAGAAAATAAATAAAAATTAAAAAACATACGATAATGAAATTATTAGAAAATAAAGTTGCACTTATTACAGGAGCATCAAAAGGAATTGGCAAATGTATAGCAGTGCTTTTTGCAAAAGAAGGTTGCCAGGTGGCTTTTACTGATTTGAATAGAGACGAATCAATGATTCAGACAGAGAAAGAATTAAATGATTTAGGTGTTAAATCAATAGGATATGCTTCTAACGCTGCTTCTTTTGAGGATAGTAAAAGAGTAGTGGATGAGGTAGTAAAAGAGTTTGGTAGAATTGATATTTTAGTCAATAATGCAGGTATTACAAAGGATAATCTTTTGATGCGTATGAGTGAAAAGGATTGGGATGCTGTTATAAGTGTAAATCTAAAAAGTGTCTTCAATCTTACTCATGCAGTACAGCAATATATGTTAAAACAAAAGAGTGGTTCTATAATCAATATGTCAAGTGTTGTTGGTGTGTCGGGTAATGCAGGTCAAGCAAATTATTCTGCGTCCAAAGCCGGTATAATTGGTTTTACTAAGTCTATTGCAAAAGAATTGGGAAGTAGAAATATACGTTCTAATGCTATTGCTCCTGGTTTTATTATTACAGATATGACAGCACAAATACCAGAACAAGCACGTAAGGCGTGGGAAGCAAGTATTCCTATGAGAAGAGGTGGTAAGCCAGAGGAAGTTGCTAAGGTTGCTTTGTTCCTTGCGAGTGATTTGTCTTCATACGTAAGTGGACAAGTAATTCATGTTTGTGGAGCAATGAATTGTTAGATTTTTTTTTGTTTGATAATATAAAATTCTTTTCAGAAGAGAGTAGAATAATTATTGAGAATAATTTATTAAAAACAGAAAATAAATAATAGAGAACATAAATAAAAACAAAAATAAAAAAGATGAATAGAGAAAAATTTGATCCTGCAATGGCTATTAATAGCGTTCAGGGAATTTCAACAGAAAGAGGAGTTAATCCAAATGTAAACGATTCTGCTACATTTTGTTTTCCAAAGGGACAATTAATGACGGATACTTTCCATGGTCAAACTGAAGGATATTATCTTTATTCTCGCCATTGGAATCCATCTAATATGTCTTTGTGTAAAGCATTAGCAGCGATGGAAGGCACAGAAGCTGCTTGGTGTACTGCAAGTGGTATGGCTGCTATTACGTGTACATTATTAGAATTAGCAAAAGCAGGCGACCATATCGTTGCTTCTATGACTGTTTATGGTGGAACATTTGCTTTCTTGAAGAATTATATAACTAAATACGGTGTTGAGGTAACATTTGTAGACACAACAAATCTTCAAGAAGTTAAGGCAGCTTGCCGTCCTAATACCAAAATTATCTATACAGAGACAATGTCTAATCCTTTACTTAGAATTGCTAATGTACCAGAGTTAAGAAAGATAGCAGATGGAGTAGGAGCAAAACTAATTGTAGATAATACTTTCACTCCTATGATATTCTCTCCTTATAAATTAGGAGCACACATAGTAGTTTATTCAATGACTAAATATGTTAATGGTAAGAATGACTGTGTTGCAGGTGCAATTTGTGCAGATGCAGAGTTTATCAATAATTTGATAGATGTCAATAACGGAACTGCAATGTTATTAGGACCAGTTTTGGATTCTTTCCGTTCTACTTCAATATTGAAGAATTTGTATGACCTACATATAAGAATGAAAAAACATTCCGAGAACGCAATGTATTTGGCAAAACGTTTCAATCAAATAGGTATCAAAGCAAATTATCCAGGTTTAGAGGAGCATATTGATCATCAGTTAATGGTAGAAGAATATAATGAACAATTTGGTTTTGGTGGTATGATTGCTATTGATCTTGGTACTACTGAAAGAGCAAATGCCTTTATGGAGAAAATGCAAGAAAAGGGCGTTGGTTATTTGGCAGTATCATTAGGATATTTTCGTACTTTATTCTCTTGTTCTGGTAAATCAACTTCAAGTGAAGTTCCAGAGGATGTACAAAAGAAAATGGGTATGAGTGAAGGCTTAGTACGTTATTCAGTAGGTTTGGATAATGATATGGAGATGACCTTCCAGAAAATAGAAGAGGCATTAAGAGAATTAGGATTTATTAAATAATTTCTAATATACATAGCAAAATCTCTACTAAATATAATGATAGGGTAGGGATTTTGCTTTTTTATTTCTAATAAAAGTGTTGTTATGCAATATAATTATGAAAAGATATGTCCACATTGTGGAGCAAGAATAGATAAACAGGCACAATTTTGTCCAAAATGCGGAGCAAAACAAAGTAATGAACAAACTTATACGCAAGATAGTAATACGTATAATAATTTAGGTCAGACTATAAATAATACTAATAATCAATCTGCTCAACAAGATGATGGCGTTAGTACAAAATGGCTTATAACATTATTACTTTGTTTCTTTTTAGGCTCTTTGGGTGTGCATAGATTTTATAATCACAGAATAGGGACAGGAATATTAATGTTGATTACGTGTGGTTTATGTGGTATATGGACAATTATAGATCTTATAATGATTATCTTAGGACAATTCAAAGATAAAGACGGTAATTATATTAAAATCAAATAAAAAAATATTATATAATTCACAAATAGAGAATAGAAGAATTATTATTTTTGTTAGATAACTAATCAGATTTTCTTAATGACAACAAAACATATTCTTATAAATGGTGATTGTAGAAATATGTCTTTAATAGGAGATAAGTCTATTCATTTAATTGTTACTTCTCCTTCTTATTGGCAATTGAAAGATTATGGAACAGATAATCAAATCGGATTTAATGATACGTATGAACAATATATTAATAACCTTAATCTTGTATGGAAAGAGTGTTATAGAGTTTTGCATGATGGATGTAGATTATGTATTAATATAGGAGACCAATTTGCAAGAAGTGTCTATTATGGTAGATATAAAGTTATTCCTATCCATTCAGAAATAATTCGTTTTTGTGAAACGATAGGATTTGATTATATGGGATCTATTATTTGGCAAAAACAAACTACGATGAATACCACAGGAGGAGGGGTTGTTATGGGTAGTTTCCCGTTTCCGAGAAATGGAATTATTAAAGTTGATTATGAATATATACTTATTTTTAAGAAACAAGGTATTGCTCCAAAACCAACAGAAGAACAAAAGAAATTATCTGAATTAACAAAGAATGAATGGAATACCTATTTTTCATCTCATTGGCATTTTAATGGAGCTAGACAAAATACTCATATTGCTATGTTTCCAGAGGAATTACCTTATCGTTTAATTAAAATGTTTTCTTTTGTTGATGAAACTATATTAGATCCTTTTATGGGTAGTGGAACAACAGCTTTGGCTGCTAAAAATTTGAATAGGAATTCAATTGGATATGAGATTAACAAAGATTTTCAACCGTATTATAAACAAAAAGTAGAAGAGACTTCTCTTTATGTAAATACTATCACTAATTATCAAACAGATAATAATAGTTTTGATTTTGCAGATAAATACAAAGATTTACCTTATTTATTCAAAGATATTCTTTGTTTTGATAAAAAAGTAGATGTTAAAAAACAAACATTTGGTTCCAAATTTTCTCAAGAAGTTAATAACAAAGAAGAGTTATATTCTATTAAGACCATACTATCTCCTATTAAAATGGTATTGAGAGAAGGAAAAACCATAAAGTTATTAGGAATAGATTATGATAGAATTAAAGAAGACATTGTGATTGATTACCTTTCAAATATGATTAAGGGTAAAAAAGTTTATTTGCGTTATGATAATATTAAATATGATAAAGATAATAATCTTTTGTGTTATCTATTTTTACAGAACAAAACTTTTATTAATGCAAAGTTAATAAAAGAGGGATATGTTTTTACAGATAAAAATTTAAGTTTCAGATATAAAGATAAATTTTTGAAATTAGAGGAGGAATTTTATGGCAAAAGAATGGATATTAAATAGTGCGACAAATAGGTTTCAGTTAAATTTTAAGAAAAACGTTGGAGCTACTTCCGAATCAATAAGAAAATGCTCTCCTAAAACGATGAAAGAGTGGGAAGAATATTATTACAAAAATGTTCGTAGTAAAGAATATATAGAGGAATTAGTAAAGAAATTATACATTAAAATTTCGGAGGTTTTGCAAGCTGAAATAGAAGAAATTACAGAGCAGGATTGTATAGATTATATTAAACAACTTGTAATAGATAGGACATTTGATGGATATCTAACAGAGATAAACACTATTTATGGTCAATTACAGGATAAAATACCTGATTATAAAATAGAACCAGCATGTGATCAATGGGATAGACTTTATAATGTTGATTTTTTTATAAAAGTAAATCAATCATATATAGGTTTGCAGATAAAACCAGCAAATGAAAATATTCAATTGTCTGAGATATTCAAAGAGAAGTCTATTCAATTACAGACACATAAAGACTTTACTCAAAAATATGGAGGTAAGGTGTTTTATATCTATTCAAAGAAGGTGGAAGGAGTTAAAAATAAAAAAGAGATTATCAATAAGGATGTAGTAGAAGAAATAAAAGACGAAATTAATAAACTAAAAAAATATACAGACGATGATATTATTAGCAGATAGTGGGTCAACAAAAGTGGATTGGTGTTTGGTGAATAAACATAAAATAGAAAAGGAATTTCAATCTATTGGTATGAATCCATATAATATTACTCACGAGAATCTAAATAAAGAAATTAAAGCAAAAATTTTACCAAATATCAACGCAAATAATGTTGAACAAATGTTTTTCTATGGTAGTGGTTGCTCAACTACACAAAAGAAAAACGAAATGATAGCAATTTTTCAAAAATATTTACCAAATACAGAAATACATATAGAAGACGATTTATTAGGTGCTGCTCGTGCTACGTGTGGACATAAAAGTGGCGTTGCGGCAATACTTGGTACAGGCTCAAATTCTTGTCTTTATGATGGAGAAAAGATAGTGGAGAATTTACCTTCACTTGGTTATGTTTTGTGTGATGAAGGTGCTGGAACGAATATAGGTAAATTAGTCCTAAGGAATTATCTTAGAGGACAATTTCCAAAAGATTTGCACGAAGAATTCAAAAAAAATAATCCAGGAGAAGAAGCGGATTTTCTCAATCGTCTTTATCAAGGGGAGGTACCTAATTATTATTTGGCGTCTTTTGCAGAATTTGCTATAAGTCGTCAGAATAATGCTTATTGTTATAAATTGATAGAAGAGGCTTTTGATAATTTTTTCAAGATGCAAGTTACACAATATACTAATTATAATAGTCAGCCAATCAATGTAGTAGGTAGTGTTGGTTACTATGCGAAAGAAGTATTCAAGGACGTTGCTAAAAAATATAATATGCAAGTAGGTCGGGTTATAAAGGCTCCAATAAATGCTCTTGTAGAATTTCATCAAGAATTAATTTGATAGGATATAAATCGTTAATTATAACACCATTAGGGTAATTAGAATAATTATAATAAAGGTTGTGTATTCAAATCCAAAAATACACAACCTTTTCTTGTTATATGATTGTAAGGAAATATTGTTTGAAGTTATCAAAATAACTACGGCACTTATTTTATTAATGTTATTGTCCGATAAAAATAGTGGCATAAATAAAGAATTTGGAATACATATATTTTTAGAATACTAATATTTTAGAATAAGTAGATTATTTCTTCCTCAAATTTATCATAAAAACGCCAAAATCTTGAAATGTTTCACGCCCCAAAAAAGTTCTATTTTCCCTATATGGTCATTTTTCAAGGTTATTTTTTGAGCAGAAATGGAGGAATTTTACACTCTTGTAATTATTTAATTATGTAGTATTTAGAATAAGTACTGAAATCATCAAAATAGTTATTGATGTTATTTGAATAGTTATTAATACTATTTGAATAGCTATTGATTTTATTTGAATAGTTATTGATACTATTTGAATAGTTATTGATACTATTTGAATAGTT
>CAVGDP010000022.1:0-5371 GCA_963627985.1 uncultured Eubacteriales bacterium
TTATTTGAATAGTTATTGATTTTATTTGAATAGTTATTGATTTTATTTTGATAAAGTGCGATACTATTCGAATTTCATTTTATTTAAAATATTCTATTTTCCATATTAAGAAATTTTAAGCAATGTTTTACGCAGTGAAAAATAGTAGAAAAATTATAACAAAACTATTTGTTAGAGAATTTAATGAATATAAGTTGATGATATTTAAGTAGAAAAATTTAATGAGTAATAACAACTTATTACAGAATGATTGAATTGTTATGAGAGGGGAATGAATTTTGGCGTTTTAATTGCTAATAAATTATATATCAAACGCAAAATTATCAGAAAAAAAGGCAGATATAGCCAAATATAAACCAAAAATAATAAGTATAGAACCCACGACCCTATTAATAATAGTTATAACGTTGTCAGTTAGGAATTTTTTCAATTCATTACTTATTG
This sequence comes from uncultured Eubacteriales bacterium, assembly GCA_963627985.1. Lineage (GTDB taxonomy): Bacteria > Bacteroidota > Bacteroidia > Bacteroidales > P3 > Scybalousia_A. Next base: position 445 of record CAVGDP010000022.1, read on the forward strand.
CACACTTAATCATATCCATACAGAAATTAGTCAGTAGGATAGATGTCAGAAAGATTATTTGCTCCGATTTTTTAGCATAAATATTTGCCATACCGATAGGTATTAACCAAAAAAGCCACGTACTTGGATTAACAATATTAAATAAGAAACCTTGACCTAAATATTTAAAATGTAGTTTGTTACTTTTTATTAAAGGATTATTTGATTTTTGAGAAATATGTCGTCTACTTGCTGTAAATAAACCAAAACAAATAATAACAATGCCGCCAACGATGGATATTATTTTTTGTGTCTCTCGTTCCTCAAATACAGAGGAAAGTCCATACCAAGCAACAAAAACCATTAGAATATCACTTAAAGAAATACCGAGTACAAGATGAGAACCGGAACGAAAACCCTGTGAAATACTTGTTTGAACCAATTTGAAGAAAGCAGGACCTACCATTAACGCTAAAGTTAAGCCAAACAAAATTCCTTGTGTAACAATGTGAAATATACTCATAAAACTATAAATATCTAATAAAATGTTGTTTTTTATTTTGCAAAGATACAAAGTTTTATTATTTTTGCAAAATATTTTAAGATAGATAGACAATAAAATTAAATTTAATATCATAAATGAACACTAAACTAAACACAATAGAAGAGGCTATTGAAGATATAAAACAAGGTAAGTTTGTTATAGTTGTAGACGATGAAGATAGAGAAAATGAGGGAGATTTGGTAATTGCTGCCGAAAAGATAACTCCAGAGCAAGTGAATTTTATGCTAAAAAATGCTCGTGGGGTTTTATGTACTCCTATTACTATTTCAAGGTGTAAAGAATTAGGTTTATCGCATCAAGTAGTAGATAATACTTCTATGTTAGGAACTCCATTTACTATAACAGTAGATAAATTAGAAGGTTGTACGACAGGAGTATCTATTTATGATAGATGTGCTACGATTAATCATTTAGCAAATCCTAACGCAAAGGCTTCGGATTTTGGTCGTCCAGGACATATTAATCCTTTGTACGCACAAGATGAGGGTGTTTTGCAAAGAGCAGGGCATACGGAGGCAGTTGTAGATTTGTGCCGTTTAGCAGGTTTGTATCCAGCAGGAGTACTAATGGAGATAATGGATGACGATGGTACGATGGCAAGATTGCCTTATTTGATGGAGTTTGCAAAAAAACACGACTTGAAGATAATATCAATTGAGGATTTGATTGCATATAGACTAAATCATGAGACACTTGTAGAGAAACATGAGGAAGTTGATTTTCCAACTAAATGGGGTCATTTTCATTTGATAGCATATACTCAAAAGAATAATGGGTTTTCGCATTTGGTAATAAAGAAAGGTGAATGGGAAAAAGATGAACCTATCTTGGTAAGGGTACATTCTTGTTGTGCAACGGGTGATATATTTGGTTCTTTGCGTTGTGATTGCGGGGATCAACTACATACTGCTTTGCAAAATATAGAAAAAGCAGGTAAAGGTATGGTTGTTTATATGAATCAAGAAGGTAGAGGTATAGGTTTGATTAACAAACTGCATGCTTACAAACTTCAAGACGAGGGAATGGATACCGTTCAGGCTAATTTGGCATTAGGTTTCAAGGCGGACGAAAGAAATTATGGTATAGGTGCTCAAATTCTTAGAGATATGGGAGCAACACGTATTCGTTTGATGACTAATAATCCATTAAAGAGAATTGGTTTGGAGGGTTTTGGTATTAAGATAGTTGATATCGTTCCTATTGTTATAGAACCGAATGAATATGATTTCAAATACCTTAAAACAAAGAAAGATAAAATGGGACATGAGTTGCCGATGTAACTTTTTTTGATTTTTTTTGTGGTTATATAAATAAATGTATTAACTTTGCAAAATGAAAGTAAAGAAAGAACAACAATAGATGTTTCATTATTGTGAACGAGATAGAGAAAATAATTGAGGATATAGATCAGAAAGTTAGATGTTTAGTGTCTAACTATATATTGTTGGAAGAAAATTTATTACAAAAGGAAAAAAAGATAGAGGAATTGAGATCACAAATAATAAACATAAAACAAGAGAAAGAGAATTTAATAAACAAGGAAAATAAAGAATATAATATAAATAACGATTCGGACATTAATAAAAGTAAGATTTTAATAGACGATTTGTTGAAAAAGATAAATAGGAGTATTTCTATAATTTCAAAAGATAATTATGAACGATAATTTGACGGCAAATATTAGTATTTTGGATCGTTCTTACACAGTTAGGGTAAGGGAAGAGGATAAAGAAATTTTTGATCAAGTTTCTCGTTCAATAGAGGCGTTAATGAGAAAATATGCTTCTAAAGATTCTATAATGTATAAGGACAAGCAAGACCTCTTAGCTATGGCCTTATTGGAGACAACTATTTCATTAATCAAAACAGAAGATGAAATAAGACAAAGCAAAGATAATGAGTTATCTAATGTTGTTAGACAAACGGAATTGTTTGATAAATTGAAAAACATAGACGATGTACTCTCCACTAAAATTAAAGAATAGAACAAGAGGTAAGAAAAGTTTTTTGAAATAAGAGAGTAAGGACTGCATTTTATAGCAGAAATAACAGTTCGCAAACTCAACAGTATAAATAGAAACGGGTGTAATTTAACGGGTAAAGCGGACCCCAATCTATAGTGATATAGATCTTGTTAATACAAGCGGCGGAGACTTGAAACCGTTAGAAGCCCAAAACTTTCATTAAGGGGTTCTTGCAGATACTCCAATGTTTCTGTTGAATGCAGTCTTTTTTTATTTTTACAACATATTGTTTTGTTGCTTACAGATAAATGTCTGAACAATAAAACAAATTAATGATGGAAATTATAATATACGTAATTATTGCTATTATTGGCTGTGGTCTTGGTATGCTATTGGCGACTACAAAGATGAAAAAAACTCTCCTTCATAAGAGTGAGAACATTATTAAGGATGCAGAGGAAAAAGGTGAAATAATCAAAAAAGAGAAATTGCTTCAAGCCAAAGAAAAATTCTTACAAATGAAAGCTGACAACGAAAAAGATTGTCGCGAAAGAACTAATAAAGTGGCTCAAAACGAACAAAAATTACGTCAAAAAGAACAAGCATTCAACAAAGAAGTAGAAGAACTAAAAAGAAAAACGAATGAATTTAACATAGCTAAAGATTCGTTGAAAAAACAAGCAGATAAATTAGTTCTTCGTCAGCAAGAAGTAGAGAAAGCATACGCAGAAAGTGTTGCTAAATTGGAACATATTGCCGGATTATCTGCACAAGAAGCAAAATCTCAACTAATAGAGACTTTGACTGCAGAGGCTAAATCCGATGCTATGGGACAGATTATGGAGATTGTAGAAGAAGCTAAAATGACTGCTAATCAACAAGCAAAGAAAATTGTTGTTGAGACTATTCAACGTACTGCTGCAGAGACTGCTATAGAGAATACGGTATCTGTATTTAATTTAGAGAACGAAGAAATAAAAGGTAGAATCATAGGTAGAGAAGGTAGAAATATCCGTACATTAGAAAATCTTACAGGTGTAGAAATTATCATAGACGACTCTCCTGATGCTATACTTTTGTCTTGTTTTGATCCTATAAGAAGAGAGATTGCGAGATTGTCTTTGCATAAATTGGTAACCGATGGACGTATTCACCCGGCAAGAATAGAAGAGGTCGTTGCTAAGACTAAAAAGCAAGTAGAACAAGAAGTTATGGAGATAGGAAAGAGAGTTTGTATAGACTTGGGTATAGTTAATCTACAACACGAATTAGTTCGTATGGTAGGTAAAATGAAATTCCGCTCTTCGTATGGACAAAACCTTTTGCAACACTCCAAAGAGGTTGCTAACTTATGTGCTACTATGGCAGCAGAATTAGGATTAAATCCAAAGATTGCTAAACGTGCAGGTCTATTACACGATATAGGTAAAGTACCTGACGATGAACCAGAATTACCACATGCAATTCACGGTATGAAATTAGCAGAAAAATACAAAGAAAAGCCAGAAGTTTGCAACGCTATCGGAGCGCATCACGATGAAATAGAGATGACAAGTCTTTATGCTGCAATTGTTCAAGTTTGTGATGCTATTTCAGGAGCAAGACCAGGAGCAAGACGAGAGGTAGTTGAGGCTTACATCAATCGTTTGCACAAATTAGAAGAAATGGCAATGAGTTATGACGGAGTAGTTAAGACTTATGCTATTCAAGCAGGTAGAGAGTTGCGTGTAATAGTTGCAGCAGACAAGATTTCAGACGCACAAGCAACGCAGTTATCTGTAGATCTGTCAAATAAGATACAAACTGAGATGGTATTCCCTGGTATGATAAAGATTACGGTTATAAGGGAGACAAGGGCTGTAAATTACGCTAAATAGTATTTTGCGTTAGTTGATATAAATTTATCTCTGTTGTAAATAAATAACTTTGCTATAAGAATTAAACAACATTATGTTTTTCTTATAGCAAGTTTTTTTTATATGTTTATCAAACGTAATCATTAGATTTTGTAAAAATATTTTCAAAAAGTAGCAGAAATATCCTATATGTTAAAGTATTTTTTATGATAAGTGTCCATTAAAATATATTTATTTAGATATAACTAATTTATTTTCAGTAAAATTTCCAAATAGAATAATATTCCAAGTCCTCTTTCAAATCCACACTTATATACTACCACCAACTATTGCAAGAAAGAGTAATGTTGTTTCAGATATACGCCTTTTAGTATGCTTTGCTTAGTTTATCAATTCCATAAATACAAAACATTCTAATCCTTTCTGCCACTCACAAAAATCCATTAAGGTTCAGAAAGGGACGATTATTTAGTTTATTCTAATAAGTATTGATTTTATTCAGATAAGTATTAAAGTTATTCAAATAAGTATTAAAGTTATTCAAATAAGTATTAAAGTTATTC
>CAVGDP010000023.1:0-3653 GCA_963627985.1 uncultured Eubacteriales bacterium
ATTCTTTATTGATTTTATTTTATTCTTTATTGATTTTATTTTATTCTTTATTGATTTTATTTCTTCCTTAATATAGAAAGTTTAGAGAAACGGAGAACCAAGATTTTTTCATCCTCATAACTATGAAATTTTACTACTGCTCGTTTATCTCCCATCTCTTCATAAAGTTCCAATATCTTTCCTATACCAAATTTAATGTGTTTAACGACCATTCCTTCTTTGATTTCATCTATCGGTGGAACGTACCAATCTTGATCTTCTTTGTTTTTTTTATTCAATCTAATAACATTATTAGATTCTTGTGTCATTGTATTGTATCGTAATGAAGACAAAGGTTGTTTTTTTCTCAAAACAACTTGTTTAGTAGTATTTTCTGAAAAGATATTACTTATAGAATTTGTCTTTACTGTACTATCGTATATGATATAAGTTTTATCTATTTCTTTTACAAAACGACTTGTCTCACAAAATATTGTTTCTCCGTAACGGAATCTAACCTTTGCCGAAGTAAGTACAAGATGTTTTTTCGCTCTTGTTAATGCTACGTAAAAAAGTCGCCTCTCCTCTTCTATATTATCCGCAGAAATTGTATTCATTAGTGAAGGAAACAAATTTTCTTCCATTCCACTAACAAAGACTGTATCAAACTCCAAACCCTTTGAAGCATGTACGGTCATAAGTTTTACTTTGTTGTCATCCTCTTCACCTTCTTCTGCTTCTTCTACTGTTGTCATCAAAGAGACTTGTTGCAAAAAGACGTCCAATGTTTTATCTTTTATAGAAATCTGTTCTCCCGTCAAAGCATCTATAATATCCTCTTGCTCATCTTCAACAAAAGACTTCATAGAATTACGCAATTCTTCTATATTTTCTATTCTATCTTTGTCCGATTCATCTCTTAATAATCTCAAATCATCTTCTATTCCTGACCTTTTAATTATATCGTCTCCCAAACTATATGCATCTTCTTTGTTTATTCGCAAAGAGAATGTTTTTATCATTACACAGAAGTTTTGCAACGCTTTAACTACCTTTGTTGATAGTTTATAAGGATTATTTTCTTCCAATCGTTCTGCCATAGTGAATAATGAACAGTTATTAGTTTGAGATGCTAATTTTAATCTGTCCATTGTTGTCTTTCCTATGCCACGTGAAGGGTAATTAATTATTCTTTCAAAAGCCTCATTATCGTTATTATTTACAACTAATCGCATATAGGAGATACAATCTTTAATTTCTTTGCGAGCATAAAATGAAGTACCTCCATATATTATATAAGGAATATTTTTTAATCTCAAACAATCTTCCAAAGCTCTTGATTGCGAGTTGGTACGATACAAGATAGCAATATCTCTATAGTCTTCTTTTTTGGAAACAAAGTATTCAATCTTTTTAGCAATATATTCTGCCTCTTCTCTATCGGAAGGCAACGCTGCATAACGCAATTTATCACCACTTTGATTATTGGTAAAAAGATTTTTTGGTATTTGATTTTTGTTTTTTTCTATTACACTATTAGCAGCATTGATAATATTCTGTGTAGAACGGTAGTTTTCTTCTAATTTATAGATCTTGGCATCTGGGTAATTGTTACGAAAATTAAGAATATTCTCAATAGTTGCACCACGAAAAGAATAAATACTTTGAGCATCGTCACCAACCACACAAATATTGCGATAATACTCGGCTAATTTCTTAACAATCAAATATTGTGCAAAATTAGTATCCTGATATTCGTCAACCAAAATATATTGAAACCTATGCTGATATTTTTCTAATACATCCTTACAATCTCTAAACAATACATTAATATTATATAATATATCATCGAAATCCATTGCCATAGCTTGTCGCAATCTATTCTGATAAACAGCATAAACACGAAACATTAGAGGAATTCTTGCCATTTCATCCTCTTGTCTTGCCTCTATATTTTTTTCATAATCAACAGGAGAAAACAAACCACACTTCGCAGTAGAGATTCTTTTCATAATCTTGTCTTTCTTATATACTTTATCGTCAAGATTCATCTCCTTAATAATAGTACCTAACAAACGTTTGGAGTCATCATCATCATAAATCGTATAATTAGAGTTATAACCTATTCTATAACCCTCTATACGTAAGATTCTTGAGAAAATACTATGAAAAGTACCCATCAAAATAGCTTTGGATTTGATACCGACCAAACCAACAACCCTATCTTGCATCTCTTTGGCAGCTTTATTAGTAAAAGTTAATGCCATAATGGAATAAGGAGACACTCCTATCTCTAATAAATGTGCAATACGATAGGTAAGTGTTCTTGTCTTGCCACTACCTGCACCTGCTACGATAAGGACAGGACCTTTTATTTGTTCCGCTGCTTTACGTTGTATCTTATTTAGTGATTCGGTTACCATTATTGTTTAATACAAATTAAAAATCTCTCTCCTTAAAATTACGAAATCGTGTATTAATTTTAGAATCTCTCAAATCCAATGAATTATTTCTTATACTACGCTTATTTTTCAACTCATTAAAAATAACCCATGCTAAAATCAAAGCCAAAGAAATAACCGTAAAAATACAAGGGTAATCAATAGTTGATGGAACTTCGTTAGTACGCATACATAACCACAATTGAATACAAGCAATAGTATTATTCAAAGTATGAAATAGCATACTTGTCCATAGTCTTCCGCTATACTGATACAAAAGTCCTAAAATTAGACCCAATAATAGACGAGCCACGAAATTTTCCATTTCAAAATGTATCAAAGAAAATATTGCTGCTGTAACAAATATACCTGCCAAAGCACTACGTGTCCAAGAGGTTACAAACTTTTGCATAAAACCACGAAAGAATAACTCTTCAAATACTCCTGGTATTATAGCCAAACAAATTAGTATCTTTATTAATCCCACATAACTACCGTCTATCATATCCATTAATAGTTTTGTATTCTCCTTGTTTTCTATTGATACAAAATCTATCAACGGCATAGCGACAAATAATAATACGACAGCAACAAAAACCCATCCTATTCTAAAATTTTGATGCAATATTGCTTTCGCTTCATCCATTTGCTTATAGATGCACCAAAACAGAAAGGTCGTTCCACCAAACATAAGAATAGTTGATAAAGCCTGCATATACAGAGTTGTTATTGGAAAAGCAATTATTGCTACCGTACAAAGTATAACAGTAACAATAAAAATTATTGCAAATAATAATAACATTCCAAATGCTTTGTAATGAAAGGGTGCTTTAGTGTCAAAAATTCTAAATCCTCTTGTATCTCTCATATTATATGATAAATATTTTATTCTAAACTATTTTCTTGCAAAATATCTATTTGACCTTGCAAAGATACTATATTTTTTCGTTTCAATTAATAAGAAAGCAACATTTTTTTAATTTTGCTATCCCAAAAATCAAATTTCTTTCCCACTTTATCTTAAAATAAAAATCTTGCAATGTTTCACACTCCCAAAATGTTCTATTTTTCCTATAAGGTTATTTTTGGTAGTCATATTTTGAGTAAAAATGGAGGATTTTCGTACTCTTGTAATTATTTAATTATGTAGTATTTAGAATAAGTACTGAAATCATCAAAATAGTTATTGATGTTATTTGAATAGTTATTAATACTATTTGAATAGTTATTGAT
>CAVGDP010000024.1:0-4889 GCA_963627985.1 uncultured Eubacteriales bacterium
AATAAGTATTAAAGTTATTCTGATAAGTATTAAAGTTATTCTGATAAGTATTAAAATTATTAGAATAAGTATTAAAGTTATTTGAATAACTATTGATTTTATTTGAGGGGTTAGGGTAATTATTAAATTTTTTGATGTAATCATATAAAAATGTGCAAAAAATAGAAAAATATTGTGTCCAAACAATAAAAGATATAGTGAAAGCGTTTTTCTAACAGTATTGAAAATTTGACGGATGATTGATAATAGTTTGTTTTAGAGAGAAATAATAGGAAACTTATAACAAAAGATAACTAAAATATAAAAGATTAGAATATCAAAAAAACGAAAAGGAAAATAATTAAATACAAAATAAACACATAAAATTAGTTAATAATTAGATAGATACATAAATAATTATGAGTAGTACAGTGAAAAATACAATAAATTATATATTCAGATTTTTATTTGGAGGAGTGTTCCTCTTTTCTGGTTTTGTAAAAGCAGTAGATCCTATGGGTACTGCCTTCAAAATAGAAGAATACATGGGGGTTTTTGGTTTTGATTGGCTATTAAATGCTATCCAATCATTACCTATAATACTTAGTGTGTTCTTGTGCTGTGCGGAGTTTCTTATAGGTGTAACCATCTTTTTACATATATATAACAAACTAAATAGATGGGTTGCTACGGTGTTTATGTTGTTTTTTACGGTTACAACTCTAATAGATGCCTTAACAAACAACGTAAGTGATTGTGGATGTTTTGGTGATGCTGTTAAATTAACTAATTGGCAGACGTTTTTCAAAAACATTATTTTGGATATTATACTTGTTGGTATCTTTTTGACAGATAATAAGAAAGCACAACAATTCAAAAAAATCAGCAATTGGGCAACTGTATGCGTTTTTGCAATATTGATTGTCGTGTTTTGTGTTAGAAATATAATGTATGAACCTATTATAGATTTTAGAGCGTGGAAGATTGGCAACAAAATGGCACCTACCCAAAGCGAACAAGCACCTGCTATAACGTTTGCGACTTACAAGAACAACAAAACAGGAGAAGAGAAAGAATTTTCTATGGAAGATTTGATGAAGGCTAATGATCAAGACGCTAATTTTCAATCTAATTGGACATTTATTTCATCTCGTTACACTAATCCCAATGAAATCAAGGCGGATGGTTTTAGTCTGTTGGCTTTTGAGTCTAATGAAGACGAGAGTTTGGAACTTTTGAGCGATACTACTTCATCTCTATTTATTTTGGCAGTTGTTGATATGAATAAAGCAAATGATAAGGGAATGCGAAAAGCATCTGACTTCCTTAAAAAGAAATTTGATGAAGGTCAAAGGGTTATTGTTATTACTGCTTCGCAAAGTGAGATTTGGTTTGCTTTTCAAGAAAAATATAAACTTATGGATTATGTGATTTATTCGTGTGATGATAAGGCTATTGAGGCAATGGTAAGAAATAATCCTGCTATTGTGGAGATTAAAGATACCAAAGTGGCAAATAAATGGAGTTGGAGAGATTTGTAATACTCAATAAATAGAGATAAATATTTCCCAAAAGAGTAAGAATTGAGAAAAAGAAAATATAAAATCAGACTGTAACTAATTTATTTTCATTTGTATAAATCCGAAAAGAAAAAGTGCTGAATTATATTCTAAAAAAAATCGGTTATGGACTACTTGTAATATTCGGAGTTGTAACATTGGTATTCTTTTTGTTTAATATACTTCCCGGAGATCCTGCAAGAATGATGTTAGGACAAAGAGCAGACAAGAAAAGTGTGGATATGATTCACCGAGATTTAGGTTTGGACCGTCCAATTGGTGTTCAATATCTTAATTATCTTAATGATCTGTCCTTTATATCGTTTTATGGCACACAAGAGAGTAGTAATTTTTATTTAGATACAACTAAATACACGTCCTTTACAGTACTTTTCAAAACAAAAACTAAATGCCTTGTCCTCAAAAAACCTTATCTTCGCCGTTCGTATCAAACTAAACGCAACGTAAGTGATATATTAGCAGAGGCTTTTCCTAATACGATAATTTTGGCGATAGTTGCTATTTCGTTTGCATTTATTGTTGGGGTAATACTTGGTAGTATATCATCGTTATATCCTAATACAAAGATAGATAGACTAATACAGTTGGTAACTTCTATTGGTATGTCCTTGCCATCGTTTTTTGCGGCAATAATAATTGCTTGGCTGTTCGCTTTTGTATTAAGTAAATATACAGGTTTAAGTATGTTTGGTTCATTATATGTAGTGGATGATTTGGGTAGAGGAGAATATTTACAATTAAAAAATATTATTCTCCCTGCTATTACATTGGGAATACGTCCATTAGCGGTTATTACAGAATTAACTAAAGCTACTTTGTTGGATGTATATTCGCAAGATTACATACGTACAGCGAGAGCAAAAGGAATGAATAATCGCCAAATAATAATACATCACGCATTAAGAAATGCACTAAATCCGGTGATAACAGCAGTAAGTGGTTGGTTTGCATCGTTAATAGCTGGAGCGGTATTTGTGGAATATATATTCGATTGGAAAGGTATCGGGGTGGTTATTGTAGATAGTTTGGAGAAGTATGATTTTCCTGTTATTATGGGTGCATTGCTAGTAATATGTATATTGTTGATTATAATTAATATAGTAACTGATATATTGTATGCCGTATTAGATCCAAAGATAAGAGTACAATAACGAACAAGGTCTAAATATCAAAAAACAAGATAAGATAATATTTCTCTGTTATTATAAACCGAAACGATACTATTACAAGTTATTAAAATAAAATCAAATCTTATCAAGATATTAGTTGATATTATTTTGATAAAAAGCGAAAAGATGAATTTTTTTAGTTTGGTATCAAAAAAAATTACTAATTTTGCAAATATCTTTTCAGAATAGGTGACTAATTGTTGCGAAAATAAACAATTACTCTACTATGTTGATTGGATAAAGATAAATAAAATGGAATTTTTTCTAATTCAAAAGTAAATAAAAGTCCTTAAAAGACTTTGCAACTAACTGATGAAAAAGAGGATAGGAATAATTAGCATTGTAATCTATAACATAGAAAAAGCAAAACTTGTCAATAGTTTGCTCTCGGAGTATTTCTCGTATATACTTTCACGTAACGGTTTGCCACTAAAAGATAAAAATGTACATATAATAAATGTTGTCATTCAGGCAACAATGAATGATATTAATTCTTTAACAGGTAAATTGGGGAGAATTGAAGACGTGGAAGTGAAGTGTCTGCTTACGAAAATATAAATAGCAGATGAGGGGGAAATATTATAAAACAAATAGTTGAATAGAAATATTAAGACAATATAATAAAACAAAAACACTATGAATATACAAGATAGAAACAAAGTATTCATTGATAGAGACAAGATCAATGACTTGCTTAACAGAAAAGAACCTAATGATAGCGAATTGAATGATATTCTTAACAAAGCATTAAAACTTAAAGGATTATCATTAAAAGATGTTGCAGCATTATTATGTGTAGAGGATGCAGAAAAGATTAAAAAAATTATGCAAACTGCTCATACAGTAAAGGATGCTATTTATGGCAAACGATTAGTACTATTTGCACCGATATACACAGGTAATATTTGCATGAATAATTGCACCTATTGTTCATTTAGAAAAGATAATCACCTAATTAAGAGAAAAATTCTAACAATGAATGAGATTGCTGACGAGACTAAAGCACTTCTTAGACAAGGACATAAACGTGTTCTTTTGATTTGTGGAGAAAATAATAAGAATGGTACAGAATATATGTGCGAAGCAATAAAGACGACTTACGGAGTTAGAGAAAATAATGGGAGAGATTATATTAGGAGAATAAATGTAGAGTTAGCTCCGATGGAAGTTGAAGATTTTGCAAAATTACATGCTGAAAAAATAGGCACATACGTTTGTTTTCAAGAGACATACGATGGCGAGTTGTACAAGCGTTATCATCCGGCAGGGACACCGAAAGCAAATTACGAATATAGACTAACTGTTATGGATAGAGCACAAGAAGGGGGTATTAATGATATAGGTATAGGAGCGTTATTTGGATTGGGTGATTATAGATTTGAAGTTATGGGTATGATGGAACATGCTCATCATTTAGAAGATTGTTATGGTTGCGGACCACATACAGTTAGTGTGCCGAGATTAGAACCTGCCATCGGTGCACCAGATGCTGAACACGTACCTATGCCAGTTAAGGATGAGGATTTCAAAAAACTTGTTGCAATTATTCGTATTGCTCTACCTTATACAGGTATGATTCTCTCAACAAGAGAAAACTCTCAAATGCGAAATGAATTAATCAATTTTGGAATATCGCAAATTTCGGCAGGTTCACGTACTAATCCGGGTGCGTATGCAGAAGAGGAAAAAGGTACTGGTTCTCAATTTGAATTAGGTGATCATAGGGAGATGGAAGATGTTATAAATACCTTTATTGACGAAGGTTATGTACCTTCCTTTTGTACTGGTTGCTACCGAAAGGGAAGAGTTGGCGAGGACTTTATGGATTTAGCAAAGCCTGGCTTAATTAAACAATATTGTTTGCCTAATGCTTTATTTACTTTCAATGAATATTTGAATGATTTCGCACACGAAGACACCAAAAACAAAGGTAAAAAGTTGATAAAACAGATGTTAGAAGAATATGATCAGAAACAACTTATACCTAAAATAGAAGATAATTTGTCATCAATAGACAAAGGTCAAAGAGATATATATTTCTAAAAAACAGATCTAAATGAAAATTTATTAGTGTTCGGTAAAATGGAGGTGAGAGAATAAAAAAATTCAATTACATATATTTATCGGACACTAATAGATTTGATATGAAAAGAGAATTTCC
>CAVGDP010000025.1:0-9468 GCA_963627985.1 uncultured Eubacteriales bacterium
TGAAATAGTTATTGAAGTTATTGAAATAGTTATTGAAGTTATTGAAATAGTTATTAAAGTTATTGAAATAGTTATTAAAGTTATTGAAATAGTTATTGAAGTTATTGAAATAGTTATTAAAGTTATTGAAATAGTTATTAAAGTTATTGAAATAGTTATTGAAGTTATTGAAATAGTTATTAAAGTTATTGAAATAGTTATTAAAGTTATTGAAATAGTTATTGAAGTTATTGAAATAGTTATTAAAGTTATTGAAATAGTTATTAAAGTTATTGAAATAGTTATTGAAGTTATTGAAATAGTTATTAAAGTTATTGAAATAGTTATTGAAGTTATTGGAATAGTTATTGAAGTTATTGAAATAGTTATTGAAGTTATTGGAATAACTATTGATTTTATTTTGATAAGTATTGAAGTTATTTTGATGTTTGTCGTATATTAATCTAAAAATGTATTAATTTTGCAGAAATTTCGTAGGTTTATGGCAGATAATATTGATGAAAAGCAAAAAAGAAGACGAATTGTAAGCAAAAAAGAAGATGCCCTGAAAGTCAATTCTAATCTTGAAAAGACGATATCTAAAACAAAAAACAATTCAAATGAAGATTTCTCTCTCAATTATGATTTTTGGGAAAAAGATATTGATTTGCGTCCTAAAAGTACTATGCATTTGTCCGCAAGAGCAAAAGATTTCTTTACAATAAGAGACGATGAGGATCTGAAAACATTCTATAATACCTATAATGATAAAAAAAATGGATTGAAACCTCGCAAAATCTTTACTTTGGGTGAAGGTAGTAATACAATATTCATTAATAAGGAGATAGATACCATAATTCTCTACATGGTATTAAAAGGTGTAAAGATTTTATCTTCCGATAAGGATAATATTTGGATTAATTGTAGGGCTGGGGAGTTATTTAGGGATTTCGTTTTGCAAATGTGTGAGAATAATTACTCTGGTTTAGAGAATTTAGCGGCTATTTATGGTCTTGTTGGCTCTGCTCCTGTGCAGAATATAGGTGCATACGGTGCAGAAGTTAAACAATGTATAGAGAGTGTTAGATATTTTGATATGGAGGATAATGATTTTCATACTATCTCCGCACAAGAGTGTAATTTCGGTTATAGGGATTCTATTTTTAAGCATCAAAATGGTGATAAGATTATAACAGATGTTGTTTTTAAGTTAAATAAGCATTTTGTTTTCAATGATTCTTATAGTGCAGTGAAGAAAAAATTTGCTAACATCTCACCTTCCAAAATTACTCCCTTATTAGTAGCACAAAAAATTACAGAAATTAGAAATGAGAAGTTACCTAATCCAAATGAGATTGGTAATTGTGGTTCTTTTTTCTGTAACCCTGTGATAGATAATCAACATTTTGAGCGTCTTCATAATATATATGAGGATATTGCATATTTTGATAATGATAAAGGTAAGAAAATTAGTGCTGCGTGGTTAATTGATACTTGTGGATTTCGTGGTAAAAAAGAAAATGGCATATCTATGTACAACAAACAACCATTAGTTTTGGTTAATTATGGCATACAGAATAATAAATATTTGATAGATTACGTTGAAAAGGTACAAAAAATGGTTAAAGCCAAATTTGATATAGAATTAATTGCAGAACCACATTTTGTTTATTAGATTATGGAAGAAAAAGCAGTATTGTTTTGGAAAGAATTTCAAAACATAAAAGATTCTCTAATGGATATAGATTCCTTAGAAGACAGCAAAGCAGAAGAATTACTTACCTTCTTGGACGAAATATTGAAAAAATATTCCGAAGGAGTGGATTTTATTTTGGGAGATTTGACCGAAGAAGGACGAAAAATTACTTTTACGTCTTATTCTGATAAAGATTATTTTGAAGATGTAATTTCCTTGGTAGAGAATGTACCATTGATGGATTTTTGGCAAATAGAGGCTTTTTTACAACCAGAAGGAAAGGGAGTTAAAATAGAATACGAGGGGATTAAGTTAGATAGTAAGGATTTATTTTTCTTACCTTTGGAGAGTGAAGTTGTAAAAAATAAAATAGGATTAAGAATTGCAGGCGAAAAAATAGAACAAAACGAAGACTATATAAGTGCTTGTTATTTATTGTGCGAAAAAATGATAGGTGAATATTATGCTACTATGCTAATAGATTACTTCGATGTGGATAATTTGCCAAAAGACTACAAAGAAGAGGGATATTTGCCTTTGGATTACTTACCAGATTTTATAGAATGGAAAAAAAGCAAGGATAATAAAAGCGAAAAATAAAAAATTTACTTAACTTTGCACGCTCAAATCAAATAATAAAAAGATGTTGACTATATTTAAAAAAGAATTAAGTAGTTTCTTTACTTCGTTAATAGGATATATAACGATATTTGTGTTTCTTATCGTTAATGGATTATGTTTGTGGATAATAGATTCGGATATTAATGTTTTTGATTCTGCAATAGCATCCTTGGATGGATTGTTTATTATATCGCCTATTGTATTTTTATTCTTAATATCTGCTATAACAATGAGGACTTTTGCAGAAGAAAAACGAAGTGGTACAATAGAAATACTCCTAACAAGACCTGTTAGCGACATTTCTATAATAATGGGTAAGTTTTTGGCTTCCTTAGTAATAGTTATACTATCTGTATTACCAACAATGGTATATATGATTTGTGTTTATCAACTTGGCTCACCGATTGGTAATTTGGATATAGGGAGTATACTTGGCTCTTATATAGGATTAATATTTTTGGGTGCAATATTTGTATCTATCGGTATATTTTGTTCTTCTTTGACAACGAATCAAATAGTTGCCTTTATATTATCTGTAGTGGTCTGCTTGATTGTATATGATGGTTTTCATATTATAGCAGGAATACCTTTCTTATCAAAAGCAAATCTACTAATTGAAACAATCGGCATTTCGTATCATTATAATTCTATAAGTAGAGGAGTAATTGATTTGAGAGATATTGTTTATTTTGTTAGTGCTACAGCATTCTTTATTCTATCTACAAAGGTTAGTTTGGAGTCAAGAAATTGGAAAAAATAATTATTTCGTATGAAGATGAAAAGTAAAGATAAAGAAATAGAAAATACACAACCTAACAAGAATACAAAACAAAAAAAACAAAGATTAAAGCTCAAAAAATTTGTTTTTCGTGTAATTAATCCCGTAAGTGCCAAAGCGGATGTTAAGCGTTCGCATATAATACAATTAATAGTAGGTTTGGCAATATTGGTATTGGTTAATGTTGTTTGCAATTATTTCTTTTTCAAAATAGATTTAACAAAAGAGAAAAGATTTTCATTATCTACTTCTACCAAACAATTACTCAAAGGTGGCAAGCAAGGTATAAGGAAAGTAGACGATGTAGTAATGATACGTTGTTATTTAGATGGAGATATACCAACTAATTACAAAGAATTGCGCAATGCAACCAAGAATTTGTTAAATGAAATGAGGTCTTATAATTCTAATATAGAATTTGAGTTTGTAGATCCTAATAGTATGAAAACTAATGAAGAGAAGGCGGAGTTTTATCAAAAACTATTTTATGAAGGATTTTCTCCTATTCTTATTAGTAGTACTAATTCCTCTAAACGTGAGCAACAATATATATTCCCATATATAGAGATTTCTTCGGGAGGTAGAAAGAGTATTAAATCATTAATCTCTACCAAGATGGGTATTAGTGAGCAGGAAATAATTGCTTCTTCTATTCAGAATTTAGAATATACTCTTTATTCCTCTATTCGTAATATTACTCAAGGTATGAAACCCTCTATTGCTTTTCTTTATGGGCAAGGAGAGCCAGATGCATCATATCTTTTGGATATTATTCAATCTTTGAACGATAGTTACATGATAGATTCTGTAACAATAAACGGACAAATAAATGCTTTGGTAGATAGACAATACGACTCAACGGACGATGTAGTGAAAAGATTTCGCAAAAAATACGAATGTTTGATAGTAGTTAAGCCAACGCAACCATTTACTCAAAAAGATTTGTATATAATAGACCAATACTTGATGAATGGTGGTAAGATATTGTGGTTAATAGACCCATTAACTGCCAGTATGGACTCTTTGCAATCGCATGCAAGCACTATGGCAATAAGTAATCTTACGGGAGTGGAAGAAATATTATTCTCGTATGGAATTAAACTCAATAACGATTTAGTAATGGACTTGCAATGCGTTCAAGTGCCAATAGTAACAGGACAATATCAAAACGGACAACCACAAATGACGTTCTATCCGTGGAATTTCTTTGTATCTGCTTCACCAACAAATAATATAATCTCACACAAAATAAATCCTATAAAATTGGATTTCGTTTCTACAATAGATGTTGTAGAGAGTAATAATTCTACTACTACAACGCCTATATTATTATCTTCTAATAACACAAGAATATTAAATGCTCCGGTGGAAGTATCATTACAAATGCTTAAACAAAAACAAGATCCGAAATTATTCAATCAAGGTGCAAAGATATTAGCTCTTTTAAGTGAAGGAAGTTTTGTATCCGCCTTTCGCAATAGACTTCCGCAGGAAATGTTAGATAATACTATGATAGCCAATAAAAGCAATTCCGATACAACAGCAATGATAGTTGTAGCAGATGGTGATTTGGTGCTTAATACATTTATTAATAAACAAGTAGTGCCATTAGGTTATGATAGATATACTAATCAAATGTTTGGCAATAAGGAATTTATTATCAATTGTATTAACTATCTTTGTGGAGATAAAGATTTGATACCTTTGCGGTCAAGAGAGGTTATAGTTAGAAAATTAGATATGGCAAAAATAGATAGAACCAAAGGACAATGGCAAGTGTTTAATATGGGTGTTCCTATTGTCATAGTTGTGTTATTTGGTTTGATATTTATCATAATAAGAAGAAAAATATATTTAACTAAATAGAATATGAAGACATTGAAAATTAATAAAATGAATAGAAAACAAAAAAATCTATTATTACTACTATTGGTCGTAGTTATAGTAATAGTTATAGTTTTGATAGTAGTTAAGAAAAATACAACTACTACTTTGGATCAAGATTTTCATATTACAGACATAGAATCTATAACTAAATTAGTAATCAAAGATAAAGAAAATAATACTCTTGTTCTTACCAAACAGAAAGATAGTACTTGGTTAGTAAATAATAAGTATGAAGCAAATAGTATACTTACCAAAAATATTTTGGAAACATTTAGAGATATGAGAATAAGAGAGCCACTACCAAAAGCAGCACGTAATAATGTAGTAAAGGATTTGGCTACAGTGGGTAAAACAGTTGAAGTCTATACTACGGATTACAAAATAAATATAGGTTTTATTAAATTATTCAAAGGCGAACATCTCAAATGTACTTATTTTGTTGGCACAGAAACATCAGATGAAATGGGTACATATATGCTAAAAAAAGGAGACAATATACCTTATATTATATATATACCTAATTTTAGAGGTTACTTATCTTCTCGTTTTTCGGCAATTGAAGATTTGTGGCGAGCACACAAACTATTCTCTTATAAACAAAAAGAAATAGAAAGTATAAAAGTAGAATTGCCCACTCAACCATCAGAAAATTATACATTAGTTAATAATGGTAAAGGATTTTCTTTTGTTATGGCGAATGGCGAAACACTTTCTGCTTTTGATACTAATAAAGTTGTGGCATTCTTATCTTCTTTTGTGGATATGAATTACGAACGTATTGCCAAAAATATTTCTCAAATAGAAAAAGATACTATATTTTCTAAACCACCATCTTTTGTTATTACATTAAAAGATAAAAAGGGTAAGGAAAATACATTAAAAACATACGTAAAGATGAATGATCCTAACTCTATAGCACAAGACGATAATGACTTTTATCAAATATTTGATATTAATCGTTGTTATGCTTTATCAAATAAATTTAATGATACTTTGGTTATACAATTCTTTACATTAGATAACGTACTCAAACCAGCTTCTTATTTTCTTATTGGAGCAGAAGGCAAACCTTATATAAAGTAATTTTATAAGAAAAGATACTTAACTAATTATCTGTCAGTAATGGAAGATAATATTTTATATAGTGATATTAGATTTTTGTCAGGTGTTGGCGATAGACGTGCTTCTATATTAAAAAAGGAGTTGGATATTCATTCCTACAAAGATTTGTTATATTATTTTCCGTTTCGTTATGTAGATAGAAGCGAGTTTGTAAAGATAAAAGATATTCATTCTGACGAAATATTTATACAAATAAAAGGAACTGTAATAGATAAACAAACGGTAACTAATGGTAAAAATAAAAGATTGATAGTAGGTTTTGCTGATACTACGGGTAGAATAGAATTAGTCTTTTTTGCAGGTTTGAACTATATTGATAGTAATTTGAATATAGGTTTGAGATACGTAATATTTGGCAAACCAAACAAATTCAAAGACACATATAATTTTGTTCACCCGGAAATAGAATCCGAGGCGTCCTATATGGCTTCTTTGTCGGTTAATGATAGAGGTGTTACTTGTAAATATATTCCTGTTTACAATACTACTGACAAAATGAAGCATAATTACCTTAATACCAAAGCCATTGCCAAAATAACACGAAATCTTATAAATGAATCATACGGACATATCCCCGAAACATTGCCCGATTATCTAATCAAACACTATCATTTACTCTCTTTACAAGATGCTCTTGTTAATGTTCATTACCCACAAAATCCAGATATTTTGACCAAAGCTCGTTTGAGATTAAAATTTGAAGAGTTGCTATTCCTACAATTAGAACATCAACTCCAAAAATCCTATCGTAGCAATAGATCTCAAGGTTTTGTATTCTCCTCAATTGGTAATTATTTCAATAACTTCTATTATAATAACCTCAAATTTGAATTAACTAACGCTCAAAAACGTGTTGTAAAAGAAATACGTAATGATATGCGAACAGGACATCAAATGAATAGGTTATTACAAGGAGATGTTGGTAGCGGTAAGACACTTGTCGCCGTAATGAGTATGCTTATTTGTTTGGATAATAATTATCAAGCGGCTTTAAT
Source organism: uncultured Eubacteriales bacterium (assembly GCA_963627985.1). GTDB lineage: Bacteria > Bacteroidota > Bacteroidia > Bacteroidales > P3 > Scybalousia_A. The sequence goes on from CAVGDP010000025.1 coordinate 7,079, forward strand.
TGCACCTACCGAGATATTAGCACACCAACACTATCTTTCTATAACAAATATGTTGAAAGGATTGAATATTAATGTTGCTTTATTGACAGGTAATATAAAAGGTAAGGCACGCAAAAATATTTTATCCAATCTACAAGAAGGAGCAATACACATAATCGTAGGCACACATGCTTTATTAGAGGATACCGTTGTTTTCAAAACATTAGGATTGGCAGTTATAGATGAACAACATCGTTTTGGAGTAGAGCAACGAAGCAAAATGTGGAAGAAAAATTCTTTTAACGGACAACTAAATTATCCTCCTCATATTTTAGTTATGACTGCTACTCCTATTCCTAGAACTTTGGCTATGACAGTCTATGGAGATTTGAGTGTTTCAGTTATAGATGAGTTACCAAAAGGAAGAAAACCAATCACAACTATACATTTAACCGATGCTTATTTACTAAAATTATACGCCTTTATGCACGAACAAATCAAGGCAGGTAGACAAATTTATATTGTTTATCCTTTGATTAACGAGTCGGAGAAATTAGATTTGAAAGATGTATTAGATGGTTATGATTCTATCACAAGGGAATTTCCATTACCTGAATATCAAGTAAGTATCGTACATGGGCAGATGAAAGCAGATGCAAAGGAATACGAAATGGAACGTTTCAAACAAGGTATAACTAATATAATGGTAGCAACTACAGTTATAGAGGTCGGAGTAGATGTTCCTAATGCAACGGTAATGATTATTCATAATGCCGAAAGATTTGGTTTGTCGCAGTTGCATCAATTACGTGGCAGGGTAGGTAGAGGTGCTAATCAGTCCTATTGTATATTGATGACAAAGAATGATTTGAGTAAAGAATCCAAACGGAGAATAGATATTATGTGTACTACTAATGATGGTTTTGTAATTGCTGGTGAAGATTTAGCAATACGTGGACCAGGTAGTATACAAGGTACAAAACAGTCTGGAGTTTTGGAATTGAAAATAGCAGATATTGTTAAGGATGAACCTATTGTTCGTATGACAAGAGACTTGGCAAGTTACATAGTTACGCAAGACCCTAACCTAACAAATCCAAATAATCGTTTATTAAGAGAATATTTTCGAAAACATCCGATAATTAGTGATTATTCCAAGATTTCATAAATAAGTTTTTGTTCCAATTATTTACATTTGATTATATATCTACATATATTTTATAGGTGTTATATATCGAAGAAAACATCTTTTGGTGATCTTATATAATAAAAATAGACTATATAGGCAAAAGATAAGGAACAGTTTTCCAAATGTGTGTATTTTTCGTATTTTTTTTTACAAAATTAGGGTTAATGGACAAAATTACTTGCTTTTTTATTCGGTGTTTAATCTTTAATAATCAATCATTTATATGTAGTTGTAAAAGAAATTTTCAAAAAACTTAAGAAAAAATTTGGTTAGTTCGTTTTTTTTTACATTTTTGCAAAATAATATTAAAAAACATAAGACTATGGAAAGAAAAAGTTTGTTAAAAGTCATTTTAATGACTGTAGTATCGGTAACAATGTTTGGCTTTACAGTACAAGCACAAACAAACAAAGAAGATTTGGACAAGTGGATTATTAATTATTTTAGTGACCCATGTATTACTATGTACAATTCTTCAAAGTCCCAAATAGAATTAAGTTTTGATACTGACCGGTTTGGTAATGTATTTGAGACAGTAATGAAACGTCAGTTTAACATGAATGTTACACTTAAAAAAGTAGAAATTCATGATGAACAACCAACTAATCTCAAATACACACTTGGTTTAGTTGCTACTTATGTAGATAATAACACCAAAGAGAGAACTGTTCAAGCTGTTACTATAAATAAACGAATTGACGAACAGGGAAATGTGTGTTATTATACTAATGATTAACAATGTGTTATCATAGTAGATAATACTTTATTGAGTAACTACAAAACTAATTTTAATTCTAACCAATAATATAGAAATATCCTACACGTATAGAAAACGAATTACAAACTTTAAGACGTATGATAAGAGATTATCATACGTCTCTTTATAAGTAATTATTGTTGTCCACCAAAAGTAGTGGTATAAATAAAAAATCTTGCAATGTTTTACGCCACCAAAATATTCTATTTTCCCTATAAGGACATTTTCGAAGGGTATTTTTTTGAGTAAAAATAGGCAATTTTTCGCCTTTATAACTATCTGATTATATAATAGTTGAAATAAGTACTAAAATCATCAAAATAACTATTGAAGTTATTCTAATAAGTATTAAAGTTATCAAAATAACTATTGAAGTTATTCTAATAAGTATTAAAGTTATTCAAATAAATATTGAAGTTATTCTAATAAGTATTAAAGTTATTCAAATAAATATTGAAGTTATTC
>CAVGDP010000026.1:0-2338 GCA_963627985.1 uncultured Eubacteriales bacterium
GCGTTATAGTAGTTAAATAACAAAATTAATGTTTTTGAAAAAAGTAATCATAACGATATTATTTATAATTAAGCAAATAATTATAGAAGAAAAATAGTGAATAAGTGAGATAGAGCGTTTTTGAGGAAATAAAAATTTTCTAATATTATTTTCCGTCAAAATAACATCAAATATTATTTTGATAACTTTTGATAATATTTAGATAACTTTTGATAATATTTAGATAACTTCAAAAAAGAAAAAATCTATATGTTAATCATTTTGTAGAATATAAATAAGAAAAAAAAGATTATTGCTATTAAGTAGAATAAATAAATATTCTTTGATGGTATTATTTGATTAAGGTACAATAAAAATAAAGGAAAAACGTTTTTTTTACTAAAAATATAAAAGAATCTGAATAGAGATGAGATACAAAGTAGATTATTTGGTTTTAGGTAGCGGTATTGCAGGTTTATCTTTCGCATTAAAGGTCGCCAATTTTGGAAAAGTTTGTCTAATAACCAAATCCGATGCACAGGAATGTTCTACAAAGTATGCACAAGGAGGTATTGCTGCCGTTATGTATGCTCCCGATACGTATGAAAAACATATCAAAGACACTTTAATAGCAGGTGCGGGTATTTGCAACGAAGAGGCAGTACGTATTACAATAACAGAATCAACTGAAAGAATAAAAGAGTTGATTAATTGGGGGGCTAATTTTGATAAAAACCGTTATGGTAATTATGATTTAGCAAGAGAAGGTGGTCATAGCGAACACCGTATATTTCATCATCAAGATAATACTGGTGCAGAGATAGAAAGAGCTTTGTATGAGGCAGTAAAAAAGAATCAGAATATAGAATTAAAGGAAAATCAATTCACAATAGATCTAATAACTCAACATCATTTAGGACAAGAAGTCAATCGGCACATGGATAATGTGCAATGTTTTGGTGCGTATGTAATGGACAAAAATACAGGTTCAATAGATACTTATTTGGCTAAAATAATAATGGTGGCAACAGGCTCCTTTGGTCAAGTTTATTCTGCAACTACGGCACCTATTATTGCTACTGGCGATGGACAAGCAATGGTGCATAGAGCAAAAGGTTGGTTGAAGGATATGGAGTTCGTACAGTTTCATCCAACATCGTTATATAATCCAATGGAAAAGCCATCTTTCTTAATAACTGAAGCAATGAGAGGTGCGGGTGGAGTATTAAGAAATCTTAAAGGTGAAGCCTTTATGGACAAATATGATAAGCGAGGCTCATTAGCACCAAGAGATATAGTAGCAAGAGCAATTAATTCCGAGATGGCTAAATCGGGCGATGACCATGTACAGTTGGATTGTTCGGCTATTAGTAAAGAAGAGATAATGCATCATTTTCCTCATATATATGCGAAATGTTTGGAGCTAGGATTGAATATTACAAGGGGGGATATGATACCTGTTGTACCAGCATGCCATTATGGTTGTGGAGGTATAGTGGTTGATAAATTTGCACGTACTACTATTAAGCATTTGTATGCAACGGGTGAATGTTCTTGTACAGGTCTTCATGGGGCTAATCGTTTGGCGAGCAATTCATTATTAGAGGCGACTGTTTATGCACATCGTGCGGCAATGGATGCACAACAGGAGATAAAGAATATTGATTTCTGTGAAGAAGTACCCGATTGGAATGCCGAGGGAATGATACTTAATGAGGAGATGAGTTTAATTACTCAAACACAAAGAGAATTGCAACAAATAATGAGTAATTATGTCGGTATAGTTAGAAGTGATTTGAGATTGAATCGAGCATTAAAACGTACCAAACTTATTTATGACGAGACGGAAGAGTTGTATAATCGTAGCGTATTAACTCCTCAATTGTGCGAATTACGTAATATGGTAGCCAATGCATATCTTATTATAACAATGGCAATGAAAAGAAAAGAGAGTGTTGGTTTGCATTACACAATAGATTATCTATAATTTTCTACTATTGGTATCCGATAAATGTATGCTGATAAATAAAAAACTATCATACATATATTTATGGGATACTAATAATTTAGAATAAGCAGATATTTATTTACTCTAATTTAATACAGAAACACCAAAATCTTGCAATATTTCACGCACCTAAAATGTTCTATTTTCCCTATAAGGTTATTTTTTAGGGGGTGTATTTTTAGTAAAAATGGGCAATTTTTTAATCTCTGTAATTATTTGATTATATAATAGTTGGAATAAGTGCAAAAATCATCAAAATAATATCAAATTTTATTTGAATAATATTTGATTTCATTCAAATAATATCTGATTTTATTTGAATAGTTATTGATTTTATTTGAATAGTTATTG
>CAVGDP010000027.1:0-6202 GCA_963627985.1 uncultured Eubacteriales bacterium
TCTATCAAAGCGAAGATTTGTTCTATTTTCTCCACAATTCTCTCCTGCTCCGCCAGAGGAGGAATAGGAAACGAAAACTTTTGCAATATTCCAAAATGTCTACTATAACCTCTATTTTCTATTTTAGTTGATGCGTATAATAGACTATAATAAGCAAATTTTTCGTCAATCTTTGGCTCTATTATTTTTACTCCGTCTGCTCCGACAATAAAGTCAAAATCAATATATTTTACAACTCTTGTATGGTCTCCAAAAATAATTATAGGCTTATTTATTTTCAAAATACAATCTTCGTTAGAATAGCCCTCTATGTAATTAGCACTTTGGCTAACAACTATGGTTTTGCCATTTTTTAGGATTTGAGACTGTAAGATTTGATAAGGCTTTGAACTTATTGTTGAACAAATACTTTTTAGTGTTGTTACGCACCATCCTTTTGGTAATTTCTTATCGGAAATAATTTCTGCTTTGGGATTAATACGTTTAAGTAGTTCAATAGCGGGTTCGTCGTTCGGGTCTTGTGGTACGAGTTTGCCTTGAATAGCAAGGTCAAGGATTTTTTGTCTTAATGCTTTTGTGTCCATAGTTTCAAATTATTACTTGCTTTCTTTCTTCTTCGTTTGAAAGAACTGGCAAAATTCGTTTAATTGTTCTTGCATACGTTCTTGTGGTATAAGGATACGTTTGTATTCTGCAATCATAGTAGGGCTTAAGCTTCTGCTCATTGCGTATTCTACAACTATCTTATCACTCTCAGGGCATAAGATAATACCGATAGAAGGGTTTTCATTCGAACGTTTCACGTCTCTATCTAAGGCTTCAAGATAGAACTCTAATTGTCCGAGGTCACGAGGGTGAAACTTTGTTTTCTTTAATTCCACTGCAACGAGGGCTTGTAATCCACGATGAAAGAATAATAGGTCTGCCTTGTAGGTTGATGCTCCAACGGTAAGTGGGTATTCTTGATCCATAAAGATAAAGTCTTTGCCTAATTCAAGAATGAATTGCTTCATGTGTTCTATTAGACTATTCTTTAATTTACTCTCGCTATGTTTCTTTGGTAAGCCGAGAAAATCAAGAAATAGTGTATCTTTGAACATAATAGGAGCATTAGGATATTGTTCCAATAACCCTTTCGACATATTGCTTTTACTACCAAGTAGAGAAGAGTATGTGTCGTTAGTTATACAACGTTGGATTTCTCTTTTTGCTAAATGCTCTTTGTGTGCATACAAAATATAGAACAATCGTTCTTCATTACTCTTGCAATGACAAAGGATTTCTGTATGGTTGGTTAAAGTCGTTAGTGTTAGAATTTTTGGAAGTTGTCCAACCACTGGCTGGACAATTAGGGGAGTTGTTGATGGTACGATTGCTGTATTTTCTTTTTTTGTAGTAGAGTCTTGTTCTATTTGTGTAGTCAATGGTTGCACAAATTCTGAGTTAAGGAATTTTTCTACAGTTGTGGTGAATGCTTCTGATGAATATTCCTCGAAAAACATTACCATATTATATATACTGCTACGACTATAACCTTTTATGTCTGGACGTTGAGAACGAATGTATTCAGATAAAAGAGTTACAACCTTGCTTCCCCATTCCTCGCTTTTTAGTTTGGTTGAGACGTATTTTCCTATCTCCCATGCTGTGAGTAATGTTTCTTCATTAACAGTACGAGATGCTTTGCTTCTATGTTGTACGATGATATTCACAACTTCGGCAAACTGTTGTTCTTGTTGTATTGCTGTATTACACTTATCCATGATTACTCTTTGTTTATGTTTGCCAATAGTTTCTCTAATTCTATTACGGCTTTGTTTATGTTTTGGCTTTGCTCTTTGATATTTGTCATTAGTTCGGTTAGTGATAAGTCTTCGGTGTTGTCATTTTGTTTTATCCAAGTAATATCAAGACTTGTTTTGTCGCGAGATAGAATCTCATCTATTTTATATTTACGCCAACGACCCAAAGGGTTCTTTTCTGCATCGTAGGTTTGTTGACGTTTGTTGATATTCTCGGCGTGATAGCATGAGACAAAATCATCAAGGTGGTGGCGTTCTAATTTGTTAGTTGCAAGAGTATGTTTGATACCGGTACGATAGTCATAGAACCAAATCTCTTTGGTAGGTTGTCCTTTGATAAAGAAAAGAACGTTTGCTTTTACGCCTTGTGCATAGAATATACCAGTAGGCAGACGAAGAATTGTGTGAAGATTGAAATCTGAGAGGAGTTTTTTGCGAATAGTCTCACCAGCATTACCCTCAAAGAGTACATTATCGGGGAGGACTACGGCAGCACGGCCGCCGGTCTTAAGCATAAGCATTATATGTTGTAAGAAGTTAAGTTGGTTATTCTTGGTCTCTACATAAAAGTCAGGACGATTGATTTCTACAGAACCAGCAGGACGAGTACCAAAAGGAGGATTAGCAAGGATAACGTCTACAAGTTTTTGAGGTTCTTTTTCTAAGGAGTCATCGCATACTATAGGACTTCGGTCTGTACCTATGCCGTGCAGATAAAGGTTCATAGAGGCTAAGGTAACGACTAAAGGGGTATTATCTACGCCATGAAGGGCTTCGTTGTTAAGGAATTTGAGTTTGTCTCTATCAAGGCTTTGTTGTTTCATATAGTCGTAAGCAGCGAGTAAGAAACCTCCCGTACCACAAGCGGGGTCGCATACGGTCTGTCCTATTTTAGGTTGTATGCAATCTACCATTGCTTGTATTAATGGACGAGGAGTGAAATATTGTCCTGCACCGCTTTTCTGGTCTTGTCCGTTTTTCTCAAGGATACTTTCATAGATAGCACCTTTTACATCGCCGTCCATTATAAGCCATTGCTGTTCGTTAATCATAGTGATAACTTTCTTTAGATAGACGGGCTTATCTATTTTGTTTTGTGCTTTGGTGTAGATAGTACCTATAAGATTATCCATTGAACTTAATTGTTGGAGGGTATCTTCGTATTGTTTTACAAGGTCAAAGCCATCTAAGTTTATTAGATCTTTCCATCTATATCCAATAGGTATGGAAGATTCTTCTTTGAATAATTCTGTATTCTCATCGTCCATTTTGAGAAATAGAAGATAAGTAAGTTGAGTTATATAGTCAGTAAATCCAATACCTTGTCCTGATAGTGTTGTTGCAAGGTTCCATACTTTCTTGGTTAGTGTCTGTTCTGTTGATATATTGTTTGCCATAATTTGTTATGCTGTTTTCTTTAATACTATAAAACTGAATAATGATATAAGAGTTTCGTTTGCTTTTTGTTCATCGCCGAAAGCTGTTATTAGTTGTACTGCTTCTTGTGTGCCTATGGTCTGTTTAATATCTTTTATACTACAAGCACCATTGGAGGCTATGTAGTCTACGATATGACTGATTACTTCTTTTTGTTTATCGTTTATGTTCATTTGTTTACGTCCATACCAAAGGTTAAACATTTTTCGTGCGGTTGGGTATACGCTTTCAAGTTTCTCTATTTGGTGATAAGCAAATCTTACCAATTGAATAATATTTGTTATTGCTTCTATTTCTTTTTTCTGGGTATTGCGACTTACCTTATCGCTATAGATAATAGCGTACAAATTCCACAAGATTCTTGGATTAAATCTATTATTTGTCATTTTCAGTTTGTTTTCCAAATCTTTTAACATAGAATATGTAATAGGTTTGCCTTCATTATTATATAATATACGTAGAGCTTCTATATCATCGGCATGCTCTCGGCAATACTGTTCAAAGGCGAAAGTTGTGTTTTGTGCTTCTTCTTTGGAAAATCCTTTGAATATAAGAGTATCTTCTCCGTCTGGTGGTATTATTGTATGTATAAAGCCTGCTGCAAGAATTTGGATATATTTACGAACATTAGCGTGATTAACGATAGGGGAGACTAGTCCTTTGCGTTCATTGTTCGGGTCGTTGATATTAACGAAAGGTGGCAGTTTTGGTTGTTGTTCAGGGTCAAGAGCATCGTATATGCGTTTGGCTATGTCTTTCATATCATCTTGGGCAATACGAATGAACTCTTGTCGTTGTTCGTTATTGGCTTTATTATAGAGGCGGGAGAGAGTGGCAGCAAGTCGTTTTAGGTAATTATCGGGTAAATTACCAAGTGCCATACGTTCTAATAATGCTTTCAGAGTTAGAACTTTTTCAGAACCATCTTCACAGTTAGGTGTAACATGTTCATGTTCGGTTACTCCAACGGCATCCACAATAAAGAAACAATCCTTACTTGTTGCATTCGGAGTAACGTTACGCAGCTGATCATCATCAATTGTTCTTACTCCTCGTCCTTTCATTTGAGTATAGAGTGGCAAAGATTCTACATCACGCATAAACATTACTACTTCCAATGGTTTTATGTCCGTTCCTGTTGCTACAAGGGTACAAGTAACAGCGATGCGGAAATCTTTGTCGTTGCGGAATTGTCGAATTAATTCGTTACTATCTTCAGCAGAATATGTTATTTTTTGGACATATCTATCCATATCAACATTAGGACAAACTTCTCCAAATACTTCTTTGGCTATCTGAACAATATTTGTAGCGTGATTTTCATTAAGAGCAAAGATTAGTGTTTTTGGTAGATATTCCATATTGGCTTCTCGTAGAGGGTCGGAGAACATTTCTGTATAGACGGCATCACGATAAGTAGAGAGAATAAGTTTTATTTGAGCAGGATTGACAATACTACGGTTTAACTCTTCTTTGGTATAGTTTTTTGTTTCCGTGTTATTGACAACCTTTATTTCTCCAGTGTATCTTGTTTCTACTTTTGTGTGTTGTCCTTGTATAATGGCTCCACCTTCTTCCGTTACTTTGGTTTTTATACGATAGATACGATGATCAACGTTGATACCATCTATTATAGATTGTTCCAAAGTATAATTTACTACACGATTATTATTAAAGAATGCTAAGGTTTCAAGTAATGGTGTTGCAGTAAGTCCGATAAGTCTGGCAGTATCAAAATATTCAAGTACTTTACGCCAATTGCCATAAATGGAACGATGACACTCGTCTATTATAATAAGATCAAAAAAGTCGTGCGGTAAATTAAGATTTTCGGGTAATATTATTTCACCAGTAGTTGTATCTTCGTCATCGTTATCTGTGTCGGTAATATCTTCTCCCTTTAAGAGAGAGAATAATCTTTGAATTGTGCAGATAACTACATTACTATCAGTAGGAATTTTTGCAGATTTTAGTCTGTTTACAGTAAAGATAGTATTAAAGGCATCGCCTGTTTCTGTTAATCGGAAAGTACCGAACTCTCCTTCGGCTTGTTTGCCAAGATTGTTGCGATCTACGAGAAAGAGTATTCTACGCATAGGAGTATAACTAAGCATACGATAGGCAGTAAGACAAGCTGTATACGTTTTACCTGCACCTGTTGCTAATACCATTAGTGCTCGTTTTTGACCGATACGAAAACTTTTCTCTAATTCGGTTATAGCTTCATACTGACATTTGCGTAATCCTTTGGGATTTAGTATTGGAAGTCCAGCAAAGGGATCATCTATACCAAGGATCTTAACTATTTCTTTTGGTGTATGGATATGGTCGGCAGTTTTCCATTGATTTGTCTCATTTCTGTAGTCAAGGAATAGAATTTCTTTTCCATTAGATTTGTAAAGAAGAGGTAAAGGATTTTGCCAAACTTGATAATAATTAGGAACATTATTAGCGTATAGAATAGTTTGTTTACTGACAATATCGGAAGAAATATCAACTTCCTTCCGTTTAGCTTCTAATACGCCAACAACTTTTCCATTTATCAATAGAAGATAATCCGCTTCAAGATTACTCTTTAACAGTCCTTCACGGATGGCGATTGCTGTTGTAGTAGGTTCGTATTGATCACGATCAACCACTTTCCAACCCGAATCGGCGAACCATTGGTCTATCTTTCTTCTTACTATTTCTTCCGGTGTTACGGTCTTATCTTTCATGCAATTGTCATAACATTAAAACATAGACTATATGCTTTCTTCTTGGATGTGAATATAAGATTTAGTCGGTTACACTTTTTATACGGCAAAAGTACATAAAAAATCTTAAACTAATACTAATTAATTCAAATATTTTAACAAATAGACTAAATCTCTTTTGAAGTTATCAAAATCTCTTTTGAAGTTATTAGAATAATGTTTGAAGTTATTAAAATATCTTTTGAAATTATTAAAATAATATGCGTA
>CAVGDP010000028.1:0-28911 GCA_963627985.1 uncultured Eubacteriales bacterium
TTATTGAAGTTATTCGAATAGTTATTGAAGTTATTCGAATAGTTATTAATGTTATTCGAATGGTTATTGATTTTATTTGAATAGTTATTGATGTTATTTTGACGAAATGAGATATTATGAAAATTTTATATTTTCAAAATGTTCTATTTTCCTTATTTGAAGTTATTTTTCTTGTGATTATTTAGGAGAGATTATGTATAGGGAATATTTCGTTCCATAATGATTACTTCTTGTTATTGAGTGATTTACCAAATAATGAAAAAGTAGATAAGATACTAATAAAAGCAAACGAATGGGAGATAAGAGAATGATTATCTCAAAAAATATTTGTAATTTTGCTTCGTTGTTTGGCATTTAGTGATATTTAATTATAGTCAAAAGCGATTTATGAAAAGTTTTGTTAGATTTATTCTTCTTATAATAATTATGTTGGATTGTGTTTTGGCTCAATCTTCCGTAAGTGTGTCATTAGATAAGTCTATAATAAAAGAAAATAAGCAACAGAACGAAAAAACGAATAATGATACTAAACATACTAGTAAACAGACTATTATCTCGCCGTATGGAAATCAATTAAGAATACTAACTAACAAGGAATCAGGGGAAAATAATATTAAGTTAAAAAAATATAGTGAACTGTCTGCAAACAAAGATACTATATCAACAAATGGTAATAATAAGAGAAAGACAGTTGGTTTGGTTTTGAGTGGAGGAGGAGCGAAAGGTTTGGCTCATATTGGAATATTGAAAGCGTTAGAAAAGTATAATGTGCCGATAGATTATATTTGTGGTACGTCTATGGGGGCAATAGTTGGAGGTTTGTATGCAGCAGGTTATACTCCACAAGAGATAGAGGATATATTTTTCTCAAAAGAGTTTGACGATTGGTTAGCAAGAAACATAGAAGACAAGTATCAATATTATTATAGGTTATCAAATGACGATGCTACGTTATTAGAGGTGGGTTTTGATGTTAATAAGAATTTTAGAGCCGAAATACCTATGAGTTTAGTTAATCCTATTCAGATGGATTTCGCTTTTGAAGAGTTTTTTGCTCCTGCAAATGAGATATGTAGGGGAGATTATGATAAACTTTTTATACCTTTCTTTTGCGTTGCTTCAGATATTGACAATAAACAACAATCTATTCAAAGGAAAGGTAGTTTAGTAAAGAGTATTCGTGCTTCTATGACATTTCCTTTCTTTTTCTCTCCCATTATGATAGATGGTAAATTGATGTGTGACGGTGGTTTGTACAATAATTTCCCTTCTTTTGAGATGGAGGAGTTTTATCATCCCGATGTTATGATAGGAGTTAAGGTTGTTGACAATTTTAATACCCCAAATGATGAGGATATAATTTTGTATATAGAGAACATGGTAACAACAGATTCTAAATACGAAATGCCAATAGAAGAGTCTATTATTATAGAACCAAATATGAAATTTGTGGATATAATGGATTTCTCTCAAAAAGAACAATGTATTCAAAGAGGATATAATAGTGCCGAGGCAAATATGAAAAGAATTAAATCTTTGATAAAAGATACAATATCCTTTACTGAAAGACAAGCCAAGAGACAACAATTCAATGACAAGAAAAAACCTTTGTTTATCGGCAATATTGTTGTCCGTGGAGTTAGTAGTGCAGTGGAAGAACATATAGAAAAACTCCTTTTGATGAATCTAAATGAGGATAGTATAAAATTAAAAGATCTGAAATATAATTATCTATCTATTGCCAAGTTAGATAATATTAAGAATATAGAACCAAATATTTATTACGACAATTCACTAAAAAAATACGTATTAGATATAAATGTAAAAACAAAAAACTTACTTCACGCAAAATTAGGCGGAATACTTTCTACCGAACCTATAAGTAATTTGTTTTGGGGCTTAGAATATAATATGTTTTATCGTTATTCTCACAAAATAAAGTTTAATAATTATTTGGGGAGATATTATACTTCCTGGAAAGTCGGTTATAGAGTGGATTTTCCTAATAGAATTTTACCCTATTATATAGAAGCCAAACTTAATTATAATAAATGGAATTATTTTCGTACTCGTAGCGGTTTGTTTGAATATTCTGCTACTAATTATTTGGTTAAAACGGAGACTAATGCACAAATTCATTTCGGTGTGCCTGTGACTCGTAGAGGTAAGTTTATTCTAAAAGTCGGTTATGGGGGAGCTAATGATGAGTATTTCAATGATGATGTGATTCTTAATACTGATACTAATGATGTTACTAATTTTCGTAATTTTGTTGTCGGTTCTTTTTTCAAACTATCTACACTAAATGACGATATATTCGCAACCGACGGTACCTATATTAGTTTAGGATTGCAGTATGTAACAGGAAAAGAAAAATTTATATACGGAAACAAGTATTCTAATGGCTTAATAGCGAATGAAGATAACGAACAATTGCGAAAAGATCATAGTTGGTTACAAATAGATTTTCAATCGAAGAATTATCATCGTATTTTGGATATCTATTCTATCGGAATATCTACATGGGTACATTATTCTTTTCAGGATTTATTTCTAACGCAAAAAGCATCTTTATTAAATTCTGGTTTATTTGCTCCAACTTTGGAAACATTTACTCAATTCTACCCGGAATATAGAGCAAATCAATTCTTAGCTATTGGAACAGAACAAATATTAAGTGTAGGTAGGTACTTCTTTGGTAATACGATGATAAGATTAGGAGTATATAGTTATATGCCAATAAAAGAAATATTGTCTAATAATTATCATCAACCTTATTATGGTGATTTGTTTGAAAGAGTATATTTTATTGGTGCATTAAACTTTGTTAGTACCACACCGATTGGTAATGTTATTCTATCCTTTTCTTATACACAGAGAAATAATACTAATCTTAATCCTTGGAATATTTCATTTTCTTTTGGAAAAATTATATTTAACGATAAAAACATAAGTAGATGATAAAAATAAATAATATATCGAAGTCATACGGAGAGTTAAATGTTCTGAAAAACATTAGTTTTGAGATACAAAATAGTGAAATCGTATCCATAATGGGTGCTTCGGGGGCAGGCAAAACTACTCTTTTGAATATAATAGGTACTTTGGATAGAGCAGATAGTGGAGAAATTTTGATTGATGGTAGAGATGTTACCAAATTATCTGATACAGAATTGTCTTTGTTTCGCAATAAAGAAATAGGATTTGTGTTTCAATTTCATTATTTATTGAGTGAGTTTACGGCAATGGAAAATACTCTTATGCCTGCGTTATTATATGATAACGATCGTAAAAAAGCAGAGAATAAGGCCAAAGAATTATTTGAAACTTTGTCATTAAAGGGCAAAGAGAATAGTTTTCCTAATGAATTATCGGGCGGTGAGCAACAAAGAGTCGCAATAGCGAGAGCGTTAATTAATTCTCCTTCACTTATTTTAGCAGATGAGCCGAGCGGTAATTTAGATTCTCAAAATGCGCAACAACTTTTTTCTCTTTTTTCTTTTTTGCGTGAGAAATATAACCAAACATTTGTGATTGTTACCCATAGTGAGAAGTTTTCTGATATTGCTGATAGAAAATTGATAATTAGTGACGGCAGGATTTTGGGATAGAATAATAGAAAGTATTATCTATAAGGAAGTTATTACTGGTAAGAGGCAGGTGAGAGATAATCAAAATTCAAGGACATATATTTATATACCGCTAATGATAATGAATAAGAAAATAGCAAATTCACTTATTCTTATGTGTCATAAAAGCACAAAAATGGACTCGTATTTGAAAATTACAAAATGTTCTATTTTCCCTATAAGGTCATTTTTGAGGGGGATATTTTGAGTAGAAATAAGCAATTTTTTTGTCTTTGTAATGATTTGATTATATAATAGTTAGAATAAGTACTAAAATCATCAAAATAGTTATTGATGTTATTTGAATAGTTATTAAGTTTATTTGAATAGTTATTGATGTTATTTGAATAGTTATTGATTTTATTTTGACGAAATGTGATACAATGAAATTTTTATTTTCTTTAAAATTATCTATGTTCCCTATCGGGTATTTTTTTAGAATTATTTTTTGAAAGAAAATAGATTAAAAAAAGTTATAACGAGAAGAGAATTTTGAATTTTTTGAGATATAGACTTGAAGTGTTGTTTTTTCTTGGAAATTACTAACAGTAACTATCTTTGGAACAAATATATAAGGTTTAACTTTACACTAATAATAACCTACACTAATAATAAAAACTATTATATAACGTTTTAGAATATTAGATAGTGAAATAATAAATGCATTTTTAAGTAATAATAATAAAATGAATAATATAATTTACGGAATAAGACCATTAGAGGAGGCTTTAAGACAAGGTACTCAAATAGATAAAGTATTGTTGCAAAAGAATTTATCTGGTGAGAATATAAAACAACTAAAAGATGAATTAAGAAATACTAATCAAAATATACAAATTCAATATGTGCCAATAGAGAAACTAAACGCAATAGCAAAAAATGGTTCCCATCAAGGAGTTGTTGCGTACTGCTCATTAATAAAATATTATGATTTGGAACAAACAATAAATACAATATTAGAAAAACAAAAAAATCCTTTTATTCTATTTTTGGACCACCTGACAGATGTAAGAAATGTAGGAGCAATAGCAAGGACGGCAGAATGTACTGCTGTGGATTGTATAATTGTACCTAATGAAGGCTCGGCTCAAATAAATATGGACAGCGTTAAGACTTCCGCCGGGGCTATTTTACATATTCCTATTTGCAAATCAACTAATAGTAAAACGACATTGAATTTTCTGAAACAAAGTGGAATAAAAATTTATTGTGCAACAGAAAAAACGGATACCTTATATACAGAAATAGATATGACAGAACCTTTGTGTCTTGTAGTTGGTGCAGAAGATAAGGGGATAAATAAACAAATACTCAAAATGGCAGATAAACTAATGAGAATACCAATGAAGGGAGAGATAGAGTCTTTGAATGTTAGCGTGGCAACAGGTATTTTGCTTTACGAAGTTATAAGACAAAGAGGTTAGGGGCGAAGTTGTGGGAGAGAGATAATAATTGCATTTGATTTTTGATTAAGATATTGAAATAGAATAATAAAAATAAAAAAAGAAATAAGATATGAAGAACAGTATTTTTGCTTTTATCGGCATAACATTAATGTTTATGACAAATAGTTTTGTTTGTCAAAACGTTTCGGCACAAGAGGAAAAATTTACAATTACACCTCATAAACGCACACACTTACAAACGCGTACAGAATATCCACAAAAAGTTTGTTTTCCTATAAAGGATAAGAACATAAGCAATATTCAGTTGGATTTGCATTTACAATGTCCTGACGAAGGATGTTCGGATTGGGATTATTCTATTAATGTAGTTTTGCGTTCCAATAGAAATGGTAAGGTAACGGATTATCAATTGGGTAGGATGATTACTCCATATAGTGGATGGTATAATCGTGGAGATAATACGACTAAATGGGATCGTATTTGGTCTTGGAATATTACGGAATATTATCCTTTGTTGCTTGACACGGTTGAAATTGTTATGCAATACGAAGGGTATCAGGATGGTTTCTTGGCTACTACCGATTTTATCTTTACGCAAGACAAAGAACACAAGAAAAAAGATAATAGATTTATAGACGTAGAACAAGTATACTATTCTTATTATCCTTTTGGGAGACAAGACAGTACTATAGATGAATATTTGGGAACGAAAAAGTTTTCTTTGCCAAAGGGAACGAAAAAAGTTTTATCTCGTTTGCAAATTTCTGGGCATGGTGGCGATACTTTGAATGCTGCTGCCGAATTTCTGAAAAAAAGTTTCGTTTATGTAGCAAATGAGAACGTAGTTGATAATCATGCTGTGTGGAGAGATGATTGCGGATGCAATCCTATTCAACCGCAAGGGGGTACATGGATTTATAAACGTGCAGGTTGGTGTCCGGGAACCAAAGTAGAGGAACATTATTACGATTTAACTCCGTTTATTGAGAATAATGAATTAAATATAAAAATGTTATTTGAGTACTATAACGCACAAGGTTTGGGCGAGCCGGGTTATCAAATTGCTAATGAGTTATTTTTTATAGGAGATAAGTATTATAAACATATTGATATCAAAGATCTTGATGGTGATATCTATGGAGCAGGAAAGGATAATAATATTATACCAAAGGAGATACATTATCTGCCAAATAAATTCAATTTAGTTATTAAGACTAACGCAATGGCGGACGATAAGTATTCTATTATTGAGGGCAAAGAAAGAATAAAATCTAATAAATGTAACAAAAAAGAGGAATTTTGTCACAAAAAACAAATCTCTTGTGAGAAAGAAAACGAAATATTTTACGAGAAAAAATTATACGAACGTAGTCAGATGGCTCCAAATACTCAATATGTTCAGAAAGTAGAAGTAAAGGATGGCAATTATTTAATAAAGATAGAAGACGATGGTTGTGATGGTTTGTCTTGGTGGGCAAATACGGAGCAGGGAGAAGGTTATGTTCTTATTTATGATGAAAGTATGACAACAGTATTAGAAACATTTGAGCCAGACTTTGGTTGTAAATTAGAATATCCTTTTATTGCTACAAACGATAATAATAAGATAAAACATTCACAAGATAAACTGACGACATTGTTTGATAAAGATAATAATTCTTTGCGTGTTATTTTCTTCAATAAAGACAATAAAGAAAACGAAATGGAAGTAAAAATTATTAACCGCAAAACAAAACAAGAAGTTTTCACTAAAACGTATGATAAACAGCAAACTTTTGACCAAATTATAGATTGTCAAGGTTATGAAAATGGTTTCTATGTTATTTATGTTAAATGTGGAGACTTTACAAAGGGTAATTATTTTATCAAAAGATAAATAAATCGTTTTGGGAATTGTATTCTATGAAATAATTAAACAAAACAAAGTTATAATATCGGCAATTGAAAAAATAATAAGAATAAAAATAATAGACGACATAATGGAAAATCAAGCAATACAGGTATTAAAAAATAGAAGAAGTATAAGAAAATACCAAACAAAACAAATTACTGACGAAGAATTAATTACTGTTTTGGAGACTGGTACATACGCACCCACAGGACATAATAAACAAGATGTATGGATAGTAGCCGTTCAGAACAAAGCAATAATGCAAAAACTAATAAGTATGAATGCCAAAGTAATGGGGGTAGAGAGTAATCCTTATTATGATGCTCCTACAATAGTTTTGGTATTTAGTGCACCATTGAGCGAAGAACCAAATGCATTACAAAATGGTAGTTTGGTTTTAGGTAATATGATGAATGCAGCTTATGCAATTGGTTTGGGTTCTTGTTGGATTAATAGAGAAATAGAGATGTTTCAGACCGAGGAAGGCAAACAATTAATCAAGGAGTTTGGTTTACCGGACAATGTTATGGGTATTGGTGCTATTAGTTTAGGATATCCTGTTAAGAATCCTTCACAATCTTTGCCGAGAAAAGAAAATTATTATAGAATTATCAAATAAAATTATACTCTTAATGCAACATAGAACATTTGTATTCAAAGGTAAGAGAATTAATTATCAAGATGAGGGTAAGGGAACAAATACCCTTGTCTTGTTGCATGGATATATGAATTCTTTGGAAGTTTGGAGATATTTCGTTTTGGAATATATGAACAATATGAGAGTTATTGCTGTGGATTTAATAGGACATGGCGATAGCGAGACTATTAGTGAGGTATCCACAATGGAATTGCAAGCCGAGATGATAAAAGAATTATTAGACAGTTTAGATATTAAACAATTCGTTATATGTGGGCATAGCATGGGAGGTATGATTGCTTTGGCGTTTATGGAGAAATATCCTAATATGTTAAAAGGTTGTTGTCTAATGAACTCTCAAGCGATGGCAGATAGTGAGAAAGGCAAACAGAATAGATTACGTGCAATAGAGATTATAGATAAGAATAGGATGAAATTTATTGTAGATTTTATTCCTAATTTATTTATGGAAAGCAATTGTGTGCGTTTTGCCAACGAAATAAATAATCTAAAAGAAATTGCTTTGAATACTCCCGTAGAAGGTATAATTGCGGCACAGAAAGGTATGATTTGCAGAAAAGATCGTAGAGATATTTTGGCACAGTCTATTTGTCCGGTATTGTTTATTATCGGTAAGAAGGATACGAGGGCAGATTTGGATATTCTTTTTGCTCAAATCAAATTACCTTCATATTGTGAGGCGATGTTGTTAGATAGTGGGCACATGTCTTTTATAGAAGAGGAGTTAAAGGTTAAGATACGTTTGAGAGATTTCGTAAATATGTGCTTTGCTATTTAGATATAACACAGAAAGACTAATAAAAGGTCTTTGATTTTTTGGAAAAATTTTTTGATAATCTAATATGGACGTATATTAATCTATCTAAAATTGGTCTTCTTGGAGGGTTATGAATATAATGAGTTGTGTAGTTGAAAAGAATTCTTTATTTTAGGGTAGTATTTTTGATAGTAGTTTTTTCTTATCACACTTTATTTGGATAACTTCAAACAAGAAAAAAATAAAATCAGATATTATTTGGATGATTACACATATAAGAAAAACAACAACTTTGATTTTGGTAGAATAATATATATTCCTAAATATAAAATATAAAATAATTTGGATTTTACTAAAGGACATATAGGCAAGAGTATATTTTTATTTAGTATTCCTTTAATATTAGGGAATATCTTCCAACAAATGTACACACTTATCAATAGTGCCTTTGTTGGTAATTATTTAGGTACGGATGCTTTAGCAGCAGTGGGAAGTTGTTACCCTGTTGTTTTTTTTATTACCTCAATGATATTAGGTATTGGTAGTGGAGGGAGCGTTGTGGTCTCTCATTATTATGGTGCAAAACAAAATGGTACTATTCATACAATTATTAGTACTTTCTATATCTTTTTTATTCTTTTGGGTTTTATTATTTGCTCGCTTAGTATAATATTTGCCGATGCTATTTTCTCTTGTTTGAGTTTGGAAAACAATGTAAGGGTGCTTGCTGTTGAATATTTTCGTATTTATATGATAGGGATGTTCTTTTCTGTAATATTTCATTCTGCTATAAGCATACTTCGAGGCTTGGGAGACTCTACAACGCAATTGCATTTCCTTATTCCTGCTAATATCTTAAATATTATTTTGTCATATATCTTTTTAGGTGTTATGCACTTGGGAATAGGAGCTTCGGCTTTGGCGTCTTTAATTTCTCAATTTCTAGCTTTTGCTTGCTTATTTGTGTATCTGCACAGAACACACGAGTATGTACGATTACCATATAAGAATATAAGGTTCAATAAATCATATCTTAAACAAATAGTATCATTAGGTGTGCCTATGGGTATACAACAAAGTGTGGTATCTTTAACACAAATTCTAATTCTTTGGTTAGTTGTTAAATTTGGGACAAATGCTACTGCTGCTTATTCTGCTGCAATGCGTATAGAATCAATTGCTTTGTTGTTTGTATTGAATATTTCACAGGCTTTGACTACTTTCACGGGGACAAATATAGGTGCTAATCTTTTTTTAAGAGCAAAACGAGGCTTCTATGCTTCATTGAAAATAATGGGAATAGTATCTATTATTACGTTAATAGTTTTTTGTGGATTTAATACGCAGTTGATGAGGTTATTTACTAATAATGCAGAGGTAATACGAATAGGTAATCAATATTTATTAGTTTCTGGATTGTTTTGGTTTGTATATTGTTATCAGATGATGTATACTGCTTTTTTTAGAGGTGCAGGTAAGGCAACGATAACAATGCTTATTAGTATATTTTCTTTATGGATTGTCCGTTATCCTGTATCCTATTTTCTGAGTTTGCATTATGATACAATGGGTATTTGGTTAGGAGCACCAATTGCGTGGTTTGTGGGACTGTTGATATATTTAATATTCTTCAAAATAAAAAAATGGCAGACTACAAGTATAGTTAAGACGATTTTGATTTGTGTTTTGTTTTTTAATTGTCTTACTTCTTGTACCCTAAAAGCACAAAAGGAAAATAATAACGAAGATAGTAGTAAGGAAATTCAATCATTACGAGATAAATACCCACAGAACTATTTTATTTCGCCACTTTCTATTCCTTTAACCTTATCTGGTACCTTTGCCGAGTTAAGAGGGTCGCATTTTCATTCAGGAGTAGATTTTCGTACCAATGAACGTTGCGGTTATAAGGTAATGGCTTCTGCCGAAGGTTATATTTCAAGAGTTAAAGTGCAAGCATACGGAGGTGGAAAGAATTTGTATATTACTCATCCTAATGGTTATACAACTGTGTATATGCATTTGCAATCTTACGAGGGCGAAATAGGAGAGTGGGTCAAAGAATATCAATACAAAAATAAATGTTATACCTTTGATTATGTATTTCCCAAGCCTCAAATCTATGTAAAACAAGGACAAGTTGTGGCATTAAGTGGACAAACAGGTATGGTACAAGGTCCGCATCTGCATTTTGAGATACGTGATAGCAAAACCGAACGACCAATCAATCCTTTATTGTTTGGTTTGCAAGTAAAGGATACTCTTAAACCCTATATAAAATCATTAGTTATAACACCATTAGAAAATTCTCTTATAGAAGCCGAACAAAAAAGTAAAATAATTAATCTAATAAAGGATACATCGTTTCATAAAGGGGATACAATAGAATGCTTTGGGGATATGTTTTTCTCTATTCTTGCTTTTGACCCATCAAATGGTTCTTCTATGAGAAATGGAGCGTGGAAAACAGAATTATTTGTTAATAAAGATAAAATCTTTTCGCATCATGTGGAGAATTTCTCTTTTAATAACTATGGTTTTGTAGATGCTACAATAAATTATCCTTTATATATTTCAACAAATGAACGTTATCTTTCTTCCAAACAAATGGATAATGGAATATTACCTTTTAATTTCTACAAGAATAAAGGAATAGCGAAGATATTAGCAGATAGTGTCTATGAAATATCGTGGTTGATAACGGATTTGAATAATAATAGTTTGTCATATACTTTCTATCTAAAAGGGGTAAGTTATAATATAGATAGCATCAATAAGATAGAGAATAAAATTATAGCAAACAAGGACCAGGAAACGAAATATTTTCCATTTAATAAAGAAAATACTTTTGTGGCAAAGGACGGTAGCACGTTTATCTTCCCTAAAAATTCTCTATACGAGGATATTAATTTTATTTATTCAACAACTCATGGCAAATATTCTAATGTTCATAGATTGCATACTATATATGAGCCGGTAAAAAAGAAATTCAAAATAAGTATAAAACCATATAAAATAGATAATAGACTAAAAGACAAATATCTAATAGTTAAGATTAATAGCAAAGGTGGTAAGAGTAGTGTGGGAGGTAATCTTAAAAATGGTTTTGTAGAAACTACTACGGGAGATTTTGGTACATTTGCTATTTGGGTAGATACTATTGCTCCAAATATTAAACCGATAAATTTTCGTACAAATAAGAAATTGAAAACCAAACAAAAAACCTTGAAAGTTAGAATATCGGACAATCTATCTGGCGTAAAAACTTATAATGGTTACTTAAATGGAGAATGGATTTTAATGGAATTTGATGGCAAAAACGCTACTTTGATTTATACAATAGATGAAAAACTAAAAAATGGCGAAAATAAATTGAAAATTGTAGTAACTGACGCCAAAAATAACAAAACAACCTCTAATTATACCATAATTTATCATAGTAATAAAAAATAAAGGTAGAATTTATTTTGTTGATATATAGATATATTTAGAAAATAAATAAAAAAAAACGTCAAAAAATTTGGTAGGTATTCAAAAAGATAGTACTTTTGCAAAGTCATTATGGGACTAATTAGCTCAGCAGGTAGAGCACATCCCTTTTAAGGATGGGGTCCTGGGTTCGAATCCCAGATTAGTCACAAAAAAGATAATAAGTTTCATAATAATTGGGTTTCTGATCTCTATTCGTCCTGAATAGAGATCTTTCTATTTTGGTATAAACAAATATAAAAGTATGGTTATTAAACAAAAAGACACTATAAACTAATAAACAAACGATATACTCAAATCTTATAGAAATAAAATCAATAGTTATTCAAATAACTTCAATAGTTATTCAAATAACTTCAATAGTTATTCAAATAACTTCAATAGTCATTCAAATAACTTCAATAGTCATTCAAATAACTTCAATAGTTATTCAGATAACTTCAATAGTTATTCAGATAACTTCAATAGTTATCGAAATAATATCAGTACTTATTTGAATGATATTTGATTTTATTTTACTAAAATGTGATACTATTCTTTATTTTATTTGTATTAATTTTGCAAGACGAATAAATAACCATAAAAAAACAAAATAAAAGATATGATTCTTGATTTTAATAAAATGGAAGTTACTAAAATAGAGAACTTCAAGGGCGGTGCAAAAGAGATTTACTCCAAAATGTTTACCGATAACGACAATAAAATAATGCTTTCCGTACTAAAACCAGGTGCGTCTATTGGTTATCATAAACATGAGACAAATTGTGAGATTATTTTTATGATAAAAGGTTCTGCTTCTATAACCTTTGATACCGAAGAGAGACGTCTGCAATCCGGTCAAGCCTTCTACTGTCCCAAAGGGCATTCGCACAACCTTATTAACGACACAGACGAGGAGATAATGTTCTTTGCCGTCGTCCCTGAATTGAAATAAGAGAAATAATCGTACTTATGGTTCTCTACTCAATTGATTAATCTAATTGCAATTATTAGGACGGAGTTGAGAATGGAGTGTTATAAGTTTTGTTACAAGCAATAAAATTTGTAATTTTGCAAGCAATTCTTTGAAACAAAGAGATTCCTTTTTGAGTAAGAAATCAAAGATTTTATCCAACCCTTAAAGGAGAAAAATAAATAATTAAAAAGTTATGGAATTTTATGATACGATAAAGGATTTGCAGTGGGACGATGTTACAAAAAGTATCTACGCAAAGACTGACAATGATGTAAGAAAGGCACTCGCTAAGGAAAGTTTAGATATAGAGGATTTCAAAGCTCTAATATCCCCTAGTGCAGAAAAGTATTTAGAACAAATGGCTTATATGTCAAGAAAGATTACTCAAAAGCGTTTTGGCAAAGTAATGTTATTATATATACCATTATATTTGTCTAACGAGTGCAGTAATCACTGTATTTATTGCGGTTTTAATCACAATAATGAGATTGCAAGGAAAACCTTGAACGATGAGGAGATAATGGAGGAGGTGAAAGTTATCAAATCTATGGGCTATGACAATGTTTTGTTGCTTACGGGCGAATTTCCACGAATTGCCGGGGCGGATTACATAGAGCACGCTATAAAATTGTGCAAACAACACTTTGCAGCCGTTAATATAGAGGTCTATCCTATGAAGGTAGAGGAATATAAACGAATGGCAGAGGCAGGATGCAACACGGTTTATGTCTATCAAGAGACTTTCAACGAGAAACGCTACAAGATATATCACCCAAAAGGTATGAAAAGCAATTATAGATGGCGTTTGAATACCCCTGAACGAATTGCCCAGGCAGGAATGCACAAAGTTGGTATGGGTGCTTTGATAGGTTTGGAAGAATGGCGTACGGAAATGGTCTATTTGGCTATGCATTTGAGATTTATGACCAAGAATTATTGGAGGACAAAGTACAGTTTGTCTTTTCCTCGTATGCGTCCCGCAGCAGGAGGCTACCAACCTAATTTTCTTATGAGCGAGAAGCAATTCGCACAGGCGTTATGGTCTTTCCGTATTTTTGATAACGATGTGGAGATTAGTATGTCTACAAGAGAGACGAGCAATATGAGAGATCATTTCATTACTTTGGGCGTTACTTCCGTTAGTGCAGGCTCAATGACCGACCCCGGAGGATATGCACACCCTAACACCGAATTAGAACAATTCCATATCAATGACGCAAGAGGTCCAAAGGAAATGGAGCAAATGATTCGTGCTCAAGGATACGATGTTATCTACAAGGATTGGGATTATAGTTTGAGTTAATCTTTTGAGAATTATGAGGCAAGAGGTTCTAAATAGACTTTTTGATTTGCAAGACCTACAATACAAAGAATTCCAAAGTAATCTAATTCCTAATATTAGCAAAGATAGGATTATAGGAGTTCGCTATCCTGTATTGAGAAAGTACGCCAAAGAATTAATAAAGACAAATCAAGGTAGAGACTTCTTGTCTTGCTTGCCTCATAAATATTATGACGAAGATTTGTTGCACGTTTTCTTGCTCTGTTTGATAGAAGACTTTGATGTTTGTATTCAACAAGTGAATAAATTCTTACCCTATATTGATAATTGGGCAACAAGCGACGCCTTGGTGCCAAAATGTTTGAACAATAACACCGAAGCGTTGATTGAATATATCTACAAATGGTTAAATACCGACCAAGAATACACCATTCGTTGTGCTATCGGGATGCTATTGAATTATTATTTGAGAGAAAATTTCCACGAGAAGTATTTGTACAAAGTTGCGAGCATAAAGCGACCGGAATACTATATCAAAATGATGCAAGCGTGGTATTTTGCTACTGCCTTGATAGATCATTACGAGCCAACGATTAGGATATTACAAGAGAATCTTTTGGATAAATGGACACATAACAAAACTATTCAAAAAGCAATAGAAAGTTATCGTATAACAAAAGAGAAGAAAGCCTTCTTACGCCTATTGAAACGCAAAAAAAATTAAAGAAAAACTATTCTATGTTAAATAAATCGGATTTAGAAAGGTATCAACGACAGATTATATTACCTAATTTTGGAGAGATAGGACAGCAAAAACTAATCACTTCCAAAGTTTTAGTTGTTGGTCTTGGAGGTTTGGGGAGTGTTGTTTCGTTATATTTGACTGCGGCAGGAGTAGGCACAATCGGTATAGTGGAAAAGGACAAAGTAAGCGTGCATAATCTACAACGACAAGTCTTGTATCGTGAGGACGAAGTAGGTTTGCCGAAATTAGATTTGGCCGAAAAGACGCTCAAACGTTTGAATTCCAACGTGCGATTTATTAAATACGATTGTTTTTTAGACAATAGCAACGCCGAACAGATCATAAAGGATTACGATCTTGTTATGGATTGTACAGATAACTACACAGCACGTTATTTGATTAACGATATTTGTCTAAAACTTGATAAACCTTTTATTTATGGTACGATAGGTGATACCAAAGGGCAGATGGCTGTATTTAATTATCAAAGACCTGCGGCGAATTATAGGACTTTGTATCCGAACGAGAAGGAGTTAATTCGTGAGGGCAATAAGAATAAAGGCGTTATGGGAGTGTTACCTTCCGTTATCGCATCTTTGCAAGTAAATGAGGCAGTTAAGATACTTACTAACACTGGTATTGTGATGAAAGACACCTTGTTTATGATTGATTTGCTTACCTTAGAGACACATAAATTCAAATTACCGACCGCTAAATAGGTCATTGCTTTTCTTTTGCTTTTATTTTTTTGTCGGCACACCTAACTATTTACTGCCGATAAGAGATCATTTTGTACAGGTAAGGGATCAAACTGTGGCAAGACCTTTTCAAACTGTGGCGAAAAGAGATCAAACTGCGGTAAGACTTAATCAAAGTGTTTGTAAACGGTACCGTTTTGTATGAGTAAACGGTACCGTTTGGTGATAGTAAACGGTACCGTTTTCAATAGGTTTGATCCCTTTTCGCCACAGTTTGAAAAGGTCTTGCCACAGTTTGATCCCTTTTCGCCACAGTTTGCTTAGGTATTCGGCGAAAAAACCTAATGGGGAAAGGGTTACTTATTATCTATTTTTAGGATATACCAACAAGATGTGGTAAAGAAATTGCGGATATATCTTATTTTCCACATCCAGCGAGGGAGAAGTCTCGGAGTAAGATGGAATTTTTGTTTGTAATGGGGATTGATAAACCAAAGTTTTTGATTAAGAAGGGAAAATCCGCACCTCTTATAAAGTCTATGAAATAATTCAATACTTGTCCTACACTCTTTAACGCTCATTAATTCGGCGATTGTGCCGTCTTCTTCCTTTTGGCATTTGAGTAGGGATTTGTATAAAGGGTTCGGTAATAAGTGATAAAAAGGAAGATGCGAGCAAAGTTTGCTTCTACAAATCTGTTGATGTCCGCCAAATGGCATCTGCCAAGCAGGAAAGGCTACAAAGAAAATACCTGTTTGTTTGAGAAACTTTTTTATGTGTAAAACAAAAGGCTCTTTGTTAGGAATATGTTCTATCACATCATGAAGAAGGATGATATCGTATTTATCCTCCTCGCTATTTGGGGCATCGTATTGCATAAAATCGCAACATACAAATGTGGCACTATTATTCTGTGAGAAATAAGATTGAGCGTAGTCTATTTTGCACTCTGAAATATCTACTCCTGTGATTTTGCAACCTAATTCTATAAAAGGAGCCAAGTTGCCACCCTCGCCACAGCCGACTTCTAAGATTTTGCATTCGGGCGTAAGGCGTATGAAGTTGGATAAATAATCAATGTAAAATTCTTTGGAGGTTACCTCCAAGTCGTGGAAATACATTTCTCTATCTGAATGTCTCTTTTGCATCTTATTCTGTATTATGGATGTTTTGTGTAATATTCGTTTGGTTTTTTAGTAATTATAAATACCGTTCCAATGCTGTTGTAAAGACTGTCTTATTCTATTTTCTCTCTCGTTATCGGAAGGAGAATAGAAGATTCTGCCTTGTAGGTCGTCCGGTAGGTATTGTTGTTGAGTGAAATTGCCCTTGTAGTCGTGTGCATATTTGTACTTGTCGCCATAACCTAATTGTTTCATTAGTTTGGTAGGGGCGTTTCTAATGTGTAGAGGTACAGGCTTCTCTCCGCTTTTTTCTATCTCTGCCAAAGCAGAGTCTATAGCCATATAAGAGGAGTTAGATTTTACCGAGGTAGCGAGATAGATAGCAGTTTGAGAGAGTATTATACGGCATTCAGGGTAACCAATCTTGTTTGTAGCATCAAAGCAAGTATTAGCTAACAGCAAAGCGTTAGGATTGGCGTTGCCGATGTCTTCACTAGCGAATATCACCATTCGACGAGCAATAAACAAAGGGTCTTCACCACCTTTTATCATCCGTGCTAACCAATATATTGCACCATTAGGGTCGCTTCCTCGCATACTTTTTATAAAGGCTGATATTATATCGTAATGATTTTCTCCTTTTTTGTCGTATGTTGCAAGATTTTGTTGGATTATGTTGCTAACAATATCATTAGTTATTTCTATTTGTTTGGATTGATTAAGTAGTTGAGAGCATACGATTTCTATGGCGTTAAGTAGTTTGCGTGCATCTCCTGAGGATATTCTCATTAGGGCTTCTGTCTCTTTGATAGAGATAAGGCAATGTTCGGTATTTTCTATGTAGTCTTTGGCACGATTGATAAGAATCATCAAGTCCTTTTTCTCCAAAGGTTTTAGTACAAATACTTGGCAACGACTAAGTAAAGGAGAGATTACTTCGAAGGAAGGGTTCTCTGTCGTGGCACCGATAAGAGTAATAATACCTCTCTCTACGGCACCGAGCAAAGAATCCTGTTGAGATTTGGAGAAACGATGTATTTCATCTATGAAAAGAATACAGTTGCCGTTATGTTGTTTGGCTTTCTGAACAACGTCTCTAACGTCCTTTACTCCGGCATTTATTGCACTTAATGAATAGAAAGGGGTTAGTAAGGTATTGGCAATAATATTAGCCAAAGTAGTCTTGCCAACACCAGGTGTTCCCCATAATATCATAGAAGGAATACTTCCTCTTTCAATAGCGTTTCGCAATATTGCTCCCTTGCTTACCAAATGTTCTTGTCCGATGTAATCATCAAGGGTTTGAGGTCGCAATATTTCGGCTAATGGTTTCATTATATTTCTTATAAGAGTTTTATTTTGTAGTAGGGAGGATTTGTTTGGTGGCGATTTTTGGCATTTCTAATGTATCGCAACCATTAACACAACCTCCTGCACAAGACATAACTTCCACAAAATTACCAGGTGCTATGCCTTTTCTTGCCCACATTCTCAAATCTCTAATACTTTGTTTGGTTAGTCCGTCTATTATTACATCGTGGATAATACTTGGATCGGTAGCGGTCTGTTTTATGGATTGGGTTACGCCTGCTATCATTGCAAAACCTCTGCCGTGTCCCAAAACAGTATTATCCAAAGAGGATTCTTCAAGGGTAGATATATCTATATCGGCTGCTTTGAACAAGGCTTCTAATTCTTCGTAAGACAAGACGTAATTAACGTCAGGATTTTGGTGGCATTCACTTCTTTTTCCCACACAAGGAGATACGAATACTAAGACAGCATCTTTCTTGGTTTCCCTAATCCATTTGGCAGTATAAGCCATAGGTGTTAGGGTATCAGAAACGAAAGGTTGTATCTCTGGCATGTGTTTTTTGTATAATTCTCTCCAAGCGGCACAACAAGAAGTAGTCATAAAACTTTCGCCCTTTGCCATACGTTCTTCAAATTCTTTGGTTTCGTGTTCGGTAGTCATATTTGCACCTTTAGCAACTTCTACAACATCGGAAAACCCTAATTTTTTGATTGCCGTTAGGATTTTGCCGTAAGGTTGTTTGAATTGTCCGCCCAAAGAAGGAGCGACCATGGCAATAACTTCTTTGCCAGATCTTATGGCGTTTATGATCTCGAACATAAAACTTTTTTCGAATATTGCACCGAAAGGACATGCTACCATACACTTACCACAATAGATACATTTCTCTGGATCTATATGTTCTATGCCGTCTTCACGTTTGGATATTGCACCAACCGGACATGCTTCTTCGCAAGGAACAGGTTGAAAAATAATAGCGTGATAAGGACAAGCCTGCATACATAATCCGCAGTTGATACATTTTTCGGTATCTATGTGTGCTTGAGAATTTTCGTGCTTTATCATTGCACCTTTCTTGCAAGCGTAAGTACAAGGGTGAGCAATACAAGAACGACAAAGATTAGTTACAATATAAGAACTCTTAACACAAGAAGAACAAGCCTCGTCTACAACAGTTAGCATAACTTCGGTAGATTCTCCCTTCTCTTTCTTTAATCTAACATAATGAGATAGATTATCAAATTCGTCTACTTCGTCATCTACATTAAAACCTAAAATAGCCATAGTCTTGTATTTAGCTTCTGCTCTTGCTTTATGAATACAACAACGTGTGTGTTCGGTATTCTTCTTATACATATCAAAAGGCAAACGGTCTATCTGTTGTTCAACATTACCATCGTAGATCATTTTTGCTAACTTGTGCAGTATAGTCCTGCGTATCTCAACCACATTATTAAATGTCGCCATAATTCTAATTTATTTTCTTTTTTTTTCTTACTTGTTCGCTCTATTAATTTCTCAACATATAATCACAAAGCAAACTATCCTAATTGTCTTTCTATTTCTTCTATTACTTTTTCAGGTGTTGCGTTTTCTATAACTACTTCGCCCACCTTAACGTATGGAGGTTTGGCGTTGTTTTCGTGACAGCCCAAACAAGAAGAACCAACAAATGTTACTTTGTTCATTAAAGTGCTTGGAATATAATTCTTCCACTGTGCTAACTGGTGTCCACCTTGCAAATAGCAATATGTTCCGACACAAACTCTAACTGTTACCATAATTGTTTCCTTTTTTTTGTGTCATTAGTGCCAAGATAACGACATAATGACGCAATTATTATCTAAATAAATTCTAAATTCACGGTTTTTAGTAATTTTTCTTCTATTAATTGTTTTATTCTTTTGATAACGTTGCGTCTAATCTCCAATTCCACAGGTAAGGAAGGATCTTGATGAGCAACATTTATCTTTGTGCCAACTACTATATCTATAATATCGGCATTCATAACGTATTTGAGTATATTCCACGAGGGATCATCTTTGGGAGGATTGTTGAATTTATCTTCTTCTAACAACTTACTTAACGCACCTAAAGTAATAATCCCCTCTGTAACCAAGTCTATACCATCTATATGAGATTGAGGAGGAAGACCGGAAGCGATTTTATCTAAATCCATATCAACAACAATCTCTTTGTGTAATTCCCTTGCGATTATTTGCGAAGTAGTACCGCCACATACAATCTTTTGACCTTTGTAGGAGGAAATAACTTCTGCTAAATACTTATCCTTATCTTCTGAAAACGGAGGACCAGAGCAAATCAAAAGTTTACGTGGTTCTCTAACGTAAAGACAAATACAAGAGGTATCATCTTTAGATTTTAGTCCGTCATTCAATTCTGCTTTTTTGACGATACGATGTGCCAAATCCCTAGCAGATATATTATTATTCTCTTCGAGTAATTGCTCTATAAAATCCCAAACACCTTCTTCCCAACCGAAAGGCATATTAGGATTACCAATACCACTCTGTGCAACACCATCGGAATAAACAATTAGTCTATCTGTTTTTTGCAATTGAATAGTTGATAACTTGAGTACTCTTTCGTAATAATGTTTATTGATTTGTTCATTAATAACAAAAGATTGACTATTTAGGCGATGTACTTTGCCGTTCCTTATTAAGAGCAGAGTAGGATTATCAAATTCTACTATTTCTGTATCTCCATCCTCATCTATATCTATAATAGTAAAAGTAGAATAAGATATATTTCTTTTACTATCAACCGGCAGAGTGTCCATAATGGTACGAGCCGTACGCATAATAGGTTCTCTTTTAATGGAGAAATTCATCGCCATAGAAGCCGTCATAGTACTAAGTACATTAGCCTTTATGCCACTACCTAAACCATCCGAAAGTACTGCTATACAACGCTCTTGCGATGGAAACTTATGCAATAATATTGTATCTCCACAAGCAATATTGCCGTACTTATTCAATTGAAAACTACCTGCTTCTATAAATATATTATCAACCATTCAAATCTATTGTTGTATTGTTGTTATAATCTTTGTCTTCACTTTTATGAGATTCTACTATAGAGTTAAGCATACTTTCTGTGTAGGAAGCATTTTCGCCCAAAAGAAAAGCAATCTGCTGAACAACTTTCATATTTTGCTTTATAACGTCTTGTGTACGAGTAAGGACAATATCTTTTCTAACTTCTGGGGTATGCATATTCTCTAATATACCACAAACTTGTTGATGGTCTTGAACAGAAAACACACTCAATCTATAATAACTACTTTTGTCTCTAATATCTTGCTCCAATAAGTCATTACAAGTATTCAAAACGGTAGAGAAATATTTGTGAAAAGAAATAACTTTGGTAATATCCAAACCTTTTAACCCCGGTTTAAGATTATACAACTCTTCCATTTCTTGTCCCAAAGTAATAGCAAATTTTTCGTTTGCTTGAACAATTTTTAAGTTCTCATCAACGATAACAACTCCCTGCGGCATCTTTTTAAGCAATATATTAGTCTTGTCTCTTGCTAATCTTCGCATATAAGAAACGCACATATCGTTCTCGGCTAACCCATCCAACAAGGCAGTACCAAAAGCTTTGCAATTATCGTAACCACAACCACCACAATTCAAATAATCATCATCACTAACCTTATTAACTCGTTTAAGAATTTCAATTATATCCTTTTGTGTATAAGTTTTGTTGTGATAAGCTTCTATATTATCGAAATTAGTACTAACATCGGTAGCATATAATTCTACATATTTATCACTTTTTTCTTCTTTGGTTATACCTGCAAAGATTTGTGTTCGCTTAACTAACGCAGAAACGTCTTTAATTCTGCCAGGACCCATAACACAACCGCCTTGACAACCTAAGATTTCTATGAAATATTTCTTATTTTTATCGAATTTATCAACATCGTCCAAAACACTTCTAACATTCTCCACCCCAGAGATAGTAAGCATTTGATACTTGTCATTATTAGTGCGTTCCTCTTGTTCGTCTTGCAAATCCATCATACAGATCAACATACCGCCATCGGTAGGATACAGATTGCCCACACCTGCTTTCATAGGAATGAAAACATCTTCCGAGGTAGGCTTCTGAAACTCTAAATCCACACCAAGAGTATAGAATAATTCTTTGATTTCTTTGAAAGTAAGTACATAATCCAACTTATTATCTGCCAAATCTAACTCCGTTTTTTTAGCAATACAAGGACCAACGAAACAAATTTTCTCTTCTTTGTACTCTTGTTTCAAAAAAGTTGCATGAGCTTCAACAGGGGAGGCAATAGGAGAGATGTTATTAGAATATTGTGGGTAATATTTCTTTATAAGTTGTATTGTCGTAGGACAACAAGAAGAAAAATATACTCCATTATCTTTATTTTCCAACCATTGTGATACTTTTTTGGCAATTAATTGAGCACCTAATGCTGTCTCGCTAACACCATAGAAACCTGCTTGCTTGAATGCTGATATTAAAACATCGTGTGGAATACCTTCAAACTCACTTAAATAACTCGGTGCCAAAGAAACAATTATTCTTTCTCCATTTTTTATTGCTCTTATCACTAATTCTACATCGTTTCTCGCTTTTTTGGCGTTTGAAGGACATATCTCAACACAGGCTCCACACCAAATACATTTTTGAGGTACTATACTGGCTGAATAATCTTCGAATTTGATAGCTTTGACAGGACAAACTTTTATACATTTGTAGCAGTCCTGACAGTTGTTTCTCTCGGTATAGATAGGATATGATTTATCCATAATTTCGTGCTTTTTTGTGGTAAAAGATATAATAGAAGTACAAAATTCTTTACTATAATCATTAAAATCTTTATTGATGTTATCAAAATAAACTTAAACGTTATTAAAATAAACACTGTACTTATTTTAATAAACTCAAATATTATTTTTTGCGTATCTATTAATAATTCTACCAAACATTATTTAACTTTTTTTGTTCCTTTTTTTGTGGTCTGTTTATTATTATTGATTAGAAAATATTTTGTCCAAAATATCATCTAATTTGATTTTATTAACTTCTTTATAAGTTTGACCATTAATAATAATAACAGGACCTTCGTTACATAATTTACTACATAATTGTCCTTTGAAATTGACTTTATCTTTTAGTCCTCTTGTTTGAAGATATTCTTGTATGAATTTCAAATTCTGTGCATTTCCCCTTGCAAAACAAGAAGATCCCAAACAGATTGTAATATCTATCTTATTTGTGTCCATATTGATTAGCGTATTTTTTAGAATCTCTAATATCTATTATGTTCAATTGTAATTCTCTTTTGTCTTTCCAATTATTTTCCTCTATTCTATAACAAATATCTATTTGATTGCCATTATATAATAGGTCATAATATCTTGCTAATGAGAAACCTATACAGTGAATAGGTTCTATTCTTTCGGCAATTGGAATGGCGGCAAATTTTAGATGATTGATACCTACTTTTCTTACTTTGTTGGCATCATAAACTCCACCGGAAAAGAAAATAGGTTCGTTATTTTCAGGACCAAATGGCTCGAATTGACGGAGTATTCTTAATAATTTTTCACTAACATCACTCAAAGAGATACTCAAATCAATATCTACTTCTGGTACTGTATTTTCTATGTTGAGAGTTTGTTCAACTTGCTCCTCGAAAAGATGTTTGAATTGTTCGAAATTATCTTCCTTCAAAGACAATCCTGCTGCGGATTTATGCCCTCCGAAATGTTCCAATAAATGTCTACATTGTTCTATTGCAGAATAAATATCGTAATCTTTGAAAGAACGAGCCGAACCGGTTACTATACCATTGTTTTTGGTAAAGATAATAGTAGGTTTGCAAAATTCTTCTGCTATTCTGGAGGCAACAATACCGATAATACCTTGATGCCAATCCTCATTGCAGAGTACTATACATTTTTTATTATCTAATAACTTGTCTCTAATCTCTTGTTTTGCCTCTTCGGTAGCTTGTTTATCTTTTTCCTTTCTATATTCATTACTTGCGTTGATTTCTTGTGCTATACGTTCAGCCTTATCTTTGTTTTTGGTTTTTAGTAAATCTACTGCCAAAGTTGCAGATTTCATTCTACCGGCAGCATTAATTCTTGGACCAATAAGAAAACTCAAATCTTGTATTGTTAGGATCTTATTGAAATAATAAGGAGAATTATCCTGTTCGTGAGTAATATTTGCTAAGGTTAGTATAGACTCTAATCCAACACGTGGCTTGTGATTGATAACTTTTAAACCATGAAAAGCCAATATACGATTCTCACCCGTAATAGGTACAACATCGGCAGCAATACTTATTGCTACAAGATCCAAATAAGGTATTAATTCTTTGGCAGGACGTTTGCGACGTTCTTGTAGAGCTTGTATCAATTTGAAACCAACTCCGCAACCACTTAATTCATCATACGGATAATGGCAATCATCTAATTTGGGGTCCAATATAGCGTATGCCTTAGGCAATTCTTTGCCGGGTAGATGATGGTCGCAAACGATAAAATCAATATTTTTTTCTAATGCGTAAGCAATTTCTTCTGTTGCCTTAATACCACAATCCAAACAAATTATTAGACGAATATCATTCTGATCAGCAAAATCTACTCCCTTGAAAGACACACCATAACCTTCTTTGTACCGATCTGGAATATAATAAAGAAGATTATCGTAAAATGTAGATAGATAAGAATAAACTAATGCCACAGCACTCGTTCCGTCTACGTCATAATCTCCATAAACTAATATTCCTTCTTTGGCTTCTATGGCAAGTAAGATTCTTTCTATTGCATGTTCCATATCCTTCATCAAAAAAGGATCGTGTAGTTTGTTTAGATCCGGACGAAAAAAGTCTTTTGCCTTATCAAAAGTGTCAATTCCTCTTTGTACTAAAAGATTAGCAACGATGGTGTAGCAACTTAAATCTTTTGTAGTCGGATTGTCTTTTGGCATACACAATTCTTTGGCTAATCTCTCAACCTTTTCTCTATCTTCTTCCTGTTGAAATTTCCATATTTTCGCTTTTCCATTGTCCTTTTCCATAAATATATATCGTTATTTCGTTACTTATCAAAATAATTAAAGATATCGCTCGCCTTATTAATAGAATCCACAGAATTAATCATCAATTGGAGAATCTTACTATCCTCTTTCAACTGACAATCATTAGGATGAATACTTATATAAGACAAAACATTCTGAAATTTACCCTTTGCAAGAAAATCTACACGCGAAGAATCGAAGTTTATTACCATCTTACCTCGTTTTAATAAGATTTTCTCAACTCCCAAAGAGATAGCCTTTTTTCTTAATCTAACAATCTCAAACAAATCTAAGGTAGGTTTTGGAATTTTGCCGAACCTATCTTTTAGTTCATGGATAAGAGCAAGAAGTTCTTTCTCTTCTGTCATAGAATCTAATTCTTTGTAGATTTTTAATCTTTCAGTAATGTTCGTAATATAACTATCGGGTATCAAAACTTCCAAATCAGTTTCAATAGTACATTCTCTTTGATAGTGCATTGTCTGATTGAACTGCTGAATAGTTTGATCGTCTTGAGAAGAGAATACATCGCGAAAATCTTCTTCCCTTAACTCTTGCATTGCTTCGGCAAGAATCTTATTATACATATCATAACCTATTTCGGATATGAATCCGCTTTGTTCAGCACCCAAGATATTTCCTGCTCCACGAATATCCAAATCTCTCATTGCGATAGCAAAACCACTACCAATAGAAGAAAACTCCTCTATTGCAGAGAGACGTTTGCGTGCTTGCTCGGTCATTATTTCTTTACTCGGTACAAGAAGATAACAATAAGCCTTCTTGTTACTTCTACCGACTCTACCTCGTAATTGATGCAAATCACTCAAACCATAATTCTGTGCCTCATTTATAATTATAGTATTAGCGTTAGGAATATCCAATCCGTTTTCCACAATAGTAGTTGCGACCAAAACATCGTACTCACCGCCAATAAAATCCATCATAATATTCTCTAATTCTTTGCCGTCCATTTGTCCATGTCCTACGCAAACTCTTGCGTTAGGGACTAAACGTTCAATAAGTGAAGCAACTTCATAGATATTTTGCACCCTATTATTAACAAAAAAGACTTGACCATTACGCGATAATTCATTATTTATAGCATCTTTGATAATATTCTCATCGAATAAACAAACCTCCGTCATAACAGGTTGACGATTAGAAGGAGGAGTATTGATAATAGATAAATCTCTTGCCCCCATTAAAGAAAATTGCAAAGTACGCGGAATAGGTGTTGCAGTTAGGGTAAGGGTATCAATATCAACTTTCATTTGTCGCAATTTCTCTTTCATACTTACGCCAAACTTCTGTTCTTCGTCTATAATCAACAGACCTAAATCTTTGAAATTAATATCTTTACTTAATATCTTATGTGTGCCTATTAATATATCTATCTTACCAGCCTTCAAATCTTTGACAACTTGCGTTTTCTCCTTTGCAGTACGAAATCTATTGAGATAATCTACCCTACAAGGCATATTTTGAAGTCTTTCGCTGAAAGTTTTATAATGTTGAAACGCCAGAATAGTAGTAGGAACCAAAACAGCAACTTGTTTGCTATCACACACAGCCTTGAAGGCTGCACGTATAGCCACTTCCGTCTTGCCAAAACCAACATCTCCGCAGACTAATCTATCCATAGGGTAAGGTTTTTCCATATCAGCCTTAACTAATTGAGTTGCCTTGTATTGATCTATTGTATCCTCAAACATAAAAGAAGCTTCCAACTCGTGTTGTAAGTAATTGTCTTGCGAAAATTGAAAACCTTTGCTCGCTTTTCTTTGAGCATAGAGTTTTATTAAGTCTTTGGCAATATCTTTTACTTTTTTCTTTGTTTTTTGTTTCAGTTGTTGCCAAGCATTAGACCCTAAACGATTAAGTTTTGGCTCCGTACCTTCTTTTCCTAAATATCTACTTATCTTATGTAAGGAATGAATGGAGATATATAATACATCGTTGTTCTTATAAATTAATCTAATAGCTTCTTGTTGCTTACCATTGTTATCTATCTTCTCCAAACCAGAAAATACTCCTACTCCATAATCTATATGTGTGATATAATCTCCCGGTTTTAATGTTACAAGGTCTTCCAAAGTAAGTTTCTCGTTTTCTTCTACCGAATCCTGAATAACATATTTATGATAACGATTGAAAAGTTGATGATCTGTAAAAAATATCGTCTTATTCTCATTATCTATAAAGCCATTAGAGATACTTATCGGCAAATAATCTACCTGTATTATTCGTCCTTGCGAAGTATATTGTTCTATTATTTTCTCTATTCTTTGTTTTTGTTTATCGTCTTTGACTGCAAAATGATTTTTATATCCATCCAAAGAAAGTTGTTCTAATTTATCAGCCAACAAATCTATATTTTTATTGAATGAAGGTTGTTCTTGGGTAGAATAATCAAACTTAATATATTTGCAATCAAAGTAATGTACCCCCACTTCTACAAGATTAAACTCTTCTATTTCTTTTTCTATCTCTTCTTTTGTAGAAAAAAGATTATTAGGTGATAAAACGCCCGTTAGATCTTCCTTTTGATTGTATATTTTTGTCGCAAGAGAATAGAAATCAGTTATTTTCTCTAATGTAATAGTTAATTCTTTTGCCCAAATAATAGTATTGCTACCAAAATAAGAAAGAAAATTCTCCGGTATGGTATTCTCCGAATTTTCTTCACTCTGTAAATTAGGGACAATTATGTATGTATCAATACTTTGTACGCTTATCTGTGAAACAATATCAAATATTCGAATACCCTCAATCGTATCTCCGTCCATTTCTACACGACAAGGTTTTTGAGAAGAAAAAGAGAAAATATCTATTATTCCTCCTCTTATGGCATATTGACCACTTTGCGTTACAAAATCAACTCTTTCGAAGTGGTATTCATCTAATATATCAATTAGATTATCAATAGATAACGATTGATTAGTGTTTAGCGTAACGGATTTAGATTCTATTTCTTTTTTGCTTGCAACTTTTTCGCAAAGAGCTTCTGGGTAGGTAACAATAATTAATTTTTCACCATTATTTATTCTATTTAGGGTATCTAATCTCAATACTATATTCGTGTTTTCAGTATTATCCGAAGTGTAAGGTTTTTTGCTCGTTGCAGGATAAAACAAAACAGATTTGTGATTATAATCTTTGTTAGTCTCATCAAACAGTTCTTCTAAATCATTAGAAAAATATGCCGCAGCCTCCTTATTGGGTAAGATAACTAAATGATTAAATTCTTTTGTTAGTGTTTCTGCACTTGCGACAATAAACGATAAGGCACTACCTGCCAAAGATTTGATACTAACTTTTGTCTTTGGTTTGGTAATCTGCTTGACTAAATCTTTTATAATAGTTTCTTTTGTGTATTCTACCACAATGTCTTTCATTATGGTGCAAAGTTACGAATAAAATCCTTAAAAAAGGTATTTATTTTTATTTTTTTTACCAAAACATTCAACTTACTCTTCCAAATGATATACCAACCTCCCCAATTATATATAATTATAGACTGTTATCAATATATTTTCTATTAAAGGTTATTAGTCTTAAAGAAAAGTAGTGCGATAAAGAAAAAATTAGAATAAATATTTTTGGAGAATACTAGTTGTCTAAAATAAATGGATATTTTTTTATCATAACTTGGTATAAAAACGCTAAAATCTTGTAATGTTTCACGCTCCCCAAATGTTCTATTTTCTCTATAAGGTTATTTTTTAGGGTCGTATTTTGAGCAAAATGGGCAATTTTTTCACCTTTATAATAATTTGATTATATAATAGTTGAAATAAGTACTAAAATCATCCAAATAGTTATTGATTTTATTCGAATAGTTATTGATGTTATTTGAATAGTTATTAA
>CAVGDP010000029.1:0-6800 GCA_963627985.1 uncultured Eubacteriales bacterium
GGAATATTATTCTATTTGAAAATTTCACTGAAAATAAATTAGTTATATCTAAATATATTTAACGGATACTAATAATTTATTATATTCTATTATTGTCCGATAAAAATCTAAAAAGAGATTTTAGAAGTATAATTGATTGATAACCAATTATGCTTTTTTCTAATCAAAAAAATCAAGTCCATACCTTTTATTTATTCAAATAAATTTAATTGGCACGATTTTGGTTGGCTTACTTGTGCTCATTTATATTTTTTGAGATAGTTTTTTGAGTGGTAAAGTGTACTGAAAAATTGTCAATTGCAAAAAATTTCTTATATTTGCACCCTAAATATTTAGTGAAATGGACAAATCAAAGATTTTATACGTATCACAAGAAATCTATCCTTATATGCTATCAAATCAAATGGCGGATTTCTGTCGCTATTTACCTCAATCAGTATTTGAATCAGACAAAGAAATAAGGATATTTATGCCACGATTCGGCAATATAAACGAAAGAAAAAATCAATTACACGAGGTAATTAGATTATCTGGTCTCAACATTATAATAGATGATACAGATCATCCCTTAATAATCAAAGTTGCGTCTATACCAACGGTAAGAATGCAAATATACTTTATTGATAATGAAGATTTCTTTACAATCAAGGCAGACGTAAAAGATGCCAAAGGTAAATATATTGCTAATAATGACGAAAGAAGTATTTTCTTTGCAAGAGGAGTACTCGAGACGGTTAAGAAATTGGCTTGGCGTCCTTCATTAATTCATTGTACGGGATGGTTTTCTATGATGTTGCCTTTCTTTGTAAAACGTACCGAAGGATATAAAAATAACCCATATTTTAGTAGTTCCAAAATCGTGGTAACTCTTATGGGAGAAGAATTTGCAGGTATGTTGGATGAGGGCTTATTAAGAAAACTTAAGAAAGAAACAGAAGGTGGCACGCAAAGAGATTGGAAGTTTTATAAGGAACCTACTTACGAAAACATAATGAAAGCTGCTATATCGTACGCCGATGGTGTTATCGTGGGGCAACCCAATGTTAACAAAGAATTATTAGGTTTTGCCAAAGAAAACAAAAAAGATATTGTACCGTTTAATCCTAATAGGAAAGAATTTTTTAACTCCATAAACGAATATTATGACTCCATTATTGAAATTGAGGAAGATTAGTCTTTCTTTATTCAAAACAAGGACTTTGTCCTCTGTAATTATTACTTGTTGTTTAGCGATTGGTTTTCTCTCTTGTGTGAATGAAGATAATCAATTAGGTTTGGATTTAGTACAAACAAATGGAGGTTTGGACGTGTTAGTTTCGCCTGATAATATTGTTGCATTATCTGTTAAGACTTATAAGATAGATTCTTTATCTACTGGACAAAATGATAATTTCGTACTTGGTACATACAAAGATAATCAATTCGGAAAATTGACTGCTTCTATCTATACTTCTTTAAGTTTGGAAGATAACGCAGGATTTGATTTCTCAAGTATAGGAACAATAGACTCTGCTATTTTATGTTTGGCTTATTCTTCCTCTGGGGCATTTACGAGCGATAGTAGTGTTCGTACGGACAATATGAATATTAGCGTCTATATGCTCTCTTCACAAATAGACTCTAATAGTAAATATAGCAACTCCACAGTTGCTACAGATGGCGAGGCTATATTCTCCTCTACGGTATTAGTAGATCCTTTGCATGGCGTTACTTTGGAAGGAGACGAGACTACACTTGTTCCTCACATGAGATTAGCACTTAATGATAGGTTTATCAACAAATTGTCGCAGGGTAGATATGAATCTCAAAATCTTTTTAGTGAAGATTTCAAGGGAGTAAAAATAACTGCCACAAGTTCTTCTGATTCTTATTTGGCTTGCATAAATATGAAATCTGATTACTCTGGTATAATCGTCTATTACCACGATAGTGAAGGTAATAAGGGTAAATACATGATCAACTTCACAAGAAATGGTTATCGTTTTATGAATATAGAGAAAGATTATTCGTCTTCTGCTATTGTTCGTCTGAATAATCCTACACCAAATGACACATTACAATCTCAACAATATATATATTTGGCATCTTTGGGCATAGCAGAATCTTCTTTGGACCTTTCGGGCTTGGATACTTGGTATAATCAAGACAATATTAAAGGCTCTGCCTTGAATCGTGCCGAATTAATCTTGCCTGTTGCTGACTTAAATACTAAGACTTATTTATTTCCTTCATCTATTAATGTTTTCAGAAAACAAGATGGTAAATTCTATTACATAGATGACCAAGTTGCTTCTCATAATTGGCTTGGTAATGAATACGATAAACAACTTAATGCTTATAGAATAGATCTTACTTCTTTTCTGCAAAACTATATTATGGGCAAATATGATAATTGTACTTTGTATTTAGTACCTGACAATAGAATTTCTTCTGCTGCAAGAGTTATCCTTAATGGCCCATCCAGTGATAACCCTCCTAAATTGAATATAATTTATTCTCATCCTGCACAGGATTAATCAGCACAATATGATATCAATAATGAAAAAGAGAAGTTTTATATTAATCTTGTTGTTAGCAAATTTTTTTGTTGCTTTCGCTGAAAAAGGTGATACGCTATCATTCGAAGAATATTATTCAGATGGTAAAATTGCTACCAAAGGTTATAAGAATAAAGAAAAAATTCGT
This sequence comes from uncultured Eubacteriales bacterium, assembly GCA_963627985.1. GTDB lineage: Bacteria > Bacteroidota > Bacteroidia > Bacteroidales > P3 > Scybalousia_A. Next base: position 2,686 of record CAVGDP010000029.1, read on the forward strand.
ATTGGTCAATGGACTTGGTATTTTAATAACGGGAGCACTCTCCTTAAAGGACAATATAATGAAAAAGGCTATAAGATAGGTCTTTGGCAATGGTTTTATAATGACGGTAGTCTACAAAAACAAGAAGTCTTTACGGGAAATGGGGAAAATAAAGCCTTTTATGATAATAAACAACTCTATTATTCTTGTAAAGTTATAGACGGGAAGAAAGAAGGAGAATACAAAGAATATCATAAGAATGGCAAAATCAAAATGCAAGGCACCTACAAGAACGATGAATTGGACGGAAAAGTAAAATGGTGGCATGCTAATTCTAATCCGGATATGGAAGGAAGTTTGAAAGACGGCAAACGTAATGGTCATTGGATTTATTATTTTCACGATAGTGGCAACAAAAACAGTGAAGGAGATTATATAAACAATTTAGAAGAAGGACGTTGGGTTTATTACTATGAAACAAAAGAAAAATGGCGTGAGGGCGAATATATTCATGGTAAAAGAGAAGGATTATGGAAAACGTATTATGAAAATGGTAATATTCTTCATCAAGGTTCGTACGTAAATGGTAAAGAAGAAGGTATTTGGATTTCTTATTTTATTAATGGCGATATACAGATGCGTGGCAAGTTCTCTAATGGTAATATGGACGGCAAGTGGGAGATGTACAACGCTGACGGCTCTCACAAAACAAATGTTTCTTATTCTAATGGTTTGAAAAATGGTACCGAAACTTTATACGATGACAATGGCGATATATACCAAAAAGCAGACTATACTAATGGTGTCCTTAATGGTAGATGGGAAAGATACTTTAATAATAAACTAATAGAGAAAGGTACATACAAAAACGGCAATAAGATTGGTAAATGGACTTTCTTTGATGAATCGGGCAAAGAGATAGAGAGTCGTACTTTCTAAAAGAATAATTCATAAGATATAAACAAAGCAAATAATAGCGTAAATGAAAGAGTTTTTGAAGTTAATCGGTTGGAAGGAGTTAATCGTTATATTACTTACCTTTGTACTTATTCGTATTAGTATCATAATACCTTTCTATACACAATGGAATAGACCCCTTGATATTTCTTTGGAGAATTTTTTGATTTTCACCTTTGGTATTTGTTTCTTATTCGCTGGTAATAATATTGCAATCAAATTCTTTGACGAAAAACAAAAGATTCTTCTCCAAAATTCTACTACTCCTTTTGATATTAGGAAATATCCCGATGCTATGCAATTACGAGGTTTATGGATTGTCCTTTGGTTCGTTGGTATAGTGGCAAGTGCTTATTCTTGTGTGAAAATAGGTAACAATTATTACTATATTACTTTGGCAGTATTGACATTATTGCACGGTTATACATACGCAAGTTATACACGTTTTAGATTCTTATTAGGAAATATCTCTCTTTCTATTCTCTATGCTACTGTTATTCTTGCTCAATTGCCACATAATGCCGATGTTCTAGTTCCCTTAACCTACAAATATCCTAATCCTCTTGCCTTTTCTTATAATGATTTGGAGACTTTGTTTATTTTCCTTGCCACTATTGTATTTTTCTTAACTTTTCTACGAGATATAACCGGCGATGTAACTAATGCTCCGCGAGATAAACAAAATAAATATCAAACCATAGGAGTTGTCTTGGGTATTAAGAAAAGTAAATCTTTCTTATACATTATTAGCGTAATGTTTATTTTATTATGTTGTCTGTTTTTATTTGTTTATCACTCTCAAATAGGTGCTATTCAAATAGGTATTAGTGTTCTTATCCTAATTGCACCTATTATCTATTATATTTTATCACTAAAAAAAGCCACTTTGCAAACAGATTTCAATTATTTGTATGTCTTTTTGGGCATGATATATATTTCTGTTTTGTTTGTTATATCTTTTTGTAAACTTTTGTTTGCCGATGGAATCACTTACTAAAACAATTCTCCTTAATAGTCATTCCCCAAGAAGAAAACAAATATTAGAGCAAATGGGATTAGATGTGCAGGTAGTTAGTTCTCTTTGCCAAGAGACGTTTTCTAATAATCTTTCCCCCGAACAAGTTGCTCTCTATTTAGCAACAAAGAAAAGCGAAGCCTACAAAGAAGAAATCCTGCCTAATCAAATTCTCCTTTCGGCAGACACTATTGTTGTGCTAGATAATCAAATACTCGGCAAGCCACAAAATGAAGATATCGCAAAAGAAATGCTCAAAAATCTCTCTAATAGAGAACACAAAGTTATAACAGGTTGTTTTATGCGATCTTCAAACAAAGAAATCGGATTTTGCGAAACAACACAAGTCTTTTTTGATAGTCTTACCGAGGAGGAAATAGAATATTATGTCTCCCATAAGCGACCTTTTGACAAAGCCGGTGCGTATGGTATTCAAGAGTGGATTGGTATGATAGGTATCAAGTCCATAAAAGGAGATTATTATAATGTAATGGGATTGCCTTCTAATAGAGTTTGGCACGAAATAAAGAATAACTCATGGTAGATATATATCAATTATCCCTATCAAAGACTTACGGCATAGGACCTCGTACAGCTAAAGTGCTAATGGAACATTTAGACTCCGCAAAAGACTTGTTTGAGATGAGCGAGAAAGATTTACGTGCTATCTTCAAAACAAGAGAGCAAACTATTCAAGATATTCTTAGTCGCAAAATGTTCAATACCTGCGAAAAAGAATTAGAATTTCTAAATAAATACAATATTAACTCCTTTTTCTTTACAGACGAGGACTATCCTATACGATTGAAGCAAATTCCTGATTGTCCTATTTGTCTTTTTGTTCAAGGAGACAAACAAACTTTGGAATATCCTCGTATTGTAGCCGTTGTTGGTTCTCGCAAATGTAGTGATTATGGCAAAGAAGTGGTGAGCGGAGTAGTTGAAGAGTTGAAAGAATTGGGTGCTGTGGTTATCTCCGGACTTGCATACGGTATAGATGCTATGGCTCACTCCTATTGTTTGAATCTTAATATACCGACATTCGCCGTTATGGGCACAGGATTAGATTATATCTACCCAAGAGAGAATTTTGAGATAGCAAAACGTCTGATTGAAAGTAATGGAGGGTTGATAACTGAATATTTTACCAACACACCTCCTATTGCTCCTAATTTTCCTGCACGCAATAGGATAATAGCAGGTTTATCGGATATGGTTATTGTAGTTGAAGCCTCCAAAACAGGTGGTGCTCTTCTAACGGCACGACTTGCTAACGACTATAATAGAGAAGTCCTTGCCGTACCTGGTAGAATCAATGATAAAAACTCCGAAGGTTGCAATTTTCTGATTTCTTCCCAAAGGGCAACAATTTATTCTGCCAAAGAGAGTATAGAAAAGATTATGTCTTGGAATAAACACAAGACCACACACTCTTTGTTTGAGCAAGACGATACAGACAAAGGAACAAATTTGCTTGGCATAGACAAAAAAATATATTATACTCTAAAACAGGAGGGCGAGATGGACGTTGATACTTTACTTATCAAAACAGGACTAACCTCTAATGAATTGTCCTCTTCCCTACTCAACTTGGAATTATGCGATGTAGTCTTATCCAAACCAGGCAAAATTTACAAGGCTTTATAAAAAATTTTCCTTCCTTCTAAACTCATAAAAATAAAATGTGATTTTATCGAAGTGATTCGTGATTTTATTTTCATAAAACACCATTTTTTTCGCATAATTAAATACTTTATTTTGATTATTCAATCTCTTATTTTGAGAAACATATAACTCTTAAGAATATTATTACATATTAGAAAAATAAACTCAAATATTATTCAAATAACTACTGATATTATTTTGATAACTACTGATATTATTTTAATAAAGTGTCTCTTTGTTTTGATGAAAGGATATTTTATTTTTATTAGTGTCCGTTAAAATATCTTTATTTAGATATAACTAATTTATTTTCAGCGAAATTTTCAAATAGAATAATATTCCAAGCCCCCTTTTTCTAAAAAAAACGTTAAGTAGTCGTTAAATTATAAATTTTCTAATATTTTTCACTGCGTGAAATATTGTTTAAAATTTTACGATAAGGAAAATAGAACATTTTAAATAAATAGAAATTCGAATAGTATCGCATATTATCAAAATA
>CAVGDP010000030.1:0-4006 GCA_963627985.1 uncultured Eubacteriales bacterium
AAGTTATTCTGATAAGTATTAAAGTTATTCTGATAAGTATTAGAGTTATTCTGATAAGTATTGAAGTTATTCTGATAAGTATTAAAGTTATTCTGATAAGTATTAGAGTTATTCTGATAAGTATTGAAGTTATTCTGATAAGTATTAAAGTTATTCTGATAAGTATTAGAGTTATTCTGATAAGTATTGAAGTTATTCTGATAAGTATTAAAGTTATTCTGATAAGTATTAGAGTTATTCTGATGATTTTAGTACCTATCTTAATATCATCTAATCAAATTATTATAAAGACGAAAAAATCCTCCATTCTTACTCAAAAGACGACCACAAAAAATAACGTTATAAAAGAAACAGAGCATTTTAAGATTTTAGAATAATGTATGATTTTCGTGTTTTCGTATTAAATTAGAGTAAGGAGATAATATGTTTTCTTATTCAAAACTATTCCTCTTTTATAAATATATCCACTCACTTTATAGTCGTCTGTATTTTCCTAAATAACAGAAAATAGAAGTATTACAAGTCCTATTCTTTTTAGAAAATAAATTTTTATTCTCTTACTAACATTTAGCAGGCAAGTATAAAATAAAATATACTTTTTAACGTTAAGAAGGAAAAACTTTTGAATTATGCAAACAGTTACGAAAACTAATTTCAATTTCCCTAAACAAAAAAATCTTTACGTAGGAAAAGTTAGGGACGTTTATAATATTGATGATAAGTATCTTGCAATGGTTGTTACTGACCGTATAAGTGCTTTCGATGTAGTTTTACCAAAAGGTATTCCTTTCAAAGGTCAAATACTTAACCAAATAGCAAGTGAATTTTTGGATTTAACCAAAGATATTGTCCCTAATTGGAAGATTGACACGCCCGATCCTATGGTTACTATCGGTAGGAAGTGTGAAGGTTTCCGTGTTGAGATGATTGTAAGAGGTTATTTGGCAGGAAGTGCTTATCGTGCTTATAGAGACGGAGCCAAAGAGTTATGCGGTGTTCCTCTTATGGAAGGAATGAAGGAAAATGACAAATTTCCTCTACCTATTATTACTCCAACAACCAAAGCGGACGCAGGTCATGACGAAAATATCTCCAAAGAAGAAATTATTCGCCAAGGTTTAGTTGCCAAAGAGGATTACGAGCAGATCGAAAAGTATGCTTTGCAACTCTTTCAAAGAGGTAGCGAAATTGCTAACCAACATGGTCTTATTCTTGTGGATACAAAATACGAATTTGGCAAAGCAGACGGTCAAATCTACTTAATAGACGAAATTCATACGCCAGATTCTTCTCGTTATTTCTATCTTGATGGCTATGAAGAAAGACAGCGCAAAGGCGAAAAGCAAAGACAATTGAGTAAAGAGTTTGTTAGAGAGTGGCTTATGGATAATGGTTTTCAGGGCAAGCCAGGACAGAAAATCCCAGAGATGACTGACGAAATTATTGAGGGTATATCTAATCGTTATATTGAACTCTACGAACATATTACGGGTAAGAAATTCATCAAAGCAGATGAACATTCCAATATTTTGCAAAGAATAGAGGATAATGTTACATCTTGTTTGAATAAATTGCAATAAAAATCATTCAATAATGAAGAGAATTCTTTTATTACTTGTCCTTGTTGTAAGTATTCTATCTTTAAGTTCTTGCAACAGGGATAAGGTTTACGAGAAGAGATATAATTTTGACTCTTATTCTTGGGAACGTTTAACGGATAAGAAAACTATTACATTTAGTGATATAGAAATAGAAGACACAACGTCTGTTTATGATATCTATGTTACACTTCGCCACACTCCTTATATAAATGAAAAGGACATTAAGTTATTAATGAAAATTATTACCCCAGATGGTGTAATAAGACAGTCTTCCAAATCTAATACTATCAAACTTAGAGATCGTTATGATAAGGATTGGGTCGGCGATGCTATGGGAGATTTGATTGATGTAGAAGAAAAATGTCGTTCTTTGGTTGAATTTCCTGTCAAAGGCAAATATACAATAACTCTTACTAATATGGGGAAATATCCTAAGATTGTTGGTATAATGGATATCGGTATTAAAGTTGTCAAATCCGATTTAGACGACTATAAGAATGCTAAATAATCCTTACGATATACTTGAAAAAAATCCTTTTAGGGATCATCTTCTACCGATATTAGCAACTTTGCCGACAACACCGGGAGTTTATCAATATTTTAATAAAAAGGGTGAAGTTATATATGTTGGCAAGGCAAAAAACTTGAAATCTCGTGTCCTATCATACTTTCGTAATGATTCACCTCGTAATCTAAAAACACAGTTATTAGTCCTCAAAATAGCAGATATTCATTTTGTTTATGTGCAGAATGAAACCGAAGCGTTGTTAATGGAGAATAATCTCATAAAGAAATATAAACCCAAATACAATATACTTCTCAAAGACGACAAGACTTATCCCTGGATAAGAATTACAAATGAAGAATTTCCAAAGATATTTACCACTCGGCATATTATACATGATGGTTCATTGTATTTCGGTCCCTATCCTTCAAAGAAAATTCTCAAAGAGTTAATGACTCTCATTCGGCAAATATTTACTTATCGCACCTGTTCATTATCTCTAACCGAAGACGGTATTGCACATAACAAATTTCGTGCTTGTTTAGATGCTCAAATAGGTTTATGCGAAGCACCTTGTATTGGTGAGCAGACAAGAATAGAATATAATAAAAGTATCTCGGGAATAAAACAAATCATCAAAGGTTCTTTTTCTTCTTACATTAAAGAACTAAAAGACAAAATGATGCAATATGCCACCAAACAACAATTTGAAAAAGCACAAATAATCAAGGAACGTATCAATTTATTAGAGAATTATATCTCCAAAAGTGCTATAATTAGTGCTTATTCTCACGATATGGAAGTGTACTCATATACAGAGGATGAAGATACATTATATATTAATATGAGCAAAGTTGTTGAAGGCAAGATAAATATGTCTTTCTGTACGGAGGTTGCTAAAAAATTAGATTTATCTAATAGTGAGATTTTGGCAAGTGCTATATCTCAAAATCGTTTGCGTATGAATTGGACAAGTAAAGAAATAATTGTCCCCGAGAAAGTAGATCTGCCCGAACAGTATGCTATTCAGACTATTCCAATATATGGAGAAAAGAAAAAATTATTAGAATTCTCTCTTCACAATGTACAACTCTACAAGACACAAAAACAAAACAAACAAAAAATATTAGATCCAGATAGGTGGGCAAATAAAGTTGTCTTGCAGATGCAAAAAGATCTTCATTTGGATCGTCCTCCTCATCATATAGAATGTTTTGATAATTCTAATATTCAAGGAAATATCCCTGTTGCGTCTTGTGTTGTCTTTCGCGAAGGCAAACCGAGTAATAAGGAATATAGACATTTTAATGTAAAGACTGTTATCGGTCCGGACGATTTTGCTTCTATGCGGGAGATAGTTTATCGCCGTTATAGTAGATTAGTAAAAGAGGAAAAAGATTTACCAGATTTGATAATAATAGATGGTGGTAAGGGACAATTATCAAGTGCCATAGAGGCGTTGAAGCAAGCCGATGTTTATGATAAAGTGGTTGTTGTGGGTTTAGCAAAAAAATTAGAGGAGATATATTTTCCTAACGATCCCAATCCTATTTGTTTGGACAAGCGTTGTCATACCCTTCAAATCATTCAACATATAAGAGACGAGGCACATAGATTCGGTATTACCTTTCATAGAAACAAGAGATCCAAAGCAACTTTCCGTAGCGAACTAACAGATATTGAGGGCATAGGAGAAAAAACTGCACAAGATTTATTACTCAAATTTCAATCCGTTAGCAAAGTTAAACAAGCGACCTTAGATTCTCTTGCTCAATGTATTGGTAAAAGCAAAGCAAGCAAAGTATTTAATTATTTTCATAAACAATAAATTTTTTATTTCTGCCTGCTAAAATATATCTATTTAGATATAACTAATTTATTTTCAATAAAATTTCCAAAT
>CAVGDP010000031.1:0-6170 GCA_963627985.1 uncultured Eubacteriales bacterium
AAATGCGATACTATTCGAATTTCTATTTCTTTAAAATGTTCTATTTTCCCTATCGTAAAATTTTAAGCAATGTTTCACGGAATGAAAAATATTAGAAAAATCATAATAAAACGAGTGTTTAAAGTTTTTTTAGAAAAAGGAGGGTAGAATATTATTGTCTTTGGAAATTTTATTGAAAATAAATTAGTTATATCTAAATATAGAGTATTTAGCGGACGCTAATTTTAATAACTTCAATAGTTATTTTAATCAAGTCTGGTACTTATCAAAATAATATGTAGTTTTATTTTGATAATAGGATATCTTGGTTAGATTTGAATAGTGTTAATTGGAAAAATAAAAGAGAATAGCAACCCTATTTGATAAGATATTCCATTTATCAAATAAGTAAGAGATAGAATATTTTACCTAAAGTATAAGTTTAGATAAGATTAATTAATATTTTGTTTCTCAATATCTTTGATTAATTCATTTACATCCACTTCTATTGAAGATAATTTGTCTTTACAAATCTTAATCAAAGTAGTTGCTGTTTTAATGTTCTCACTTAATTCATCTACTTGCATTTGAGATGATTCCATTTTTGCAATAATCTTTTGCAATTGTTCAAATGCTTGTGTGTAAGTTAAATTTTCGGTATCCATATTTTTAATTTTTTTAATCGATTGTAGAATAAAATTTACCGTCAGCAGTTATTGTTTCTATTTTATCTCCTTTTGTTATTTGATTGGTTGATTGTATAATATTGCCGTTAATTGAAGTAATAGTGTAGCCTTTTTTGAGTATATTAATAGGGTTAAGAGCGGATAAATATTTTTCATTATTGGCGATATTGTTTTTTTCTTTTTCTATTATGTTTTTTGTGTTCATTACAAGGAAATTTTTAAGATATGATAAGTTTTTCTTTTTCTCTTCCATTATGTTTTTTGCGTTTGTTATGAGAAAATTATTTGAATAGGATAAGTTCTTAAATTCCTCTTTTATAATTATTTTTGAATATTTGCTAATGTTTTGCTTGATTACTTCAAGACTATCGTCAAATGTTTTGAATTTTGCTAATATATACTCCGCCAAAGCAGTCGGGGTTATAAAATTTGCAAATGAAATAGTCTCTGCAACAGTTTCGTTGGTAGAATGTCCAATACCTGTAAGGATAGGAATAGGAAAAGTTGCTATTTTTCTACATAATTCGTAGTTGTTATAACAATGCAAGCCAATATCACCACCACCTCCTCGTATAATTAGCACACAATCAAAGTTTTTAATAACTCCCTCTATCGTATTTAAGGCTTCTATTATTTGAGCACTTGCATTGTCTCCTTGCAAAAGAGAAGGGAATATGTGGGTAAAAATATTGTATTTGCCTTTTACGGTATTAATTGTTTGGATGAAATCACTGTAACCTTTGGATGAAGGTACGCTTATTATAGCCAAACGTTTGGGTAATGTAACTAAAGTAGTACTTTTGTTAAGATTAAAAAGTTGTTCATTTTTAAGTCTTTGTATGCAATTGATACGTTCTTTTTCTAACTCTCCAAGTGTTAAATCTGGATCTATATCACTAATAATGAGTGAAAAACCATATACTGCATGAAAAGTTAAACGAGCATGACAAACAACACTAATTCCGTCTTGTAGATTTTCGCCAACTATTTTTTTGAATTTATCATTAATTCGCTGAAAATCACTTTTCCAAATAATTGCTTTAGTTTGTGCAACAATTGTATTATTATCTTTTTGGACTAACTCTGGGTATGCGTGTCCAGAATAAGGATAAAGGTTGATTTTGGAGATATCGCATCTTAACCAAAAGGGTAGAGGAAAGCCTGATTTAACTACACTGCTTAACCGATTCAATACATCTACTAATGATAATATTTCTCTTTGTTCTAATCTGTTATCTTGATATAAAGACTCCATATTAATTTCTTTTTTCGTCTTATTTTGGTTATGCAAAATTACAAATATTTTTTATTTCATTAACTTTTGCAAGGTGTTTATAAAATATTTGTCAAAAAATTAGTAACTTTGCAACTTTGAAATACGCAACTATTAACATTAATATATTATGCAAGTAGATAGAAGGAAAGAATTGTTCCCTAATGTTTCAGACGAACAATGGAATGACTGGCATTGGCAAGTCAAAAATAGAATAGAGACTTTGGATGAGTTAAAAAAGTACATTAACTTAACTGAAAGTGAGCAAGAAGGCGTAAAAGTTGCTTTGAAAACCTTAAGAATGGCGATTACTCCGTATTATCTTTCTCATATAGACCCTAATAATCCGAATGATCCAATACGTTTACAGGCTATACCGACTATAAAAGAGACGCATCAAGCAAGTGCTGATTTGTTAGACCCATTACATGAGGATGAGGACTCTCCTGTTCCGGGTATAACTCATCGTTATCCAGATAGATGTTTATTTTTAATTACGGATATGTGTTCTATGTATTGTAGGCATTGTACTCGCCGTCGTTTTGCAGGACAAAATGATGCAAGTGTTTCACAAGATAGGATTCAAGCGGGTATAGATTATATAGCAAGGACACCTCAGATACGCGATGTATTACTTTCTGGTGGCGATTGTTTAATGGTAAGTGACGATATGTTAGAAAGTATTATCAAACGATTACGTGCTATACCTCATGTTGAGATTATTCGTTTGGGATCAAGAACTCCTGTCGTTTGTCCTATGCGTATTACGGATAATTTGTGTAATATGTTGAAGAAATATCATCCTATTTGGTTGAATACACACTTCAATCACCCAAATGAATGTACCGAAGAGGCCAAACATGCTTGCGAGAAATTAGCAAATGCAGGTATTCCATTAGGTAATCAAAGCGTTTTGTTACGTGGCGTAAATGATGACGTTAGAGTAATGCGAAAATTAGTACAAAGACTTGTTGCTATGCGTGTTCGTCCATATTATATATACCAATGTGATTTGAGTATGGGATTGGAACATTTCCGTACGAGCGTATCAAAAGGTATTGAAATAATAGAAGGTTTGCGTGGACACACTTCGGGTTATGCTGTGCCAACGTTTGTAATTGATGCACCTGGTGGCGGAGGAAAAACTCCTGTTATGCCACAATATGTTATTTCTCAAGCACCTGGCAAAGTAGTATTAAGAAATTATGAAGGTGTTATTACAACTTATACAGAGCCTTTGAATTATGTACCTGGTATTTGCGATGTTGATTTCCTTAAAGGAGAAATAATGGAAAAAGAAGGTGTACTTTCTTTATTAGCAGGTGATAAAATGGCTATGGAACCTTCTGAATTGGAACGCCATGAGAGAAATCGCAAACGTAAAAATCAATAAACAAAAACAATTAAACGCCGTTGGAGTTCTTTTGACGGCGTTTAATTTATGTATCTATTATAGAAAATACAGAAAGGTAGATATTTTTCATATATAGATAACAGAAAAAGCGTAATTTAGTAAGAATATCATTGAGAAAATAACACAAAAAGAATAGTTTAGTAAAAAAGAACTTTTGGAATATAATAAGGTTAATAGCAATAATGAAGTGAATTATAAATTATAAAAAGAGAAATGCCTTTTATAAATAAACTATTAAATTACAAAAGTATATCTTTTGTTGGAATGGAAAAAAATGCCGGTAAAACGGAAGCATTGAATTATGTTATCAAACGTTTGAATGATTACAAGAAAACAATTGCAGTTACTTCCATTGGTATAGACGGTGAAACATTAGATCAAGTAACCGAGACATCTAAACCACGAGTTTTTCTCTATCCTAACTCCTTATTTATCACTTCTGAAAAACTTTATTCCAAAAAAGAAATCGTCTCCATTATAGAAGATATTTCCCATTACGGCACTTCGTTGGGTAGATTGATAGAAGCACGTACTAGTACGTTTGGTAATGTGATGCTTTCCGGTCCTACGGATACTCTTAGATTAAAACAATTGATAGACAAGACAACAAAAAAGATTGATATTTGTTTGATTGACGGAGCCTTATCAAGAAAATCTTTTGCTTCCCCTTCTATTACAGATGCTATGATACTCTCTACCGGTGCTGTCGTATCTGCGTCCATAGACAAGATTGTTCAAAAGACTCTTTTTATATACGAGATGATTAAATTGCCTGAATATGTCTCTGAATTAAAGAAAGATTTGCTGAATATTCAACAAGGAGTTTATGCTATAACAAAAGAAAATGAAATTGTTGATATGCAAATTGTTTCAATGTTGATGTTGGAGAAATATAAAGATACAATATTCTCTGTATCAAAGACTTTATTTATTTCAGGAATGATAACTAATAAATTATTAGAGTTAATAGCCACACAAAAAGATAGAGATAAATTCGTATTAATAATAAAAGATTTTACACATATTTTCTCCGATGAATTGAATACTCGTACCTTTTTGAGAAATGGTGGAAAAATATTTTGCTTATACAAAACTAATCTTTTGGCAATAACAGTTAATCCATTGTCTCCTAATGGTTTTAAGTTGAATAGTGAAGAATTAGTGGAGAAATTAAGAGAAAAAATAACATTACCTATTTATAATATAAGAGATGTTGCAAAAGATGTGATATTGCATTGATTTAGAATAATATAATTAGATTTAGAAATATTTAATAAACAAAATATATAATGAATTTCAAACAATCCATAAACGAGAATTTACAATTCAAAGCCATATACGAACATTTAGTTATTAAGACCTCTATGGGTAGGGATTATCTATTTGATTTGGAGTTTTCTACCGATAAATCTTTTTTGGAAAAGCAATATGAATTGACTGCAAAGTGTCAAGAATTTCTCAATAACACAACTCCTAATGATAAAATGTTGTTAGAGTGTATTTTGTATGATATTCATAATATTATGGGGTCAATTAATTTAATCAAACGTAATGAAAATTTGGATGATATAGGTTTGTTTGAGATTAAAGCCTTTTGTTTGTCATGCGAACAGTTGAATAAATTGCTTGAAAGACTTAATTGTGAAGACTTTATATTAGATAAATTTGAAGATATTATATCTATTTTGGACCCAGAACACACAAAAAGTCGTCAATTTTATATCTACAACGCTTATAATCCGAAAATAGACGAATTAAGAAAAGAATTTGAAAAATTAAAGAAACAAGATAGCCCTCAAACTGCACAAATTTATAATGAAATACTTGAAATAGAAAACGATGTTAGGGAAGATCTTTGTCAGAAAATACGCCCTAATTGTTCAAGATTAGAAAAAGCAGTTAGGCAAGTTGCACTCTTGGATGTAAGTATAGCAAAAGCGGAATTGAATATTGAAATAAATCTTGTTCGTCCGCAAATAAATAACTCATTTATAGAATATAAGAAGATATTTAACCCTATTATCAAAGAGAGTTTAGACAAAAAAGGAAAGAAGTTTCAAGCAATTGATATAACTTGTGATAATCGTACGATTTTGATAACAGGTGCGAATATGGCAGGTAAGACTGTTATATTGAAAACATTGGCAATCAATCAATTATTAGCACAATTTGGATTCTTTGTAGCAGCTGGGAGTGCAAATATTTGTTTGGTGGAGAATGTTTTACAATCCATTGGAGATAAGCAAGATGATAATCAAGGTTTATCATCCTTTGCCTCTGAAATTTTGCAACTTAATAATATCATCAAACAAGTGAAAACGAAGAAACGTTATTTGGTTTTGGTGGATGAATTAGCGAGGACAACAAATCCAATAGAGGGCGTAAAATTACTTAATGGTTTTATATCAACGATTAATTTAGGTAACTCAATTTGCGTGATAACGACGCATTATTCTAATATTACCTCAAAATGCTTGCATTTTAGAGTTAAAGGTTTTATTAATAACAACTTGAAGCCACCTATCTCTATTTCTAACCTATCGGATAATATTGATTATTCTATCGTTGAGGACAATACTAATACAACTCCAACAGAGGCATTAAATCTTTGTCGGTTATTAGGTATTGATAGCGATTGGATGGATAGATGTTAGACATTTCTTATAGGGTAGTATTTTCATACTATTGCATTTTATCAAAATAAAACTACATTTCATTCAAATAATATCACATATTATTTTGATAAGTATTGATTTTATTTTGATAACTATTAAAGTTATTTGAATAAGTATTAAAGTTATTTGAATAAGTATTAAAG